>NZ_LWGL01000067.1 GCF_001722485.1 Cellulosimicrobium cellulans | reverse complement strand
ACGTCGCCGCGGGAGCGGTCTCGTCGACCTCGCTGTCGGTGACGACGCCGGCCGCGCGCGAGCCGTCCGGCAGGCGTACGGCGACCACGTCGTCGAGGTCACCGCCCGGCGGCAGCAGGTCGGCGACCGCGACCAGCCGGTCCGCGGCGCGCACGCGCGCGCGGTGCTCCGCCTCCAGCGCGGCGAGCTCGGCGACGTCGGGCCACCACCGCGTGGACGACACGCTCACCCCGCTCCCCGTCCCGCCGCCGCGACGTCAGTCGTCGCCGAGCCGGCGGCCGAGCACGGTCCACTCCTGGTCGACGTACCCCAGGCGCTCGTAGAAGCCGAGGACGGCGTCGTTCGTCGAGCGGACCATGAGCCGCACGGCCCGCGCGCCCGCCGCGGCGAGCCACGCCTCGGCCGCGACGACCATCTCGCGACCGAGACCGCGCCCCTGATGACGCGGGTCCACGGCGAGGTAGTACACCCAGCCGCGATGCCCGTCGACGCCGACCATCGCGGTGGCGACCACGTCCCCCGGGCGCCACGTCCCGCCGTCGGGCACGGACCCGCGGGCCGCGCGCGCGACGAGGACGGTCGACGTCTCGCCCAGGCGCGCGTCCTGGATGTCGCGGTACGGGTCGTTCCACGGGCGCGTGAGGTCGCACGCGCGCCACAGCGCGACGACGGCCTCCACGTCCGCGTCGGTGACGTCGCCGACCTCGAGAGCCTCGGCCCGCCCGGGCATCGCCCGGGTCAACGCGGCTGGTACGGCGAGACGACGACCTCGATGCGCTGGAACTCCTTGAGGTCCGAGTACCCCGTCGTGGCCATCGCCCGGCGCAGCGCACCGACGAGGTTGAGCGTGCCGTCGGCGCGACGGCCCGGGCCGAAGAGGATCTCCTCGAGCGTGCCCGCGGTGCCCACGCTCACGCGCTCACCGCGCGGCAGCTGCGGGTGGTGCGCCTCCGAGCCCCAGTGCCAGCCACGGCCCGGCGCCTCCTCGGCGCGCGCGAGCGCGGCGCCGAGCATGACCGCGTCCGCGCCGCACGCGACGGCCTTGACGAGGTCACCCGAGCGGCCGACGCCGCCGTCCGCGATGACGTGCACGTACCGGCCGCCCGACTCGTCGAGGTAGTCCCGGCGCGCGGCCGCGACGTCCGCCACCGCGCTCGCCATCGGCGCGTGGATGCCCAGGCTCACGCGCGTGGTGTGCGCGGCGCCGCCGCCGAACCCGACGAGGACGCCCGCCGCGCCCGTGCGCATGAGGTGCAGCGCCGCGGTGTACGTCGACGCGCCGCCGACGATCACCGGGACGTCGAGCTCGTAGATGAAGCGCTTGAGGTTGAGCGGCTCGGCGACGCCCGACACGTGCTCCGCGGACACCGTGGTGCCGCGGATGACGAACAGGTCGACGCCCGCGTCCACGACGGTCTGGTAGTGCTCCTGCGTGCGCTGCGGGGAGAGCGCCGCAGCCACCGTGACGCCCGCCGCGCGGATCTCCTTGAGGCGCTGCGTGATGAGCTCGGCCTTGATCGGCTCGGCGTAGATCTCCTGCATGCGGCGCGTCGCCACGTCCGGCTCGAGCGCCGCGATCTCCGCGAGCAGCGGCTCCGGGTCCTCGTACCGCGTCCACAGGCCCTCGAGGTCGAGGACGCCGAGGCCTCCGTGGTTGCCGAGCGCGACCGCCGTCGCGGGGCTCATCACCGAGTCCATGGGCGCCGCGAGGATGGGGAGGTCGAAGTGGTAGGCGTCGATCTGCCAGCCGACCGAGACCTCCTCCGGGTCGCGCGTGCGCCGCGACGGGACGACCGCGATGTCGTCGAAGGAGAAGGCGCGCCGCCCGCGCTTGCCACGTCCGATCTCGATGTCGTTGCTCACCGGACCAGCCTACCGGCGGCCGGACGGGCGAGGCCGTCGTGCCGGACGGCGTGTGGGCGGCCCCTGCGAGGGTGGCGCCATGATTTGGACGACCGGGCCCCTGGTGGCGTTCGACACGGAGACCACCGGCCTCGACGTGGAGACCGACCGCATCGTCACCGCGGCCCTCGTGCTGCGCGACCGGGCGGGCACGTCGGTGCGGACGTGGCTGCTCGACCCGGGCACGGCGATCCCGCCCGAGGCGACGGCGATCCACGGCATCACCACCGCGCACGCCGTCGGCCACGGCGAGGCGCCCGCCGCGGCGCTCGAGGAGATCGCGTCGCTGCTCGTCTCCCACCAGCGGGCCGGCGTGCCGGTCGTCGCCTACAACGCGGCGTTCGACCTCACGCTGCTCGACGTCGAGCTCGCGCGCCACGGTCTCGCCACGCTGCCCGAGCGGCTCGGTCGTCCCGTCCGGCCCGTCCTCGACCCCCTCGTGCTCGACCGGGACACCGACGCGGCGCGCGACGGCAAGCGACGGCTCGCGGACCTGTGCGACCACTACGGGGTGCTCACGCCCGCGCCGCTCCACGCGGCCGAGGTCGACGCGCTCGCCACGCTCGACCTGCTCGACGCGCTCGTCCGGGCGCACCCCCACCTCGCCGCGACCGGCCTCGAGGCGCTGCACGACCACCAGGTCGGCGCGCACCGCCGGTGGGTCGACGAGCTGGACGAGAGCACGCGCGAGCGCCCCTACGTCGGCGCCGGCGCGGACGGCCGCTGGCCCGTCTGAGGGGACAGGGCCGCCGCGCCGGCGCGCCCGTCAACGCTGGTAGACCGCGTCGACCTCGACCTCCACCAGCCAGCCCTCGACGGGCAGGTTCTCGATCTCCAGGGCGAACCGCGACGGCCTCGCCGGGTTGACCACCATCGGCTCGGTCGTCGCCGAGCCGAGCTGGACGTCGAGCGGCTCGCCCGTCGCCCGGTTCGTGTTGGCGAAGAACTGGCGGTAGGCCCGGTTCCACCCGGCGAAGTCCATCTTCTCCTCGCCCGCGGGGTTCTGGAGGAACACCCGCATGGAGACGACGTCGTCGTACGACAGCCCGGCACGCTCGAGGTTCTCGCCGATGCGCATGAGGACGTTGATGCCCTGCGCCTCGGTGATCGTCACGCCCGCCGGGAGCACCCCGCCGGGGAAGACGTCCGTCGGGACGTAGCGCTCCTCCGCGGAGACGCCCGGCGCCCTGTTCAGGGCGGACGGACCGAGCCCCGAGGACTTGTACCAGGCGACGTTCTTCCCGAAGGCCACCCCGTCCGCGATCGACGCGGTGTCGCCGGTGACGAAGGAGACCGCCTCGGTGGGCCGGGGCTGGAAGTGCCGGCCGGCGGCGACGGCGGTGCCGGGCACGGCGACGGCCGCGGTGAGGACGACGGCGACGGCGATCTTGGTGCGGTTCTTCACGATGCCTCCAGGCGGGAGCACGGGCGTTCCCGGTGTCCCGGGGACGCCGGTCCGGGCGGACCGGAGCGGGGAACGTAGCGCGCGGTCGTTTCACCGCCGTGTCGCCCACGTGTCGCCAGGCCACCGCTCCCCCGCCCGTCCCCACGTGCGGGTGCCGGTACCGCGGCCGCCACGCGGGACGTCCCGAAACCGAACGTTTACGAGGATCGTCCGACGGTGACCCTCGCGAAACGCGCCCGACGCCGGGCGGCGACGCGGCGCCCCTACGTTCGGTGCCGGTGCTGACGGCGGCGCCCGGCGTGCAGGACCGGGGAGGTCGTCCGTCAGGCCTTTCACCACGAGAGGGCCAAGCCACATGGTCACTGACGAGAACACGGCCGGCGTCTCCCGGCGAAGCTTCCTCCAGGCCGTCGGCGTCACCTCCGGCGCCGGCGCGATGTTCGCGACGATGGGCGCCGTCGGGCTGGCGCCGACCGCGGCGGCGCAGCCGAGGAACGAGTCCTGGATCGCCCCGACGAAGAGCGACTTCACCCTGACCGGGCGCTCCGCCAAGAAGGTGGTGGTCGTCGGTGCCGGGCCGGCGGGCCTGGCGACGGCGTACGAGCTGCAGAAGGCCGGCTACAGGGTGACGGTCCTCGAGGCGCGCCACCGCGCGGGCGGACGCACGCTGACCATCCGGGGCGGCGACTCCGAGACCGACGTCGACGGCGTCCGGCAGACGGCCCGCTTCGACCGCAACATCTACATGAACGCCGGTGCGGGTCGCATCGCCCAGTGGATGGTGACGATGGACTACATGCGCGAGCTCGGTGTGCCCTACGAGGTGTTCACCAACGCGAACGCCGACGCCTACCTCTACAACGAGCGCTCGGGCGCGACCCCCGGCAACCCGGTCCGCTACCGCACCGCCAAGGCGGACGTGTTCGGGTACACGTCCGAGCTCCTGGGCTACGCCACCGACCAGGGTGCGCTCGACCAGCGGCTGACCGCCGCGGACAAGGAGAACCTACGCGCTTTCTTGCGCAGCTGGGGCTCCCTCAAGGCGGACGGCACCTACCAGGGCGGGAACAACCGCGGCTTCTCGACCTACCCCTCGGCGTGGAACGAGCACGGCACCCCGCTGCCGGGGCCGGGCAGCGTCTCCGAGGTGCTCGCCTCCCGGGTCGGGATGTACTTCCCGTTCGAGATCAACTGGGAGCAGTCGATGCTCATGTTCCAGCCGAAGGGCGGCATGGACACCATCTCCGAGTACCTCGTGCGCGCCGTCGGCAAGCAGAACGTGCAGCTCAGCTCTCCTGTCACGGCCGTCGAGAACACGAGCCGGGGAGTCGCCGTCACCTACACGGCGCGCAACGGCAGGACGCGCCGGATCGACGCCGACTTCGCGGTCGTCACGGCGCCGGCCGGGCTCATGCGCCGCTGGACGACGAACTGGGGCCCGGACGTCGACGCCGCGCTCGGGGAGTTCGCCGTCGGGGCGCCCGCCGGCAAGATCGGCCTGCAGTACCGGTCCCGGTTCTGGGAGGACGACCACCGAATCTTCGGCGGGATCACGGAGACCGACATGGACCTCGCGCACGTCTGGTACCCGTCGTACGGGTACGGGGAGCGCAAGGGCCTCGTCGTCGGCTACTACAACACCGGGGTCAACGCCCGGGCCTACGCCGACATGGCGCCGAGGCAGCGCGAGCTGCGCGCGGTGGAGCAGGGCGTGAAGATCCACGGCGAGAAGTACCGCACCGAGCTCGAGACGTCCTTCTCGATCGCGTGGCACAAGGTGCCCTACGTCGAGGGCGCGTGGGCGTACCCCGACACGCAGTCGTCCCGCTTCAAGCTGCTCCAGCAGGGCGCGGGGAACGTGTACTTCGCGGGCGACTGGATGTCGGAGATCTCCGCCTGGCAGCACGGCGCCTTCTGGGCGGCCCGCTACGCCGTGCAGGCGCTGCACACCCGCGTCATGACCACCTGAGGGCGACCGCCGGGACTGGTCGACGGGGCGGGCCGACGGGACGGGTGGTGCCGTCCCGTCGGACCGCTCCTCAGGTCGTCAGAAGCCCGAGTAGTTCGGCGCCTCGGCCGTGATCTGCACGTCGTGCGGGTGGCTCTCCTTGAGCGACGCGGACGTGATCCGGATGAAGCGGCCCTTCTGCTGCAGCTCCGGGACGGTGCGCGCACCCACGTAGAACATCGTCTGGTGCAGCCCGCCGACGAGCTGGTGCGCGACGGCCTGGAGGGTGCCCTTGTACGGGACCTGCCCCTCGATGCCCTCGGGGACGATCATGTCGTCGCGCGTGACCTCGGCCTGGAAGTAGCGGTCCTTCGAGTACGACTTCTTGCCGCGCGAGGACATGGCCGCCATGGAGCCCATCCCGCGGTACGCCTTGTACTGCTTGCCGCTCACGAGGATCGTCTCGCCCGGCGACTCCTCCGTGCCGGCGAGCATGGACCCGAGCATGACGGTCTCGGCGCCCGCGACGATCGCCTTGCCGATCTCGCCCGAGTGGCGCATGCCGCCGTCGGCGATGACCGGGACGCCCGCGGGGCGGGCGGCGAGCGACGCCTCGTAGACCGCGGTCACCTGCGGGACGCCGACGCCCGTGACGATGCGCGTCGTGCAGATCGAGCCGGGGCCGACGCCGACCTTGATCGCGTCCGCGCCGGCGTCGACGAACGCCTGGGCGCCCTCGCGCGTCGCGACGTTCCCGCCGATCACCTGGACGTCGCGTGTCGCCGGGTCGGTCTTGAGCCGGCGCACCATGTCGATGAGCATGCGCACGTTGCCGTGCGCGGTGTCCGCGACGAGCACGTCGACACCCGCCTCGATGAGCGTCGTTGCCCGCTCCCACGCGTCGCCGAAGTACCCGATCGCCGCGCCCACGAGCAGACGACCCTGGCCGTCCTTGGACGCGTGCGGGAACTGCTCGGACTTCACGAAGTCCTTGACGGTGATGAGCCCGGCCAGACGGCCGTCGGCGTCGACGAGCGGCAGGCGCTCGAGCTTGTGCTTGCGCAGCAGCGCGTTCGCCTCCTCGCGCGAGATGCCCGCCGGGCCCGTGATGAGCGGCTGACGCGTCATGACCTCGTCGACCTTGGTCGTGGCCCACTCGGCGACGGGCGTGAAGCGCAGGTCGCGGTTGGTGACCATCCCGACGAGGCGCTGCTCGCCGTCGAGGACGGGGAAACCGGAGATGCGGTACTCGCCGGCCTTCTTGTCGAGCTCCTCGAGCGTCACGTCCGGGCCGATCGTCACCGGGTTGGAGATGATGCCCGTCTGCGTGCGCTTGACGAGGTCCACCTGGTACGCCTGGTCCTCGATCGACAGGTTGCGGTGCAGCACGCCGATGCCGCCCTGGCGCGCCATCGCGATCGCCATCCGGGACTCGGTGACCGTGTCCATCGCGGCCGAGACGAGCGGCACGCGGATGGAGATCTCGCGCGTGAGGCGCGTCGTCGTGTCGATCTCCGACGGCGCCAGGTCCGAGTACCCGGGCTGGAGCAGCACGTCGTCGTAGGTGAGCCCGAGGAAGCCGAACGGGTCGTGCTCGGGCGTCGTGGCGGGCGTGGAACCGGAGGGCGCGGGCGAGACGGTCACGCGTCGAGTCTACGCCGCGCCCGAGCCCTTCCTCCGGGCACGGCCGGCGGCCGGTCCCGACCGGCGGGGCCGCCGGCGGACGGGTCAGCGGACGACGGCGAGCAGCTCGTGCAGCAGCCCCGTGAAGCTGCGCACCCGGTGGACGGTCGTGGCCAGCGGCAGCTCGCCGGCGACGTCGTCGCTCGGGAGCCCGACGAACATGGGCAGCTCCGGATTGGCCTCGAACGCGGCGTGGATGATGCCGAGGTCGGGGCGCGCCTGCGTCGTCACCATCGCAACCGCCGCGGGACGGACCATCGTCACGAGCTCGAGCGTGCGGTGGACGTTCGCCGGCCCGGTGACGATGCGCGCCATCGCGCCGTGCGCGCCGAGCGAGGCCGCGAGCGCGTGCGCCGCGAGCGGCAGGGGCTCGTCCGGCGCCGCGAAGACGAGGACGATGCGCCGCATCCGGCTCGGGTGGTTCGGCGGCGGGCCGCCCGCCGCGACGACGGCCTCCTCGCGCGCCTGCGTGTGCTCGCGCAGGGCGCCCAGCGTGGCGTTGGCGAGGACGACCTCCGGCACCTCGCCCGGCCCGGCGAGGACCGTGCGCTCGGCGAGGCGCTCGAGCGCGGGCTCGACGAGCTCGGACCACCACACGGCCGGGTCGTCGCCGGACGGGATGCGCAGGAGCCGGTCGCACGTGCGCTGGTCGTAGGCGATCGCGGCGTCGACGACGTCCGACACGACGGTCGGGCGCGGGTCGCGCACGCCGACGGCGCGCGGTGCGGGCGCGCCGTCCTGCTCCCCTCCGGGGACGGCGCGCAGGAACGGTCGTGCCGGCGCCACGCCGGACGCGTCCGCGTCCTCGTCGCGGAGGTCGTCGTCGCCGTCGTCGTGGCCGTCCGCCTCGACGTCGAACGACACCGTGCCGCGGTGCGCGGCGAGCTCGTCGCCGTCCGCCTCGAGCGCCGCCCTCGCGGCGTCGGACGGCGCGACGCCGTCGAGCGTGAGCCGACGCATGATGACGAGACGCGCCACGTCGTCGTCGGTGTACCGGCGGTGCGAGCCCGCCCGGTGCTCCGACGGCCCGAGACCGTACCGACGGTCCCAGGTGCGCAGCGTGGCAGGGGCGACCCCGAGCCGACGCGCGACGACGGCGACGGCGAGGCCGGGGCTGTACGTCATGGTCGGTCGGGCTCCCTCAGGACCGGGGGCGGACCGCACGGAGGTCATGCATCGATTCTGCCGACCCCCTCCCGGTCCCGCCACCCGCCTCACCAGACCGTGACCTGCAGCGCGCCAGACGCTGTGCATGGTTTGTTCACCTCGTGCGCAAACGCGCCGCGGCACCCGGTCGTGCCAGCACCGCAGGCTTCACCATCCTGCCGCGGGCCGAGCCACCCGCACCTCGGCGCGATCCGGCATGCCACGGCGCGAAAGCGTGCAACGTTTCGACCAGCAGGCATGCCGACGACGCGACGCAGCGACCAGGGCTTGAACAACTGGTGCAACGCTTGTACGTTGTTCGGCATGGCAGAGATCTCGAGGCTCCCCGGTCCGGTCATGGAACTCTGGGAATGGCAGTACCAGGGTTCGTGCCGCGACGCGGACGACACGTTGTTCTTCCACCCCGAGGGCGAGCGGGGCTCCACCCGCCGGCGTCGCGCCGAGGCGGCGAAGGCGATCTGCCACAGCTGCCCCGTGATGATGGAGTGCCGCGAGGCGTCGCTGCGCGTGCGCGAGCCGTACGGCGTCTGGGGCGGCCTGAGCGAGGACGAGCGCGCCGCGATCCTCGCGGAGCGCGCCCGCAGCGCGGTCTGACACCGCAGCGCGGCTGACAACCCCTCCCCGACAGCTCTCTCCCCTCGACTCCCCGCCACCGGCGCGACGAGGACGACTCGCCGACGACACGACGAAGCCCCGTGACCAGGACGGTCACGGGGCTTCGCGGTGCAGCGGGTGGCTCAGACCACCACGGCGAGGATGTCGCGCGCGGACAGGACGAGGTAGTCCTCGCCGCCGTACTTGACCTCGGTGCCGCCGTACTTGCTGTAGATGACCTTGTCGCCGACCGTCACGTCCAGCGGGACGCGGTTGCCGTTGTCGTCGACACGGCCCGGACCGACGGCCAGGACCTCGCCCTCCTGGGGCTTCTCCTTGGCGGTGTCCGGGATGACCAGGCCGGATGCGGTCGTGGTCTCGGCCTCGAGGGCCTTCACGACGATCCGGTCCTCGAGCGGCTTGATGGGGACCGACACGTCGGACCTCCCCTTTCGCGGTGAGAACTGCAACGGATGGGTCGAGCGCCGTCGGCCGTCGTCGCGGGTGCCGGCCGGCAAGGACGCTCACGAGCCACCCGGCCCGAGGACCAGGGTGACCGCTGCCCAATGTATGACCCGGTTAGCACTCGGTCAAGGCGAGTGCCAACGTCGTGAGGACGTCAGCAGGGCGTCCCCGGCCTCGCCGCCGGCCCCCGCGCGTCGTCGCCGCGTCCCGTGGAAGGATCGACGGCATGGACGCCACCGCCCTCTCGAAGCTCCTCAGTCCCGAGGGCTGGGCCCTGCTCGGCGCGCTGCCGCCCTACGAGGAGCGCCAGGCCCTCGTGCTCGCGGCGGGCCTGCGGGCCAAGGGCGTCGACTCCGAGCTCGCCGCCGCGGCGCTCACGCAGTCGCGCCTGCGTGCGGCGGCGCACGCCAAGTTCGGCGACTTCGCCGACGGCATGCTGTTCACCCAGGCCGGCCTCGAGCAGTCGACGCGCCTCGTGGTCGCCGGTCTGCACGCGCAGCGCTACCTCGACGCGGGCGTCACGAAGCTGGCCGACCTCACCTGCGGCATCGGCGCCGACTCGCTCGCGTTCGCGGGCACGGGGCTGCGCGTCCTCGCCACCGACGTGGACGAGCTCACCGCGGCCGTCGCGACGGTCAACCTGCGCCACTTCCCGGAGGCCGAGGTCCGGCACGGCGACGGGCTCGCTCTCGACCTCGCGGCCGAGGGCGTCGACGGCGTCTACGCCGACCCGGCCCGCCGCACCCGGTCCGGCTCGCGCGTGTTCGACCCGCGTGCCTACGCGCCGCCGCTCGACGACGTGTGGGCACTGCGGGAGCGCGTGCCCGCCGTCGGGATCAAGGTCGGCCCCGGTATCGCGCACGAGGGCCTCCCGGCCGACGCCGAGACCGAGTGGGTGTCGGTCGACGGCGACGTCGTCGAGGCCGGCCTGTGGTTCGGCCCGCTCGCCCCCGCGGGCCCGGGCCGCGCCGCGCTCGTGCTCACCACGACCACGGACGCCGACGGGACGGCGCGCACCGTTACCCGGCGGCTCGCCCACCGCCCGGACGACGACGACGTCGTCCCCGACGTGGGCGCCGTCGGGCGCTACCTCTACGAGCCCGACGGGGCCGTCATCCGTGCCGGTCTCGTGGGCCACGCCGCGGCCGAGCTCCGCGGCCGGCTGCTCGACCGCACCATCGCGTACGTCACGACGGACTCCCCCGTGCCCGCCCACGACAACGGCCTCGCCGCGGGCATCGCGCACGGCTACCGGGTGCTCGACGACCTCCCGTTCGGGCTCAAGCGCCTGCGCGCCCACCTGCGCGAGCGCGGCGTCGGCCGCGTGACGATCAAGAAGCGCGGCACCGCCGTCACGCCCGAGCTGCTGCGCAAGCAGCTCGCGCTCTCCGGCGACGCCGAGGCGACCCTCGTGCTCACGCGCGTCGGGGGCCGCCAGCGCGCCCTCGTCGTGGAACCTCTCGACCGGACGCCGTCCGCGCCGGGCGTCGACGGCCCGGGCGCCCGCGGGTGAGCGCGACGGGCACCGGGCTCGGGGGCCGGCCGAGCGCGCCGGCCATCCCCTTCGCCCGGTCGGAGCGGTCGAGCGTCGGGCTGGAGTGGGAGCTGGCGCTCGTCGACGCCGACTCGGGCGACCTGCGGCAGGTCGCGCGGACCGTGCTCGACGCCGTGCGGCCCGCGGGCGGGGGCGAGCACCCGTCGATCAAGCAGGAGCTCCTGCTCAACACCGTCGAGGTGGTCAGCGACGTGCGCCGCACCGTGCGCGAGGCCGGCCGCGACCTCGAGCGCTCGATCGAGGAGATCCGCGCCGTCACCGACCCGCTGCGCGTCGAGCTCATGTGCGCCGGGACGCACCCCTTCGCGCGCTGGGCCCAGCAGAAGGTCACGGACAAGGAGCGGTACACGACCCTCATCGACCGTACCCAGTGGTGGGGGCGGCAGATGCTCATCTACGGCGTGCACGTGCACGTCGGCATCGAGGACCGCGACAAGGTCCTGCCGATCCAGCGGGCGATGCTCACGTGCTTCGCGCACCTGCAGTCGCTGTCCGCGAGCTCGCCCTTCTGGGGCGGCAAGGACACCGGGTACGCGTCCAACCGCGCCCTGATGTTCCAGCAGCTGCCCACCGCAGGGCTGCCCTTCCAGTTCGAGCGGTGGTCCGAGCTCGAGGGCTACGTCGCCGACATGCTGCACACCGGCGTCATCGACGACTTCACCGAGGTGCGCTGGGACCTGCGGCCCGCGCCGCGCTTCGGGACGCTCGAAACGCGCATCTGCGACGGCACGACCAACCTCACCGAGCTCCTCGCGCTCGCGGCGCTCACGCACTGCCTCGTCGAGCACTTCTCGACGATGCTCGACGAGGGCCGCGAGCTCCCGACGCTCCCGCCGTGGTTCGCGCAGGAGAACAAGTGGCGCTCGGCGCGCTACGGCATGGACGCGATCGTCATCGTCGACCGCGCCGGGAACGAGGAGCTCGTCACCGACGCCGTCGGCCGCCTGCTCGTCGAGCTCGAGCCGGTCGCGGCGCGCCTCGGCTGCCTCGACGAGCTCGACGGGGTCCGCACCATCCTGCGGCGCGGCGCGTCGTACCAGCGACAGCGCGCCGTCGCCCGTCGCCACGGGGGCGAGCTCGACGCGGTCGTGCGGTCGCTCGTCGCGGAGATGCGGGCGGGCCGTCCCCTCTGAGCGGTCCTCATGCGTGTCGGTCGCGCGTGGCCCGGACGAGGGGGCGCGGGTCTACCATCCGGCCGCTCGTGCCTCGCGGCCTCCCGCCAGGCCCGCCACGACCCGCGCCCCCTCGTCCGCACCACACGCTCGCAGTAAGGCAGGCCTGCGCCGCTTCAAGACGATGCCGTCCGCATCAGTCAGACGGTGACGGTCGTCAGGGGCATGGACGAGTCGACGCCGATGTCGAGCGACGAGGGTGCGACGCCCGCCCGGACGACGGCGGAGCCCAGCGCCGCGATCATCGCGCCGTTGTCCGTGCAGTAGCGGATGGGCGGGATGCGCAGCTCGATGCCTGCCTCGGCGCAGCGCTTCGCCGCCATGTCGCGCAGCTGGGAGTTGGCGGAGAAGCCGCCGCCGATCACGAGGGTGTCGACGCCGTGGCGCTCGCACGCCGCGATCGTCTTGGCCGTGAGCACGTCGGCGACGGACTCCGCGAAGGAGGCAGCGACGTCGTGCACGGGGATCTCCTCCCCGGCGTCCTGCTTCGCCTCGACCCAGCGCGCGACCGCCGTCTTCAGGCCCGAGAAGGAGAAGTCGTACGCATGCTTCTCCTGGTCCTTGCGCGCGGTGAGGCCGCGCGGGAAGCGGATCGCCGTCGGGTCGCCCTCGCGCGCGAGGCGGTCGATGTGCGGGCCGCCGGGGTACGGGAGGCCGAGCAGGCGGCCGACCTTGTCGAACGCCTCCCCCGCCGCGTCGTCGAGCGTCGAGCCCAGCTCGGTGACGGACGTCGCGACGTCGTCCACGAGCAGGAGCGAGCTGTGCCCGCCGGACACGACGAGCGCCATGACGCGCTCCGGGAACGCGCCGTGCACGAGCTCGTCCACGGCGGCGTGGCCGATGACGTGGTTGACGCCGTAGAGCGGCTTGCCGAGCGCGAGCGCGAGGGCCTTGGCGGCGGACGCGCCGATGGTCAGCGGGCCGACGAGGCCGGGGCCGGCGGTCACGGCGATCGCGTCGACCTCCGACAGGTCGACGTCGGCCGTGCCGAGCGACCGCTCGATCGTGGGGATCATCGCCTCGAGGTGGGCGCGCGACGCGACCTCGGGGATGATGCCGCCGTACCGGGCGTGCTCGTCCATCGAGCTCGCGACCGTGTCGACGAGCAGCTCGCGCCCGCGGACGAGCGCCACGCCGGTCTCGTCGCAGGACGTCTCGATGCCGAGCACGAGCGGTTCGCCGCCGCCCGCGACCACAGAGGAAGCCATGGCTCCAGGGTAGTCGGGGCCCACGAGCACCCCGTGTCGCCGATGTCACATCGTCTGCGGGGAAGACGGTTGAATGTTTGACTGTTGCCCGCGGCATGAGCATCGACACCCTCGCCCCCGCCCTGCGGGTCGACGACGCCACGGCCGACCTCCTGTTCCGCGAGGCACGCACGACGCGCGACTTCACCGACGCCGAGGTGACCGACGAGCAGCTCGCCGCGGTCTACGACCTCGTGAAGTGGGGCCCGACCGCGATGAACACGCTGCCGCTGCGCGTGCTCGCCGTCCGCTCCCCCGAGGCCCGCGAGCGCCTCGCCGCGCACATGGCCGACGGCAACAAGGAGCGCGTCGCGAGCGCGCCGCTCTCGCTCGTCGTCGCCTACGACCCGGCGTTCCACGAGCACATGGACACCCTCTTCCCCCACGTGCCGGGGATGCGCGAGAACCTTGCCGGTGCACCGGACGTGCGCGACGAGATGGCGCGCACCAACGCGCTCCTGCAGGCCGGCTACCTCGTCGTGGGCCTGCGCGCCGCCGGGCTCGCGACGGGCCCGATGAACGGCATGGACCGCGACGGGATCGACGCCGAGTTCTTCGCCGAGAACGGCTGGCGCTCGCTGCTCGTCGTCAACGTCGGCGTCGCCCAGGGCGCGGGGACCTCCTACCCCCGCGCGCCGCGGCTCGCGCCCGAGCAGGCGATCACGACGGTCTGACGCCGGTCCGACGGCGCCGCGCGCCCGCTCAGCCGCGCGGCGCCGCCCCGGTCGCGACCGGCCGGGCGGGGTCGTTCGACCACTGCGACCAGGAGCCCGGGTACAGCGCCGCCTCGACGCCGAGCGTCGCGAGCGCCGCGACCTCGTGCGCGGCCGTGACGCCCGACCCGCAGTAGACGCCCACCGTCGCCCCCGCGGCGGTGGGCGTCGGCGTTCCCGGACCGTCCCCGCCGCGCGGACCCGCGCCCGCTCCGGCGGCCGCCACGCCGAGGTCGGCGAAGCGTGCCCGCAGGGCGTCGTCCTCGAGGAACGTCCCGTCGTCCGCGAGGTTCTCCGTGGTGGGTGCGCTCACGGCGCCGGGCACGTGCCCGGCGCGCGGGTCGACGGGCTCGACCTCGCCGCGGTACCGCTCGCCCGCGCGCGCGTCGAGGAGCACGCCGTCGCCCGACGTCGCGAGGCGGGCCGTGTCGTCGGCGTCGATCACCGGCATCCCGCCGGGCGTGACGACGACGTCCCCCGGCTCCGCGCGCACGTCACCCTGCTCGAGCGGCAGCCCGGCGCGCTCCCAGGCGGCGAGCCCGCCGTCGAGGATGCGCACGTCGCGGTGCCCGGCCCAGCGCAGGAGCCACCAGGCCCGCGCGGCGGACGTCCCGCCGACGGCGTCGTACACGACGACCGCCCGGTCGCCCCGGACGCCCCAGCCCCGGGCGGCGGCCTGGAACCGGTCGGGGTCCGGGAGCGGGTGGCGCCCGTCCGCGGCGGACGGCGGCGCGGCGAGCTCCGTCTCGAGGTCCACGTACACCGCACCCGGCACGTGGCCGGCGGCGTGACGCTCGCGCCCGTCGGTGACGCCGAGCGCCCAGCGCACGTCGAGGACCGCGGGCCGGTCGGCGCCACCACCCGCGGCACCGGCGCCGTCGGCACGAAGGCCCAGCAGCCCGGCGAGCGTCGGTGCGTCGACGAGGACCCGGTCGCGCGCGCCGGTCATGCGACGACGCTCCCGGCGTCCGGGGCGGTGCCGTAGTCGGGGTCGTCGTCGCGCAGCGGCGCGAGGACGAGCCGCATCGTGTACGCGTCGACGTCCTCGGGCTGGTAGTAGCGCTTGCGCAGGCCGATCTGCTCGAAGCCGTGCTTGGCGTAGAGCGCGAGCGCGGGCTCGTTGTCGACGCGAACCTCGAGCAGCACGGCGCTCGCGCCCAGCTGCCGGGACCGGTCGACGAGCGCCTCGAGCAGCGTCGAGCCCACCTTCTGCTGCTGGTAGGCCGGGTCGACGCCGATGGTCATGACCTGGGTCACGTCGCCGTCGAACCACAACCCGGCGTACCCGACGACGGGCGGCGGGCCCACGGCGAGGTGCCGCGCCGGCTCGGCGACGACGTACCAGCGCCCCTGCCCCGCGAGCTCGTCGGCGAGCATCCCGTACGTCCACGCCCCGCGCCCGAACAGCGTGCGCTCGAGCGCGACGATGCGGTCGAGGTCCGCGGCGCGCAGCGGCCGCAGCCGGACCTCGTCGCCTGCGCTCACCGGGTCGTGCCGGCGGGCGTGTCGCTGACCCGCTTGCGGGCGGCCGCCTCCTGCACGTCGGGGCGGCGCAGGTACAGCGGCTCGGTGGGCTGGTCCTCGCCCGCGTCGCGCCGCGCGACGGCGAGCCGCGCGAGGACCGCGGCGTCAGGAACGAGCGGGGCGTCCTCCGCGGCGTCGAGCACGTCCGCGTACAGCGCGGCGCCCTCACCGACGGTGACGGCCCCCGCGGCGTGCTCGGCGACCGCGGCCGCGGGGCCGACGTCCGGACCGGCGACCGTCGTGAGGACGGGGACGGCGTGCGGGCCCTCGTGGGCGACGACGCGGTAGCGCGCCCAGTACACCTCGCGGCGGCGCGCGTCCGTCGCGACGAGCACCTCGTCGTCGGTCGCGAGCCCGAGGTCGCTGACGGCCTGCGCGGCGACCGCGTCGAGGCTCGGGACGCCGAGGACGGGCACGCCGAGCGCGAAACCGATGGCACGCGCGGTGACGAGGCCGACGCGCAGGCCGGTGAACGGCGCCGGCCCGGTGCCGACGGCGACCGCGACGAGGTCGGTGCGGTCGACACCGGCCTCGGCGAGCGCCTCGTCGACGAGGGGCGCGAGCGCCTCGGCGTGGCGGCGACGCTCGGGAGCGTCGCGGCGGGCGAGGCGCGCGCCGTCGTCGCCGACCACGGCGACGGTCACGGACGCGGACGTGTCGAGGGCGAGAACAGGCACGGCTCCAGCCTACGGCTGCGCGGCGGGCGGGACGGCGGCCCCGGGGGCGCCGACGTCGCGGACGAGCGCCGCGACGTCGAGCCCGGCCCAGCGGTCGCCGACGGCGCGCACGGTCACGCGGCGCGCGCCCGCCTCGGGCGCGTCGTCGGTCTCCTCCGCGCCGGTGCCGGCGGCGTCCGCACCGCGCGGGCGCTCGAGGACGACCTCGAGACGGTCCACGGCGAGGGACTCGACGAGGCCGCTGCCCCACTCGACGACCGTGACCGACTCGTCGAGGCTCGAGTCGAGGTCGAGCGCGTCGACCTCCTCGAGCGAGCCGAGGCGGTAGGCGTCGACGTGCACGAGCGCGGGCCCGTCCACCAGGGAGGGGTGCTCGCGGGCGACGATGAACGTGGGCGACGCGACCTGCCCCCGCACGCCGAGGCCCGCGCCGATGCCCTGCGTGAGCGTCGTCTTGCCCGCGCCGAGGTCGCCCGTGAGCACGACGAGGTCGCCCGCCCGCAGCACGCCGGCGAGGGCGCGCCCGAACGCGCGGGTCGCCTCGGCGTCGACCAGGATGAGGTCGACCGTGGCGTCTGCTGCCGCCCGGTCCTGCGCCCGGCCCTCCGCCCGGTTCTGCGCCCGGCCCGCCGGCCAGTCGTCGCCCGGGGTGCTCGTCGTTCCGCTCACGGTGCCGTCCTCTCGTGCTGCCGGGTGGTCTCGTGCGCCCGGCCCGTCCCGTGCGCCGCGGTCGTCCCCGGACCGACGGCGCGCTCCACGAGGGCGCGCGCGGCGTCGTCGAGCACGTCGCGCCGCACGTGCTCGCGCGGCACGCGGGCGCCGAGCCGCGTCGTGATCTCGTAGCTGATGGTGCCGGCGGCCTGGGCCCAGTCCTCCGCCGTCGGCGCGCCGCCGTGCTGCAGGCCGGCCCCGGCGCCGAAGAGCGTCACGACGTCGCCCGCCCGCTCGGTCGCGCCCGGCCCGAGGTCGAGCACGACCTGGTCCATGCAGACGCGGCCCGCGACGCGCAGCACCCGCCCGCCGGCGAG
>NZ_LWGL01000066.1 GCF_001722485.1 Cellulosimicrobium cellulans | reverse complement strand
CCGCACGCCGCCACGCGCGCAGGAGGCGGTCGCTCGCGGCCGTCGTGCCGTTGCGCTCGTCGAACGCGCGCGCGAGCGCGGCCGCCTCGCCCCGCACCCAGGTGTCGAGCTCGGCCACGGTCCGGGCCGGGACCTCGCGCAGGGCGAGCGGCTCGTCGCCCCGCTCGGCGCGCAGCACGCCCGTGGCGACGCCGACGCTCGTGAGGAAGCCGAGGCGCTCGCCCGGCGAGTCCGACTCGACGAGGAGCCGCTGCTGCTCGACGAGGCGACGCAGCGCGCGGTCGGCGTTGCCGGTCCGGGCGAGGAACTCGATGTGCCGGCCCTGGGGGCCGTCCATCGTCACGCCGTTGTCGAGGTGGCGCAGGCCGCGCCGGTGGGTGCGGGCGGCCGCCTCCGCGTCGCCCACCTCGAGGTAGGCGAGCTGGAGGCGCGAGAGCATGTCCCCGGGCTCCGTCGCGCACTGCGGCGAGCCGGCGAGGACCTGCTCGAGCAGCCGGATGCCCTCCTCGTAGCGTTCCGTGTCGAACAGGTACGCGGCGCGGTCGCCGGGCTCGCACGCCTCGCACTGGGAGTACTCGTCGCGCGGCGTGGTGACCCACGCCTGGTAGGCCTCCTCGACGTCGGCCGCGCCCCGCTCGCGCGCCCACGAGAAGCGCTCGAGCGCGACTGCGTTCGTCCCGTTGCCCGCCAGCGCGTAGCGACGTGCCATGTCGTCGAGCGTGCGCTCGATCTGCTCCGCCGGGACGGTCGGGAACTCCATGAGGTGACCGACCATCCACTTGAACGACCAGAACAGCGAGTGCGCGTCCTCGTCGTCGAAGTGCTCGGGGTGCTCGTCCCACCACCGCAGCAGCTGCGTGAACGGCAGGTACGCCTTCGCCACCTCGCCGCCCCAGACGGACGACTCGACGAGGGCGAAGAGCGCGTAGGCCCGTGCCGCGTCGGGGCCCTCGGCGACCACGCGGTCCACCTCGGCCGCGGCCGCGGCCGAGCGCGCGATCCCGTACGGCATCGAGCGGATCTGGTGGACGGCGGCGTTCACCTGGTCCACGGACCGGGTCATCAGGGCTCCTCGTCGTCGGCGGGGTCGGGCAGGCCGTCGGAAGTCCGGCCGTGCGGGCGGTCGAGCGGGCGGTCGAGCGGTCGGTCCGGCATCGGGCGTGGTGCGTCGCCGGGGGCGAGCGCGCGTCCGAGCAGGAGCGTGAGCGCGTCGTTCATCACGGCGGCCTCCGACGCCTGCAGGGTGCGGCCCGACGCGAGGAGCGCCGTGACGTAGAGCGAGCGCACCCCCGCGCCGCGCACCGCGACGTCCGGCGACGCGAGCAGCGCGCGGACCGTGCCGTTGTCGTCGTTGAGGACGAGCTGCCGGGCGCGCGCCGGGCCGGTGAGCCCGGCGAGGACGCCGCCCCACAGGTCGTCGACCTCCGCGGCGGTCCGGGCGGCCGCCCGGGCGTGGTCGCCCTCGCGGTCGTGCAGCAGCATCGCGGGCAGGGCCTCCGGCGCGAACCGGCGCAGGGAGACGTCGCAGTCCTGGTCGGCGAGCGCGGTGCCGAGCGACGCGAGCGCGTCGGCGACCTCGAGCTCGCGCAGCGGCTCGACCTCGGCCAGCACGTGCGCGACGTCGTCCGACGTGACCGGGGCGAGGCGCCACCGCGGGAACCGTCGCGCGACGCGCGCGAGGAGGTCGGCGTCGTACACGTAGCCGCCGTTCACCACGGGAAGCCCCTGCGCCGCGGCCACGGGGGCGATGCGGCGGTACTCCTCGACGCTCGTCGCGTAGACGAGCCGGCCGACGGGGTGCGCGGCGGCGAGCTCGGCGAGCGTGGTCGTGCCCGCGGTCGTCTCGAACGGCAGGACGCGTGCCGCGACGTCGAGCATCTCGTCGTCCTGCAGCGCGAGCGCGCGGACGGCGAGGTGGTGGGTCGCGAGGAACCGGCGCGCGACGGGGGAGTCCTCGGCGAGGGTGTCGAGGGTCCAGCGCCGCACCTGCGCCCCGAGCGCGTCGCGGGTCGCGAGGAGGACCTCGTCCTCGTACAGCCCCTCGCGCGACGCCGTCGGGCGCAGCGCGGACGCGTCGACGACGCACCGCACGAAGAAGGCCCACGGCGGGAGCAGGTCGTCGACCGCGCCGCCCAGGAGCATGCGCTTGAGGTAGACACGGTGCCGTGCCGACGCGGTCGGCGGGACCGCGGCGGGCAGCACGTAGGCGACGCCGGAGAGCCCGGTGAGCGGCACCTCGAGGTCGATCCGGGCGAGCGGCGTGAAGCCGAGGGCACGCTCCGCATAGGCGTCGAGGGCGGCGTCGCGCGCGGCGGGCGTCGGGTGGGCCTCGTGCCACGGCAGCTCCCCGCCCGACAGGCGGCGCCGCACGGGAGCGCCCGCCCCCGGGACGTGCTCGTCGAGACGGGTCTCGACGAGCACGTCCACGGGCAGGAGCGACCCGACGTCGAGCGCGAGCGCGGTCACCGTGTCGGCGGCGAGCCAGTGCTCGGCGTCCCGGCGGGGCAGCAGGCGCACCACGCTGCCCGGTGCCGCGGGCGCGGCGGGGTCGTCCGGGTCGAGCCGGACGAGGTCGTAGCTCCCGTCGGCGCGCCCGCGCCAGCGCACCGGCTCCGGGCGCGAGCCGTCCGGGGCGCTCCGGGCCGAGCGCGAGACCAGCTCGATCTCGTCCGCGACGAGGAAGGCCGAGAGCAGCCCGATGCCGAACTGCCCGAGGAACTCCTCACGCCCGGCGCCGAGCTCGACGTCGCGCTTGGACGAGCGGCCGATCGTCGCGAGGAGCTCGCGCGCCTCGTCGTGCGTCAGGCCCACCCCGTCGTCGTGGACCTCGAGCCCGCCACCCGGCAGCGGGCGCAGCAGGATCGTGCCCCGCGCCGGACGGTCGGGGTCTTCCTCGGGCGCGATCGCCGCGCGGGCCGTGATCGCGTCGACGCCGTTCTGCAGGAGCTCGCGCAGGTACACGCGCGGGCTGGAGTACAGGTGCCGGGCGAGGAGGTCGACGACGCCGCGCAGGTCGACCTGGAAGGCCCCGCCGGCCGCGCGGCCGGTGCTCACCGCGCGTCGGCGTCCGCGGCCACCGTCTCCGTCGCCGTGTCCGGGAAGCGCTCCTCGAGCACGTCGAAGAACTGCAGGGCCGTGAAGAGGCCGCACTCGACGAGCTGGCCGAGCTGGTCGTCCGCCACGCCGAACTCGAGGTCCGTCGCCACCTCCGTGTAGACCGCGACCCGGTCGTCCTCGACGCGGCCGTACACCTTGGGCCAGATCCTGTCGCGGTTGAACTCGTTCGCCACGAGCGCGACCTGCGCCTCCGCGGCGGCGGGCAGCGTACGGTGCCAGCGACCGCGCACCTGGAGGATCTCCTTCTTCTCGCCGATGAGGAAGAAGTAGAACACCTTGCCGTCCCAGTTGCCCCCGACGTCGCCGTCCGAGTCGACGAAGTAGCGCCAGTCCCGGCTCGTCAGGAGCGCCTCGATGCGCTCGCGCGTCACGGGGGCGTTGTGGCTGGTGGGGGCGGCGTCCGGCTTGGTGAAGAAGCCCATGGTGCTGCTGTCCTCGTCTCTCTCGGGTCGGGTACGTGTCGGCCGTCCCGGCCGGTCTGCCCGGACGCCTCGGACAGACTACGCAACCCCACCCGCACCGCCCGCACCGCCCGTCCCCGCCCCGGTACCGTTCTGCGGGTGAACCGAGAGCAGGACCGTGCGGACGACCGCGCGGACGGGACGGGGTCGCCCGTCGTCGTCGCCGTCGTCGGCCCCACCGCCACGGGCAAGTCCGACCTCGGGCTCGACCTCGCGCAGCGGCTCGAGACCCCGGACGCGCCCGCCGAGATCGTCAACGCGGACGCCTACCAGCTCTACCGCGGGATGGACGTCGGCACCGCGAAGGTCCCCGTGGCGGAGCGCCGCGGCGTGCCCCACCACCTCCTCGACGTGCTCGACCCGGCGGAGGACGCCTCCGTCGCGCGGTACCAGGAGGTGGCGCGGTCGGTGCTCGACGACGTCGCCGCCCGCGGGCGCCGCGCCGTCGTCGTCGGGGGATCCGGCCTGTACGTGCGCGCGCTGCTGGACGACATGCGCTTCCCGGGCACGGACCCCGCCGTGCGCGCCGCGCTCGAGGACCGGGCCGAGCGCGAGGGCACGCGCGCGCTGCACGACGAGCTCGCGCGCCTCGACCCCGCGGCCGCCGCGAGCATCGGCCCGGCCAACACGCGCCGGGTCGTGCGGGCGCTCGAGGTGATCGAGCTGACGGGCGAGCCGTTCACCGCGAACCTGCCGCGCCAGGAGTACGTGCGTCCGACCGTGCAGATCGGCCTCGACTGCGACCGCGCCGTGCTCGACGCGCGGGTCGGCGGCCGGGTCGCGCGGATGTGGGACGAGGGCCTCGTCGACGAGGTGCGCCGCCTCGACGCCGCCGGCATGGGACGCACCGCCCGCCGCGCCGTCGGGTACGCCGAGGTGCTCGCGCACCTGCGCGGGGAGACGAGCGAGGAGGCCGCCCGCGAGGCCGTCGCCGCCAACACGCGCCGCCTCGCGCGCAAGCAGATGGGCTGGTTCGGCCGCGACCCGCGCGTGCGCTGGCTGGACGCGCGGTCGCCGACGCTCGTCGAGGACGCGCTCGCGCTCGTCGCGGCCGCGGACGCGGGCGAGCCGCTGCCCGGCGGCCCGGACGCGTCGGACGCCGGCGCCCCCGTCCGCCGTAGTCTTGGCTCATGACGCGCACCCGCTTCACCAAGGGGCACGGGACCCGCAACGACTTCGTGCTCCTCGCGGACACGACGGGCGAGCTCGACCTCACCCCGGAGCTCGTGCGGGCGCTCGCGGACCGGCGCGGCGGCGTCGGGGCCGACGGCGTGATCCGCCTCGTCCCGACGGCGCTCGTGCCCGAGTCGCGCGAGGTGCTCGCCGAGGACCCGCACGCCATCTGGTTCATGGACTACCGCAACGCCGACGGCTCGGTCGCGGAGATGTGCGGCAACGGGGTGCGCGTCTTCGCGGCGTTCGCCGAGCGCCTCGGCCTCGTGAGCTTCGCCGGCGGCACCGAGGTGCCGGTCGGCACGCGTGCGGGCGTCAAGCGCGTGCGCAAGGAGGACGACGGCTGGTACGCCGTCGACATGGGCCCGTGGTTCCTGCCCGGTGGCCGCGACGCGCTGCGCGACGGGTACGACGCCACCGTCGTCGTGCACGGCTGGGAGGTGCCGCGCCCGGCGCTGAGCGTCGACCTCGGCAACCCCCACACCGTGCTCGCGCTCGCCCGCGACGCCCTCCTCGACGACGCCGACCTCACGGCCGCGCCCGTCGTCGAGCCCGTGCCCCCGCACGGCACCAACGTCGAGCTCGTCGTCCCGCTCGGGGAGACGGTCGCGGAGGACGGCACCGTCGTGGGGCGCGTGCGGATGCGCGTGCACGAGCGCGGGGTGGGGGAGACGCCGTCGTGCGGCACGGGCGCGTGCGCGGCGGCGCTCGCGGTGCGCGTGTGGGGCGGCGCGGACGCCCCGGACACGTGGCTCGTCGACGTCCCGGGCGGCACGGTGCGCGTGCGGGCGCTGGCCGGGGACCGCGTCGAGCTGGCCGGCCCGGCCGAGCTCGTCCACTCGGGCGAGATCGACCTCGCGGCGCTCGTCCCGGGGAGCGGGCCGACGAGCGGTGCCGCCGACGACGCCCCCGCGACGGACCCCGACGGGGCACCCGCAGCCGTGCGCTGAGCCGACCCGGCTCTCGCGCGGTCTCAGGCGCCCGGCACCCGCGGTCTCAGGCGCCCGGCACCACGACCTCGAGCACCCGGAACCCCTTGGCGCTCGCCGCGCGCTCGACGCGCACGCCGGGCACGGGGCCGGCAAGGTGCTCGACGAGCCAGCGCTGCAGCGAGTCGGCGCCGAGGTTGCGCTGCACCACGAGGTGCGCGCTCGCGCCGGGCGCGAGCCGCGGCAGCCAGCGCAGGAGCATCGCGTGCAGCACGTCCTTGCCCACGCGGATCGGCGGGTTCGACCACAGCGCGGCGAGCGCGACGTCGTCCGGGACCTCGTCCGGCGTCACGGCACGGACACCGTCCAGGCCCAGGCGCTCGGCGTTGCGGCGCACCAGGTCCAGGGCGCGCTCGTTGACGTCGACCGCCCAGACCGTCGCCCCGGGCGCCTCGAGCGCCATCGTGAGCGCGACCGGGCCCCAGCCGCAGCCGAGGTCGAGCACGTGGGCGTCGGTCCTCCCCGCCGCGGCGAGGGCCTCGTCGAGCGGCGGCACCGTGCGCAGCAGCACCTGCGTGCCCAGGTCGAGACGCCCGGGGGAGAAGACGCCGGACGCCACCTCGACCTCGACGTCGCGGCCCGCGAGGCGCACCGCGAGCGTGCGGCGCTCCGCCGCGGAGGCGGGGCGCGCGGTGAAGTAGTGGTCCTGCTCGTCGCTCACGAGGCGTGATCCTACGGAAAGCGCTGGCTCCGGGACGAAAACGCGTGCCACGCTTGTTGGACCACGTGGGCGCAGGAAGCGCCCGGAACCGACGGAAGGCGGCACATGACCCAGACCCCGGCGAACCCCACGGCGGCTCACCAGGAGCCGGCCGACGCGTCGCGGGACATCGCGAGCGACGTCGTGGCGCGGGTGCTCGCACGGGCGGGTACGGCGCGCGCGGAGGGCGGCACGGTCCACGCGGACCACGACGGAGACCAGCTCGACCTCGCCGAGCGCAGCGCGCTGCGCCGCGTCGCGGGCCTGTCGACCGAGCTCCAGGACGTCACGGAGGTCGAGTACCGGCAGCTGCGCCTCGAGAAGGTCGTGCTCGTCGGGCTGTGGAGCCCGGGCACCGACCCCCGCGAGGACGGCGCCGCGCGGACCGCGCAGGAGGCGGAGATCTCCCTGCGCGAGCTCGCCGCGCTCGCCGAGACGGCAGGCTCCCAGGTGCTCGACGGCGTGATCCAGAAGCGCGCCAAGCCCGACCCCGGCACGTACCTCGGCTCCGGCAAGGCCGAGGAGCTCGCCGACGTCGTCGCGTCGAGCGGCGCGGACACGGTCGTCGTCGACGGCGAGCTCGCACCCTCCCAGCGCCGCGCGCTCGAGGACATCGTCAAGGTCAAGGTCGTCGACCGGACCGCGCTGATCCTCGACATCTTCGCCCAGCACGCCAAGTCCCGGGAGGGCAAGGCCCAGGTCGAGCTCGCCCAGCTCGAGTACCTCCTGCCGCGCCTGCGCGGCTGGGGCGAGTCGATGTCCCGCCAGGCCGGTGGCCAGGTCGGCGGCGCCGGCGCCGGCATGGGCTCGCGCGGTCCCGGTGAGACGAAGATCGAGCTCGACCGCCGGCGCATCCGCAGCCGCATGGCCAAGCTGCGCCGCGAGATCGCCGCGATGGCCCCGGGCCGCGAGACCAAGCGCTCGTCGCGCAAGCGGCACGCCGTCCCGTCGGTCGCGATCGCGGGCTACACCAACGCGGGCAAGTCGAGCCTGCTCAACGCGATCACGGGTGCCGGCGTGCTCGTCGAGAACGCCCTGTTCGCGACCCTCGACCCGACCGTGCGGCGCACCCGCACCGAGGACGGGCGCGTGTACACGCTGGCCGACACCGTCGGCTTCGTGCGTGCCCTGCCCCACCAGCTCGTCGAGGCGTTCCGCTCGACGCTCGAGGAGGTCGGGGACGCCGACCTGCTCCTGCACGTCGTCGACGTGTCCCACCCGGACCCGGAGGGGCAGATCGCCGCGGTACGGCACGTGCTCGCCGACATCCCGGGCGTCGAGGACGTGCCGGAGGTCGTCGTGCTCAACAAGGCGGACGTCGCGGACCCCGAGGTGGTCGACAGGATCCGGCGCCGCGAGCGGCGCACGGTCGTCGTCTCCGCGCACACGGGCCAGGGCGTCGAGGAGCTGCGCGACCTCATCGCGCGCGAGCTGCCGCGCCCGGACGTCACGATCGACGTCGTCGTGCCCTACAGCCGCGGCGACCTCGTGCACCGCGTCCACACCGAGGGCGAGATCGACCACGAGGAGCACACGGCCGAGGGCACGCTCCTGCGCGGCCGCGTCGCCGAGGCGCTCGCGGCCGAGCTCGCCGGGGCCGCTCGCGCCTGAGCGGCCCGGCAGGGCCGTCGTCGTGTCCTCCACAGGGCGGCGGAGCGCCGCAACCGCGTGGGAGGGCGACCGTAGACTCGGACGGGTGCCCCCCGTCTCGCCCGCCGCGCCCCGTCCCGCCGACGACACGGTGGAGGCGGGGACGGCGCCGTCCCGCGACGCGGCGACGTCGGCCGGCGTGCCGGACGTCGACACGCTGCTCGACCTCGCGGTCGGGCGGCTCGGCGGCGCGCGCCGCGACGGGCAGCACGCGATGGCGCGCGCCGTGGCCGGCTCGATCGGCAGCGGCGAGCACCTCGTCGTCCAGGCGGGCACCGGCACCGGGAAGTCGCTCGGGTACCTCGTGCCCGCCGTCCGGCACGCCGTCGCGACGGACGAGCGCGTCGTCGTGTCGACCGCGACCCTCGCGCTGCAGCGCCAGGTGATCACGCGCGACCTGCCCCTCGTCGCGGACGCCGTGGGGGACGAGCTGCCCCGGCCGGCGACCATCGCGCTGCTCAAGGGCTGGCACAACTACCTGTGCCTGCACAAGATCGCGGGCGGCTACCCCTCCGACGAGCCGACGCTCTTCGACCTGCCCGGGGAGTCGGCCGGCGCCGCGGACCACCCGCCCGCGCGCGGCGAGAACGGCGCGGCGTCCCTCGGGGAGCAGGTCCTGCGCCTGCGCGAGTGGGCGCAGGAGACGTCGACCGGCGACCGCGACGACCTCGTGCCCGGCGTGAGCGACAAGGCGTGGCGCCAGGTGTCGGTGACCGCGCTCGAGTGCCTCGGCCAGCGCTGCCCCCTCCTCGCCGAGTGCTTCCCCGAGCGGGCGCGCGCGGCGGCGCGCGAGGCCGACGTCGTCGTGACGAACCACGCGATGCTCGGCATCGCCGCGATGGGCTCGCCCGGGGTCCTGCCCGAGCACGACGTGCTCGTCGTCGACGAGGCGCACGAGCTCGCCGACCGGGTGACCGCCGCGGCGACCGTCGACCTCTCGGTCCCCGCGATCGAGGGCGCGGCCCGGCTCGCGCGGCGCCACGGCGGCGTGACGACCGAGGCCCTCGACGCGGCCTCGGCCGCGTTCGGCACGGTCGTCGGCGCCCTGCCCGCCGAACGGTTCCCCGAGGGCCTGCCCGACGGCGCCCGCTCCGCCGTGGCGGCCGTGCGCGACGCGGCGCGCGAGGTGCTGTCCCGGCTCAAGCCGGAGACCGGGGTGACGAAGCCCGCGACGCCGGACACGGGGCTGAAGATGGCGCAGTCGGCGATGCTGCAGCTGTTCGAGATCGCCGAGCGGATGGCCGCCGACCCCACCGGTCACGACGTGCTCTGGTGCTCGCGTCCCGGCGAGGGCGCGTGGTCGTCGGCGGACCGGTTCGGCGAGGGCGCGAGCCGCCTGCACGCCGCGCCGCTCGGCGTCGCCGGGCTCATCCGCACGCACCTGCTCGCCGAGCGCACCGGCGTCTTCACGTCCGCCACGCTCGCGCTCGGCGGGACGTTCGACGCCGTCGCGCGGACGTTCGGGCTCGGCGGCGGGTCGGGCGACGAGAGCCCGCCGTGGCGCGGGCTCGACGTGGGCAGCCCGTTCGACTACCCGCGCCAGGGGATCCTCTACGTCGCCAAGCACCTGCCCACGCCCGGGCGCGAGGCCGCGACCGAGCACCAGCTCGACGAGATCGCCGCGCTCGTCGAGGCGGCCGGAGGCCGCACGCTCGGCCTGTTCTCCTCGCGGCGGGCCGCTGTCGCGGCCGCCGAGGCCATGCGCGAGCGGCTCGACGTGCCCGTGCTGTGCCAGGGCGACGACCAGCTGCCCACCCTCGTGCGCCAGTTCGCCGACGACCCCGCGACGTGCCTGTTCGGCACCCTGTCGCTGTGGCAGGGCGTCGACGTGCCGGGCCCCTCGTGCCAGCTCGTGCTCATCGACCGCATCCCGTTCCCGCGTCCGGACGACCCGGTGCGGTCCGCGCGGGCGCGCGCCGTCGAGGCGGCCGGCGGCAACGGGTTCATGCAGGTCTCCGCCACGCACGCCGCGCTCCTGCTCGCCCAGGGCGCCGGCCGCCTCGTGCGCTCCACGGCCGACCGCGGGGTGGTCGCCGTGCTCGACCCGCGCCTGGTCACCGCCCGGTACGGCACCTTCCTCACGCGGTCCATGCCCGGGTTCTGGCAGACGACCGACCGCGAGGTCGCTGCCGCTGCGCTGCGCCGCCTCGTCGCCCTAGGCTGAGCCGGGACCGACGAGACGGAGGCACGATGACGAGCACGGCACCGCAGGACCACGACCCCGCAGGGCGCGCCCCGGCGGCCGGGGCGCGCACGACGAAGCTCGCCATCGTCGGGGCGGGCGCCGTCGGGTCGACCCTCGCCTACGCCGCGCTCATGCGCGGAGCCGCACGGACGGTGGCGATGCTCGACGTGAACCGGGCGAAGGTCGAGGCCGAGGTCCTGGACCTCCAGCACGGCATCCAGTTCATGCCGATGGCGCGGGTCGAGGGGTCGGACGACGTCGCCGTGTGCGCGGACGCGGACGTCGTCGTGGTGACGGCCGGGGCGAAGCAGAAGCCCGGGCAGACGCGCCTGGACCTGGCGGAGACGACGATCGGCCTCATGCGCTCGATCCTGCCCGGCCTCGTCGAGGTCGCGCCGGACGCCGTCTACGTCATGGTGACCAACCCGGTCGACATCGTCACGTACGCGGCGCTGAAGATCTCCGGCCTGCCGCCGCAGCGTCTCTTCGGCAGCGGGACCGTGCTCGACTCCTCGCGCCTGCGCTTCCTCGTCGCGCAGCAGTGCGGCGTCGCGGTCCAGAACGTCCACGCGTACGTCGCGGGCGAGCACGGCGACAGCGAGATCCCGCTGTGGAGCGCCGCGACCATCGGAGGCGTCCCGCTGCTCGACTGGAAGGGGCTCGCCGGGCGTGCCGCGCTGACCGAGGACGTCCGGGACGAGATCGCGCGCGAGGTGGTGCAGTCCGCGTACCGGATCATCGAGGGCAAGGGCGCCACCAACTACGCGGTGGGACTCGCGGGGACGCGCATCATCGAGGCCGTGCTCGGCGACGAGCACCGCGTGCTGCCCGTGTCGACCCTGCTGGACGGCGACTACGGCATCGACGACGTGTGCCTGTCGCTCCCGACGCTCGTGGACCGCCGCGGCGCCGTCGAGCGGGTCGACGTCCCTCTCGCGGCCGACGAGCTCGCCGGGCTTCAGGCGTCCGCGGACTCGCTGCGCGCCGCCGCCCGGAGGTTCGGCCTCTAGCGGACGGCCGGACCGCGGACCACCCGGACCCGCGGTCCGGGCATCAGAGGCTGCGCAGCACCGACACGACGCGGCCCAGCACCTGTGCGTCGTCGCCGAGGATGGGCTCGTAGGCCGCGTTGTGCGGCAGCAGCCAGACGTGGCCGTCGGCACGCTTGAACGTCTTCACGGTCGCCTCGCCGTCGATCATCGCGGCGACGATCTCGCCGTTCTCCGCGACCGGCTGACGACGGACGACGACCCAGTCGCCGTCGCAGATCGCCGCGTCGACCATCGAGTCGCCCTGGACCTTCAGGAGGAACAGCTCCCCGTCGCCCACGAGCTGACGCGGGAGCGGGAAGACGTCCTCGACGACCTGGTCCGCGAGGATGGGCCCGCCGGCGGCGATGCGGCCCACGACCGGGACGAACGACGGCGCCGGGTGCGCGTCGTCCGCGGCGACCACCACGGGGGTCGGCGCGGCCCGCCGCGCGTCCTCGGGCTGGACGACCTCGATCGCGCGGGGACGGTTGGGGTCGCGGCGCAGGAAGCCCTTGCGCTCGAGCGTCGTGAGCTGGTGCTTGACGGACGAGGGGCTCGTGAGCCCGACCGCCTCGCCGATCTCCCGCATGCTCGGCGGGTAGCCGCGCTGCTCGACGCACGAGCGGATGGTCTCCAGGACCAGACGCTGGCGCGGGGTGAGGCCGTCTCCGCCGGCGGTGCCGTCGGGCAGCTCGCGCACCTCGGCGAGCCCACCGCTCGTGTCCCTGCCTCGTCCCGCCATCGTCGTCTCCGCCCTCGTCGCCCCGCCGGCGTCGGCGCCGGGTCGCCGGTCGTCCGCCGCTCCCGCGGCCGTCCTGGTCGTGCCTTGGTCCGTGGCACCCCGCCGGACGGACATGTCCGGCGAAGCGACCTGGTCCCAGGTTAGGGGAGGGAGGCGGTGGAATCAAACACATGTTCGACGATCCCTCGACTGTGTCGGCGGGACGTGGTAGACCTTCGTACAGGTGTTCTACGTACACGTGTTCGACCCGCGCGGGTCGACGAGACGCCCGCCGGTGCCGGAGCGACCGGGGAAGGCGCTCCGGCGCCGGCGGGAGAGGATGGAGATCGGGATGAGCAGCATGACGACGACGTGGACCGGGCCTGTCCGCGGCGGGGTGCGGGCGGTGTCCCGCCCACAGCCGGTGCGGCTGCGGCTGACGCGCCGGGGCCGCGTCGTGGTGACGCTCCTCGCCCTCGTGGTGGCGCTGCTCGGGGTGCGCGTCGGCGACGCGGTGGCCGGCGCGCCGGGCGAGCCGGTCGAGGTCCGCGTCCACGTCGTGACGGCGGGCGAGACGCTGTGGGGCCACGCGCAGCGGCTCGCCGGTCCGGGGGAGGACGTCCGCGACGTCGTCGCGCGCATCGCCGAGCTCAACGGCCTGGGCTCCTCGGGGCTGCAGACGGGGCAGCGCCTGCTGCTGCCGGTCGAGGGCTGACGGGCGGTCGCGGCGCGCGCGTCACGTGACAGGGGTTGCGCTGGCGCTTAGGAGGTCCTAAGTTAGTGCCACTTCACTCGCCGGGCTGGGGGGCCGGGCAGGAGGTGAGGAGGCCGCGGGAGCACCGCGACTCCTGAGCACGTCGCCGCGCACGAGGCGAGTCGGGCGCGAGATGGGGACGGGGGCGTCCCGACGGGGGCGGCCGGTGACGGCCGCCCCCGTCCTGCTGCGCCTCCTCGCGCGCGGCGCCGTCGCCGCGCGGCGTGTTGCGTCGCCGCGCCGCGACGGCATACGTTCGTCGCGCCCTGCCGTGCGGACCCACGGCGCGGCGCCCCCCTGCTCGAGGAGACCGCCATGCACTGCCCGTTCTGCCGCCACGCGGACTCGCGCGTCGTCGACTCGCGCACGTCCGACGACGGCGCGTCGATCCGGCGCCGTCGGCAGTGCCCCCAGTGCCAGCGGCGCTTCACGACCATCGAGACGGCGAGCCTGTCGGTGGTCAAGCGCTCCGGTGTCACCGAGCCGTTCTCGCGGGAGAAGATCGTCAACGGCGTGCGCAAGGCGTGCCAGGGGCGTCCGGTCAACGAGGACGACCTCGCGCTGCTCGCGCAGCGCGTGGAGGAGACCATCCGGGCGAGCGGGAGCGCCGAGCTCGACGCCTACGAGATCGGGCTCGCGATCCTCGGTCCGCTCCGCGAGCTCGACGAGGTCGCCTACCTGCGGTTCGCGAGCGTGTACCAGGCGTTCGACTCGCTCGAGGACTTCGAGAGCGCCATCACCTCGCTGCGGGTCGACCGCGCAGAGCGTGCGGGGGCGCGCGCGACCGCGTCGGGCACCTCGGCGGACGCCTCGGTGAGCACCGCGCCCGACGGCGAGGGCGCGGCCGGCGCCGGCGGGACGGGATCGCCGAACCTGTAGCACCGGCCCGTCAGGCAGGCCTCAGAGGTCGCTGGACCGCGACGCCCAGAGGTTGATGCCCGTGTCGCGCGGGATCGCCTCGACCGCCGCGACCTCCTCGTCGGACAGCGGCGGGCCGTCGAGCGCGGCGAGGCTGTCGTCGAGCTGTGCGACCGAGCTCGCGCCGACGAGCACCGACGTGACGCGCGGGTCGCGCGCCGCCCAGGCGATCGCCGTGCGGGCGAGCGAGCGCCCGTGGGCGCGGGCGAGCGCGTCGAGCCGGCGCACGTGGTCGAGGTTCTCCGGCGAGAGGAACTCCTCGCGCAGCGGCCCGCCGCGCGCCGCGCGCGACCCCTCGGGGGTCCCGTCCAGGTAGCGGTCGGTGAGCATGCCCTGCGCGAGGGGCGAGAAGGCGACGACGCCCATCCCGGCCCGGTCCGCGACGTCGAGCACGCTCTCGCCGGACGCGTCCGGTTCCTCGATCCACCGGTTGAGCATCGAGTACGACACCTGGGTGACGACGAGGTCGACGCCCACGTCCGCCGCGACCTGGAGCGCCTCGCGCGTGCGGCGCGCCGAGTACGAGGAGATTCCCGCGTACCGGGCACGGCCGGACCGGACGGCGGTCGCGAGCGCCCCGATCGTCTCGGTGAGCGGGGTCGACGGGTCGAAGCGGTGGCTGTAGAAGACGTCCACGTGGTCGAGACCGAGCCGCCGCAGCGAGGCGTCGAGCGAGGACAGGAGGTACTTGCGGGACCCGCCCTCGCCGTACGGCCCCGGACCCATGCGGTAGCCGGCCTTGGTCGTCACGACGAGCTCGTCGCGCACCGGCCGCAGCTCGCGCGCGAGCAGACGCCCGACCGTCTCCTCCGCCGCACCGCCGGGCGGGCCGTAGTTGTTGGCGAGGTCGAGGTGCGTCACGCCGCGGTCCACGGCGTGCAGCACGATCTCGCGCTGCGTGGCGACGGGGTGGGCGTGGCCGAAGTTCTGCCAGAGCCCGAGCGACACGACGGGCAGCGTCAGGCCGGTGCGCCCGAGGCGGCGGTGGGGCAGACCGGGGGAGGGCGGCGTCGGGTTCGCGGGCGAGGTCACGCCTCGACGCTACCTGAGCCCGCGACCAGGGCGGGCGCGGTAATGGGCTGGCGCCGGGCACCGGGGGTGCGGCACGCTGGGCGGGCGGTGGACGGCCCGACGCCGGGCCGGCCGCCGACCACCGACCACGAGGAGACCGCCATGGCGTCCGACCAGCAGCGACCAGCATCGACAGGGCCGAGCGAGGAGGCCAAGGCGAAGTTCCGCGAGGCGCTGGACCGCAAGAACGCCGCCCGGCACCGCAGCGCAGACGGCGGGACGAACACGGGGACGGTGCACGGGTCCGAGACCGTCGGTCCCGTCCAGCGCACGTTCCGCCGCAAGTCCGGCTGACGCGTCCGGCCGTCGCTCACGGGAGCGGCCGGCGGAACCGCCGCCCGCTCACCTCGCGTGCCTCGACGCGGACCCAGTCCTCCGTCGGTACGTCGACGAGCGGCGCGACCACGTCGTCGCGGTCCGGTGGCTGGACCGCGGCGACCTCCCGCGCGGTCTCCAGATGCCTCGCGGTGCCCCGCACGACGACGCTCCACGCGTCCTTCGTCGCGACGTCGTCCCACTCGAGCGCGACGCGGTCGTTCGTCACGAGCGTCGCGAGCTTGGTGCCCGGCACGGTGCGGAACGTCAGGACGTCGCCGGCCGCGTGCACCGTCACGGGGTAGATGTCGGGCGCGCCGCCCATGCTCACCGCGAGCCGGGCGACGCGCGTGCCGGCGACGAGCGCCCAGCACTCCTGCGCGTCGAGCGCGGTCGCGGCGTCCTGCGAGTACCCGGTCATACCTCATGCTGGCGCCGGATGTTCGCGCCGCACCACGGACGAGGGTCCGCAAGGTCCGGGACCTGTGGCCCGTCCACGACCTGTGCCCGTGCGGGCCGGTGGCCCGGGCGTCCGGCCGTGCCGGCCGCCCGGGGCGTGGCTCAGTCGAGGACGCGCAGCGTGATCGTCTGCTCCATGGCGGCGAGCGCCTCGACCACGGCGGGCTCGACGCGCGAGCCGACGTCCGTGACCACGTAGCCGAGCTCGCCGCGCGTGGCGAGCAGCTGGCCCTCGATGTTCGTCCCGTGCTCGGCGAGCGTCGCGTTGACCGCGGCGAGCACGCCGGGCGTGTTGCGGTGCAGGTGCGTGATGCGCGTGATCCCGGTCGTCTGCTCGAGCGCGAGGTTCGGCAGGTTGACGCTGAGAGTCGTCGAGCCCGTGGTGAGGTAGTCGCGCAGCTTCGTCGAGACGAACTGGCCGATCGCCTCCTGCGCCTCCTCCGTCGAGCCGCCGATGTGCGGCGTGAGGATGACGTTGGGCAGGCCCCGCAGCTCCGAGTGGAACGAGTCGCCCTTGCGCTTCGGCTCCTCGGGGAAGACGTCGACGGCGGCGCCGGCGACGTGGCCCGCGAGGATCGACTCGCGCAGCGCGTCGTAGTCGACGACGAAGCCGCGCGAGAGGTTGAGGAAGATGGCGCCGGGGCGCATCTGCGCGAACTGCTTGGCGCCGAACATCCCCGCGTTGCCCGTGCGGCCGTCGACGTGGAGCGTCACGACGTCCGCCGTCTCGAGGAGCTCGTCGAGCGTGTCCATGCGGCGGGCGTTGCCCAGCGCGAGCTTCTCCGCGGTGTCGTAGAAGACGACGGACATGCCGAGGTTCTCCGCGACGACCGACAGCTGCGTGCCGATGTTGCCGTAGCCCACGATGCCGAGCGTGCGGCCACGGACCTCGTGCGCACCCTCCGCCGACTTGTCCCACACGCCGTCGTGCAGCGCGCGGTCGCGCTCGGTGAGCCGGCGCGTGAGCGCGATGATCTCGGCGAGGGCCAGCTCGACGACGGACCGCGTGTTCTGGAAGGGCGCGTTGAACACGGCGACGCCCTGGGCAGCGGCGGCGCGCAGGTCGATCTGGTTGGTGCCGATGCAGAACGCGCCGAGCGCGACGAGGTCGGGCGCGTTCTCGAGGACGTGCGCGGTGACGTTCGTCTTGGACCGGATGCCGAGCAGGTGGACGCCCTGCAGGGCCTCGACGAGCTCGGACTCGTCGAGCGCGCCGGTGCGGACGGTGACGTCGATGCCCGCGGCGCGCAGGTTCGCGGCGGCGAGCGGGTGGAGGTTCTCGAGGAGGAGGGCGCGTAGCACGCCACCATGGTGCGCCTCGTCCGCGGCGTGGACCAAACGGGTCTTGACCCTCGGGACGCCCGCCGGCGGCCCGCGTCAGGCCTCCGGCGCGGTCAGCCCCTCCGGGAGCTCCCGGGCGTGCACGACGACGAGACGCTGCGTCGGGCGCGTCATCGCGACGTACAGGTCCGACGCCCCGGACTCGCCGGCGGCGACCTCCGCCGGCTCGACGAGGACCACGGCGTCGAACTCCAGGCCCTTCGCCTGCACCGGGTCGAGCACGACGACGGGCGCGTCGAGGTCGTCGTCGCCCGCGCCGAGCGCCGCCCGCACCGCGGACGCGGTCGCGGGTGCGGCCACCACCGCGACGCAGCGTGAGCACGGTGCGACCCCGCAGCGGCTCGGGCACGAACGGCAGGTCCGGCAGGGTGAGCACCACGACGGACGTCGTGACGTCGTCGGGTGCGGTCGCCGTCCAGCGGGCCCACGCGCGCA
>NZ_LWGL01000065.1 GCF_001722485.1 Cellulosimicrobium cellulans | reverse complement strand
CGCGCGCCGCGTGCCACGCGGCGAGCTCGGGGGTGCCGGCGGCGTCCGCGGCGAGGGACAGCGCCGCGTGCACCCTGCGCCGTTCCCGGCCGCGCGCTGCCCCGTACGCGGCCGCGCGCACGAGCGGGTGGCGGAAGCGCGCCGTCGGGCCCAGCTCCACGAGCCCGAGGTCCTCGGCCGCCTCGGCCGCGCGCGCGTCCACGCCGAGCTCCGCGCACGCCCGCCCCACGACCTCGAGGTTCCCCGTCGTGTCCGCCGCGGCGACGAGGAGCCACGTCCGCACGTCGGTCGCGGCGCCGCGGACCCGGTCGAGGTAGTGCGCCTCGAGGTGGCGCCCGACCGGCACGGGCTCCTCGGCGAGCCCGGAGTCGTGCAGCTCGCGCGCCGTGAGGTCGTGCGCGAGGTCGACGAGCGCGAGCGGGTTGCCGCCCGTGGCCCGCACCACGCGCGCGACGACGAGCGGGTCGACCGGCTCGCGCACGCACGAGGTGAGCAGACGGGCGGCGGACGCGTCGTCGAGTCCCTGCAGGCGCAGCGCCGCGATGCCGGCGACGACGGCGTCGTGCCGGGGGTCGTCGCGGCACGCAAGCAGCACGGCGACGGGCTCGGCGTCCAGGCGGCGGGCGGCGAACGCGAGCGCGGCGGCGGACTCCGCGTCGAGCCGGTGCACGTCGTCGACGACGACGGCGAGCGGCCCGTCGCGCCCCGCCGCCGCCAGGAGCTCGAGGACGCCCAGCCCCACGGCGAAGCGGTCGGGCGCGTACCCGGCGTCGAGCCCGAGGACCGTGCGCAGCGCCCGGCGGTGCGCCGGGGCGAGCGCGTCGACCGTGTCGCGCCACGGCGCGACGACGCGGTGCAGCGCGGCGTACGCGATCGACGACTCCGCCTCGTACCCGTCGGCGCGCACGAGGCGCACCCCGTCGAGGGACCGCGTGATCTCGTCCAGGAGCGCCGTCTTGCCGATGCCCGGCTCCCCGCGCACGACCAGCGCGCCGCCCGAGCCCGCGCGCGCGTCGTCGAGCACCTCGCGGAGCCGCGCGAGCTCGTCGTGCCGTCCGAGCAGCCCGACCCTCATGTCGCCAGCCCCTCTCGCCGGGAGCGCGCCGGGACGCGGCCCGCCGTCGACCGCGCCTGCGCCGGAGGGTACCGGCCACGACCTGCGCGGGGACACCCCTCGACGGCCTCGGGGACGCACCGATGAGTCGCGCCGGGCCCGCCCGTCTACCCCGCGACATCACCGCACGGGGCCCGCGCCGCACGGCGCGCGACGGCACCGCACACCGGAAGGGGCACCATGAGCACCCAGATCTTCGTCAACCTGCCCGTCAAGGACCTCGACGCGTCGAAGGCGTTCTACACGGCGATCGGGTACTCGATCGACGAGCAGTTCACCGACGAGAACGCGTCGTGCGTCGTCATCAGCGACAGCATCTACGTCATGCTCCTCACCGAGGCGTTCGCCAAGCAGTTCACGACCAAGGCGATCGCCGACGCGACCGCGACCACCGAGGTCATCAACGCGCTGACCGCCGAGAGCCGCGCCGCCGTCGACCGCCTCGCGGACGCCGCCTTCGCCGCGGGCGCCTCACCGGTCAAGGAGCCGCAGGACGAGGGCTTCATGTACTCGCGCAGCTTCGCCGACCCGGACGGGCACCAGTGGGAGGTGCTCCACATGGACGCGAGCGCGCTCGAGGGCTGACTCGGGCGCCGAGAGGCCGGCGGACGTCGCGCGTGGAATCATCCGGACCCATGCGAGCGATCACCTACTCCCGGTATGGCGGCCCCGACGTCCTGCGGCTCGCCGAGCTCCCCACGCCCAAGGTCGCGCCGGACGCGGTGCTCGTGCGCGTGCGCGCGACGAGCGTCAACCCCGTCGACTGGAAGGTGCGGCAGGGCCACCTCGACGGGATCATCGACACCGTGTTCCCGGTCGTGCCCGGCTGGGACGTCGCCGGCGTCGTCGAGCAGGTCGGCCTCGACACCCCTGAGCTCCAGGTGGGCGACGAGGTGTTCGGGTACGTGCGCAAGGACGTGCTCGGCGGGGCGGTCTCCGGCGGGACGTTCGCCGAGCTCGTCGCCGCGCCCGTGCGGACGCTCGCGCGCAAGCCCGCGGCGTGGTCGTTCGAGGAGGCCGCGGCCGTGCCGCTCGCCGGGCTGACGGCGTACCAGACGATCCGTCGCGCGGGCGTCGCCTCCGGGCAGACGGTGCTGGTCCAGGCCGCCGCGGGCGGCGTGGGGTCGTTCGCCGTCCAGATCGCCCGTGCTCTCGGCGCCCGCGTGATCGGCACCGCGTCGGAGCGCAACCACGAGTTCCTGCGGTCGCTCGGTGCCGAGCCGGTCGCGTACGGCGACGGGCTCGCCGGCCGGGTGCGCGAGATCGCGCCCGACGGCGTCGACGTCGTGCTCGACTACGTGGGCGGCGACGCGCTCGACGTCGTCCCGGACGTCCTGCGCGACGGCGGCACGGTCGCCTCCGTCACGGACCCGCGGGCCCGCGACGAGCTCGGCGGGCACTACGTGTGGGTGCGCCCCGACGCCGCCGACCTCGCCGAGCTCGCCCGGCTCGGCGACGCGGGCGAGCTGCGGCCGGAGGTCGCCGAGGTGTTCGACCTCGCCGACACGGCCGCGGCGCACGAGCTCAGCGCGTCCGGCCACGTGCGCGGCAAGGTCGTCGTCCGGGTCTGACGACCCGCGGCGTCCCACCGCCGGTCGATGCCGGTCGATGCAGGTCGATGCCCCCGGCCCATCGGTGGGACGCTGGTGGGCATGAGCAGCGACGACAGCACGACGGCGTCCGCGAGCGCCGCCTTCGAGGCCGACGTCTACGCGGAGCGTCGCACCCGGGCCGCGGCACAGGCGCGCGACGCCGGGCTGGCCGGCCTCCTCGTGGCGCCCGGGCCGGACCTCGCGTACTTCACCGGCTACACGCCGACGGCGGTCACCGAGCGCCTGACGCTGCTGGCGATCCCGGCCGCCGACGCCGGGCGGTCGGCCGTGGTCGTGCCGCTCCTCGAGCGCGGCGACCTCCTGCGCGGCGCGGGCACGGACGGGCTCGAGGTCGTCGCGTGGCGCGACGGCGAGGACGAGCACGCGACGGCGGCGCGCCTGCTCGACGCGGACGGCGCGTACGCCGTCTCGGACTCGACGTGGGCGCTGCACGTGCTCGGGCTGCAGCGCGCGCGGCCCGCGTCCCGGCTCGTCGCGTTCACCGACGCGCTGCCCATGCTCCGGGCGGTCAAGGACGCCGCGGAGGTCGAGCGTCTCGCCGCCGCGGGCGCCGCCGCCGACGCCGCGTTCGCCGACGTGCTGCAGGTGCCGTTCGCCGGGCGCCGCGAGAGGGACGTCGCGGCCGACCTCGACCGGTTCCTGCGCGACCACGGGCACGAGCAGGTCGACTTCACGCTCGTGTGCTCCGGGCCGAACGGCGCGGACCCGCACCACGAGGCGGGCGACCGGGTCATCGAGCCCGGCGACCTCGTGGTGCTCGACTTCGGCGGGCTCCGCGCCGGGTACGGGTCAGACACGAGCCGCACCGTGCTCGTGGACGGCGGGAGCGACGACGCGCTCCTCGCCGAGCAGCGGGAGGTCTACGAGCTGGTCCGGCGCGCGCAGCAGGCGGGCGTCGACGCCGTCCGGCCCGGCGCGACGTGCCAGGACGTCGACCGCGCCGCCCGCGCCGTCATCGCCGACGCCGGCCACGGCGAGCACTTCGTGCACCGCACCGGCCACGGCATCGGGACGACGACGCACGAACCGCCGTACATGGTCGAGGGCGAGGACCGGCCGATCGAGCCGGGCATGTGCTTCTCGGTCGAGCCGGGCGTCTACCTGCCCGGGCGCTTCGGCGTGCGGATCGAGGACATCGTCGCCGCGTTCCCCCCGGACGTGCCCGACGGCGCACGCCGCCTCAACGGCTCGACGCGCGCGCTGCAGGTGGTCGGCTGACCGTCGGACGTGGGGTCGTCGCGTCAGGTCGTCGCCTGCGCCTCCGAGGCACCGGGCGCGTCGGTCCGCACGCGCTCGTCGCGGATGCCGACCCAGCTGAGGACGCCGCCGAGGACGAGGAGCGCGGCGGTGACGAGCAGCGAGCGGTGGAAGCCGCCGAGGTCGAGCACTCCCCCGACGATGACGCCCGCGAACGCGATGACGACGAGCCCCGCGACGCGCGAGACGGCGTTGTTCACGGCCGAGCCGATGCCGGCGTCCGTGGCCGGGATGGACCCGAGGATCGCGGACGTCAGCGGTGCGACGGTCATCGCGAGCCCGAGGCCGAAGAGCGTGAGGCCCGGCAGCACCTGGGTGACGTAGACGGCCTCCTCGGTCGTCGTGAGCAGGAGCAGGTAGCCCGCGCCGCCGACGACCGGCCCGGCCGTCATGAAGATCCGCGGGCCGTACCGGCCCGACAGCGCCCCGAAGCGCGTGGAGAGCAGGAGCAGCAGGATCGTGATGGGGATCTGCGCGAGGCCCGCGGCCGTCGCGCTGTACCCGCCGACCTGCTGGAGGAAGAGCGTGACGACGAACCCGCCGAAGTACAGCGCGCCGTAGATCGCCGCGGTCGCGAGGTTGCCCCACGCGAAGTTGCGCACGGTGAACAGGCGCGGCGGGAGCATCGGGTCGGGCGCGCGGCGCTCCCACAGGACGAACGCGACGAGGCACACCGCCCCGACGGCGAACGTCCCCCACACGAGCGGGCTGCCCCAGCCGTAGCGGCCCTGCTCGATGAGGGCGAACACGGTGCCGGCGAGGCCCACGGCGGCGAGCACGGCGCCGAGCACGTCGATCCGCCGCCCCGCGACGGCGCCGTCCTCCTCCGCGGCGGAGCGCGGGATCCCCCGCAGCAGCCAGAGCGTCACCGCGACGGGCAGGACGTTGATCCAGAACACCCACCGCCACGAGATCGCGTCGACGAGCACGCCGCCGAGCAGCGGCCCGACGATCGACGCCGTGCTCGTCCACGCGGTCCACGCCCCGATCGCGCGCGACTGCCGCTCACCGTCGAACGTGGAGATGATCATCGCGAGCGAGCTCGGCACGAGCAGCGCGCCCGCCACTCCCTGGAGCAGCCGTGCGACGACGAGGAACAGCCCGTCGGGGGCGACCGCGCAGGCGACCGACGTCACCGCGAACCCCACGAGGCCGACGCCCATGACGCGCCGGCGCCCGTGCACGTCCGACAGCGAGCCCGCGAGCAGGATCAGGGCACCGAGCGTGATCATGTACGCGTCGACGACCCACTGCTGCAGGGCGAGGCCCATCACGGGCCCCGTCGTGAGCTCGTCGGAGATCGCCGGCAGCGCGACGTTGACCACGGACCCGTCGAGGAACGACACGAACGAGGCGAGGATCGCGACCACGAGCACGCGCTGCGGCACCGTCACGCGATCACAGTACGACGACGAGCCGCGCACGACCACGAGGGAGACGGCATGACGCACCCGACCGACCGGCCCGCGACGCTGCGCGAGCGGCTGCGCGCCCTGCCCGTGCTCGGCGACGACCGGCCAGGGCTGGACGTCGCCGGCGCACCCGATGATCCCGTCGACCTGTTCGTCGCGTGGCTGGAGGACGCGATCGACGCCGGCGTGCCGGCGCCGCACGCGGCGACGCTCTCGACCGCCGACGCGGGCGGCCGCGTCGACGCGCGCACGCTCCTGCTCAAGGACGTCGGCCCCGGCGGCTGGGTGTTCGCGACGCGGTCCGACTCGCCCAAGGGCCTGGCGATCGCCGAGAACCCGAACGCCGCGCTCACGTTCCTGTGGCGCGAGCGCAGCCGCCAGGTGCGCGTGCGCGGCCCGGTCGTGCCGCTGGGGCCGCAGGTGTCGGCCGACGACTTCCGCGCGCGCTCCGAGCAGTCGCGCGCGACGGCGCTCGCCGGGACGCAGAGCGCCCCGCTCGCGTCGGCGGACGCGTCCCGCGAGGCGTGGGACGCGGCGCTCGCGCGCGTGCGGGCCGAGCCCGACGTCGTGCTGGACACCTGGACGGCGTACGCGCTCGAGGCCACGAGCGTGGAGTTCTGGGCGTCGACCCCCTCGGGAGGCCAGGCCCGGCTGCGCTACGACGCCGGCAGCGCGGGTCCGGGCTGGTCGCGACAGCTGCTGTGGCCGTGACACGGGACCTTCGTCCCGCGAGAGTGTGACCCACGCCCGTGACGCACGGCACACTTAGTGCACTCTTTCACAAGACGTAGAATCGTGGGGTGTCGAGTCGAGCGAGCAACCCCGCAAGCACCGCAGACCAGATCGACGTAGCCCTCATCGGTGGCGGCATCATGAGCGCCACCCTGGGCGCTCTCATCAACGTCCTGGAGCCCTCCTGGACCGTCCGCGTCTACGAGCGCCTGGACGCCGTCGCGCAGGAGTCGTCGAACCCCTGGAACAACGCCGGGACGGGCCACGCCGCCCTGTGCGAGCTCAACTACACGCCTGAGAAGGCGGACGGCTCGATCGACATCACCAAGGCGGTGAAGATCAACGAGCAGTTCGAGATGTCGCGCGAGTTCTGGAACCACCTGCTCACCACGGGCGCGCTGCCGCAGCCCGCGACCTTCCTCTCGCGCACGCCGCACATGACGTTCGTGCGCGGCGCGGAGAACGTCGACTACCTGCGCCGCCGCTTCGAGACGCTGCGCAAGCACCCGCTGTTCGGCGAGCTCGAGTTCTCCGACGACCCGGCGGTCGTCGCCGAGTGGGCGCCGCTGCTCATCGCCGAGCGCGACGGCGACGAGCCGGTCGCCGCCACGCGCGCGACGAGCGGCACCGACGTCGACTTCGGCGCCCTCACCGAGCAGCTCGTCGACCACCTCGTCGCGAACGGCACCCAGCTGTTCCTCGAGCACGAGGTCAAGAACCTGCGTCGCACCAAGGACGGCCGCTGGCGCCTGACGGTCAAGGACCGGTCGTGGAACGCCCCGAAGCGGCGCTCGACCGTCGAGGCGCGCTTCGTCTTCGTCGGCGCCGGCGGAGGGGCCCTGCCGCTCCTGCAGAAGGCCGGGATCCCGGAGGCCAAGGGCTACGGCGGCTTCCCGATCAGCGGCGAGTTCCTGCGCACCGACGACCCTCAGCTCGTCGCGCAGCACCACGCCAAGGTGTACGGCAAGGCCGACGTCGGCTCCCCGCCCATGTCGGTGCCGCACCTCGACACGCGCGTGGTCGACGGCAAGAGCTACCTGATGTTCGGCCCGTACGCCGGGTTCAGCCCCAAGTACCTCAAGAAGGGCAAGTACCTGGGCCTGTTCACGTCGTTGCGCGCGCACAACCTCGGCTCGATGGTCGGCGCGGGTTTGAAGAACCTCGACCTCACGCAGTACCTGGTCGGGCAGCTCCTCGCGAGCCCCGAGACCAAGTTCACGGCGCTCCAGGGCTTCATGCCGACGGCGCACCCGAAGGACTGGGAGACCATCACCGCGGGCCAGCGTGTCCAGGTCATCAAGAGAGACAAGGACGGCAAGGGCGTCCTCGAGTTCGGCACCGAGGTCATCGCGGCGGCCGACGGCTCCATCGCGGGCCTGCTCGGTGCCTCGCCGGGTGCGTCGACCGCCGTGCCGGCGATGATCGACGTGCTCGAGCGCTGCTTCCCGCAGCGCTTCGCGACGTGGCGCCCGCAGCTGGCGACGATGATCCCGAGCCTCGGCCAGGTGCCGATGGCGCCCGAGGAGCTGCAGAGCCTCGCCGGCGACGCCGACCTCGACGCGGTCACCTCGCGCTGACCGACCCGACGACGGCCCGGACCTCCCCGAGGTCCGGGCCGTCTCGCGTTCCCCGAGATCCCTACGCCGCTCGAGGCTCCCACGCGCCCGGCCCGCCGTCTGCGTCCGCCGGGCAGGGCGCCGGAGCCTTCGCCTCCGGCGTCACGGCGCCCGACGGCGCGCCGGCGCCGGCCGGCGTTCCGGGAGTCGCACGGGCGTCGTCACGACCCCGCGCGACGGCGAGCTCCACGGCGGCACGCGCCGCGTCCCGGTCCGCGAGGAGGAGCCGCTCCGGGTCCTCCGGACGTCGCGACCACGCGCCGTCGGACCCCGCGGCGAACCACGGCCGTGCCGGGTCCGCACGACGCACCGCGAGCGCGGCGGTGGTGGAACCGACGACGGCGAGCAATCCGATCGCACCCCAGATGATGTCCATGCCGACCACCCTCGTCCCGGCCCGCACCCGCGACCAGTGGCAGCACCGACACCCCTCGACAACTTCCTGCCAACAGGCCTAGCCTCGACAGCATGCTGCGCACCGTCGCGGCCGTCGTGAGCGACGGCCTGGCCCCGTTCGAGTTCGGCGTCGTGTGCGAGGTCTTCGGCCTCGACCGCACCGACGACGGCGTGCCGAGCTTCGACTTCCGGGTGTGCGGCCCGGTCGCGGGCGAGGCCGTGCGCACGTCCGTCGGTGCACGCCTCGTCCCCGAGCACGGCCTGGACGCCGCGGACGACGCGGACCTCCTGATCGTGCCGGCCATCCGCATCGGCTCGCACTACCCGGAACCCGTGCTCGACACGGTCCGCCGCGCGTCGGCACGCGGCGCGACCCTGCTCAGCGTCTGCTCGGGCGTGTTCGTCCTCGCCGCGGCGGGCGTGATCGACGGACGACGTGTCACGACCCACTGGATGCACGCCGCGGAGCTGCAGCGCCGGCACCCGAGCCTCGACATCGACCCGGACGTGCTCTTCGTCGACGACGGCGACGTCATCACGAGCGCCGGGACCGCCGCCGGCATCGACGCGTGCCTGCACCTCGTACGGCGCGAGCTCGGCTCGCGCGTGGCGAACGTCATCGCGCGCCGCATGGTCGTGCCGCCGCAGCGCGAGGGCGGGCAGCGCCAGTTCGTCCAGCGCCCCGTCCCCGCGGCGGAGGAGGACTCGTTCGCCGAGCTCCTCGACTGGATGACCGAGCACCTCGACGAGCCGCTGACCGTCCGCGACCTCGCGCGACGCGCCCTCACGTCCGAGCGCACGTTCGCCCGCACGTTCGTGGCGCAGACCGGCACGACGCCGCTCGCCTGGCTCACCGCGCAGCGGGTGGCGCACGCGCAGACGCTCCTCGAGGAGACCCGGCTCGACCTGGAGGAGGTCGCCCGGCGCTGCGGCTTCGGCTCCGCCGCCCTGCTGCGCCACCACTTCCGGCGCGCGGTGGGCGTCACGCCGACCGAGTTCCGGGCCACGTTCCGCCACGTGGCGTGACGCGCGCGACAGCCGGTCGGCGACGAACCCGCCGTCACCCCGCCGTCGGTCCTTCACGTCTCCAGGACGCACCGGAACCTACGGTCCCGTAGGCTGAGGACATCTGCACCACGAGCGCCCGCTCATCTCCGCGGCTGGGAAGTCGACACGACCGACTGCGAGGACCTGTGACCTCTGCTGCAGTACGCCCGGGTTTCCGGGCCACCCGCCCCCGTACCGACGACGCGACGGCCGTCACGAGCACCTACAGCGCGCTGTCCCGCACCGTGCGCGAGGCGGGTCTGCTCGAGCGCGCGCAGGGCTACTACCTGTGGACCCTCGGCCTGCTGACCCTCGCGCTGGGCGGGGTCGCGACCGGGTTCGTCCTGCTCGGCGACTCCTGGTTCCAGCTCCTCATGGCCGGCGCGCTCGGGCTGATCCTCACGCAGTTCGCGTTCGTCGCGCACGAGGCGTCGCACCGCCAGGTGTTCGCGTCGGGACCGCTCAACGACCGCGTCGGGAAGATCCTCGCGAACGCGGTCGTCGGGATCAGCTACTCCTGGTGGATGAACAAGCACACGCGGCACCACGCGAACCCGAACCGCCGCGGCAAGGACCCGGACATCCAGCCGGACGTCGTCGTCTTCGTCGACGAGGACGCGGCCCGCGCGACCGGCTTCAAGTCCGTGATCAACCGCTACCAGGGCTACCTGTTCTTCCCCCTGCTCACGCTCGAGGGTCTCAACCTGCACGTCACGGCGTACCGCAGCCTGCTCAGCGGGAACGGCGTCCGGGCGGACCTGCGGACCCGGATCACGGAGCTCGCGATCATCACCGTGCGCCTCGCCGCCTACGTCGCCGTGGTCTTCTGGGCCCTGCCGCTCGGCATGGCGTTCGCGTTCCTCGGCGTGCAGCTCGCCGTGTTCGGCGTCTACATGGGCGCGTCCTTCGCCCCCAACCACAAGGGCATGGCCGTCATCCCCGAGGACAGCAAGATCGACTTCCTGTCCAAGCAGGTGCTCACGTCCCGCAACATCCGCGGCGGCTGGTTCATGAACGTCCTCATGGGCGGCCTGAACTTCCAGATCGAGCACCACCTCTTCCCGAGCATGCCCCGACCGCACCTCGCGCGGGCGCGCGAGATCGTGCGCGAGCACTGCGCGAACCTCGGGCTGCCCTACACCGAGACGAGCCTTGCGCAGTCGTACGCGATCGTCGTGCGCTACCTCAACCAGGTGGGCCTGTCGGCACGCGACCCGTTCGACTGCCCGATGTTTCGCCAGCTCCGCAAGGTCTGACGCCGCGGCCACGGACAGGCCGCCCGCGTCAGGGCGACGCCGCGTGCCCGTGCCGCCAGTACCCACGAGGTCGACGTTCGCCCTGGGCACGCCGCGGTCGTCGACGAGGTGGCGGCGCACGCCCGTCGCGAGGGACGACTCCCCCACGGCGTATGCGTAGACGGGACCGGCCGGCAGGTCGGCCCGCGCACGGTCTCGAGCGCGAGCCGCCCCGGCACGGCGTGGTGCGCGCCCGACGCCGCCCCGTCCGCCGTCTGCGCGCGCACGACCGGCAGGGACTCGCAGATGCCCGCGACCGCGGGCAGCCCGGTCTCGTCCGCGACGACGCCGCTTCCGCACCGACCTGTCATGCTCGGAGCGTGGACCTCCCCCTCCCCTGGTCGATCCTGCTGATCGTCACGGCCCTCTGGAACCTGCTGATCTGGCCGCGCTTCTGGCAGCGCATCGCCAAGGACCCGCGGTCGCGCGACGCCGACGGCCGCGCGACGCGCTTCCTCACCGTGCACGCCGTGCTCATCGGCGTCTCGCTCGTGCTCGGCGTCGCCGTCGGCGTGCTCGGGGTGCTGACGCTCGTCTGACGACGCAGGAGCGGACGGGACATGACGACGACGGAGCACGACGACGATGGCGCATGACGACGCGGAGCGCCCCGACCTCGCCGAGCTCCGGGCGCTGCTCGCTGCCGAACGCGAGCGGACGTCGGACACCATCGCGTCCCTGAGCCGGAGCTTCACGACGATCGTCGAGTCGACGCGCGACACGGCGACCGACGACGAGCACGACCCGGAGGGCTCGACGATCGCGTTCGAGCGCTCGCAGACGACCGCCCTGCTCGCGGCCGCGACCGAGCACCTGGCCGACGTGGACGCGGCTCTGGCACGGATCGCGGCGGGCGACTACGGCCGCTGCGAGCGCTGCGGCGCGGCGATCCCTCACGAGCGCCTGCTCGCCCGCCCGGCGGCGCGCACGTGCATCGCGTGCGCGGCGCGGACGCGCCGGTGAGCGGTCACCGGTGAACCGTCGCGACCGACGTCACGCCCGCCGTCGCGACAGCCGGCCGGTGAGGTCGGCGAGCGGCGAGTAGCGCGGCACCCACCGGGCGAGCGCCCCCGCGGACGCCGCGCCGAGCGCCGACGCCGCCCAGATGCCCGCGGCGAGGGAGCCGAGCGCCGCGCCCGCGGAGAGCACGAGCGGCCCGAGCGCGTCGCCCGTGTCCTGGAACAGCCGCCACACGCTGAGGAACGTCGGGCGCACCTCGGCGGGCGCGACGTCGGCACCGAGGGTCATGACGATGCCGGACCCCATCCCGTTGCCGACGCCGAGCAGCGCGGCGACGACCGCGACGGCGGGCACGGAGTGCGCGAGCGGCACGAGCGCGAGCGCGACGGCCATCGTGAGCATCGACGGGATCGCCACCCAGAGCCGGCCGAACCGGTCCATGACCTTGCCGGCCGGGTAGAACAGCAGCATGTCGAGCGCGCCGGCGACGCCGAAGAGGATCGACGTGACCTCGGCGTCGAGCCCGAGGTGCTCGCCCCACAGCGGGATCACGGTCTGCCGCGCGCCGCGCACCGCGGCGATGAGCAGGATCGCGACGCCGAGCGTGCCGAAGAGCCGGCGGTGGTCGCGCGCGACGTCGACGATGCGCACGCGCGGGCGCACGGCGCCTCGGGTCGCAGGCTCCCCGTCGTCGACCGCGAGGTCGCGCTCGGGCGGCACGACGGCGATGACCGCGACCGCGACGAGCGCGGCCCCGGCCCCGAACCAGAAGGCGCCGCGCACCGACGACGCCGCGATGACCGCAGCCCCGGCGAACGGGCCGAGGAACAGGCCGATCCGGTGCACCCCGGCGAGCGTGGAGAGCACGCGCGCCCGCCGCAGCGGGGGCGTGATCTCCGTGAGGTACGCCTGGCGCGCGAGGTTGAAGACGGCCGTCGAGGCGCCGAGCGCGAGCACGCCCGCGGCGAGGCCCCACAGCGGGTCCGTGAGGGCGACGGTCGTGAACGCGCCGACGGCGACGGCACCCGCGAGGAGCATGGCGGTGCGGTCGCCGAGCCGGGTCGCGAGCGTGCCCGCCGGCAGGTCGAACAGGATCTTGCCCAGCGGGAGCAGCGCGGTGACGAGCCCGGCCACCGTCAGGCTCGCGCCGCGGCCGGTCGCCGTGACCGCCACGACGGGCAGCATCGCGCCGACGCCGGTCTCGAGGACGAGGGTCGGGACGAAGGCGCCGAGGACGACGCTGCGCAAGGGGAAGAGCGGCGCGGCGTCCGCGTCGCGCGGCGGCCGACTCACCGCGTCGCCGTCGGGACGGGCTCGGCGCCGCACGCGGGCGCGTCGGCGAGCAGCTCGAGGAGCCGGGGCGCGGCCGAGGCGCCGTGGTCCCGGCGCCCGGTCACGACCGAGACGACCCAGCTCGGCGCGCCCGTCTCCGGCAGCGCGACCGCGGCGAGGCGCGCGGCCTGCCGCTTCGCGGCCACGTGCTGCGGGACGAGGGCGACGCCCAGCCCGCGGTCGACGAGCTCGAGGAGCGTGTGCACGTCGTTGACCGTGAACCGCACGCGCCGGTGCGCGCCGTGGGCCGCGCACGTCGCGTCGTTGACGGGGCGGGCGCCCCACGAGGTGTCGAAGTCGACGAAGTCCTCCCCGACGAGGTCGGACCAGTCGACCCGACCACGCTGGGCGAGGCGGTGCTCCGGCGGGCACAGCAGGACGAGCGGCTCGCTGCCGAGCACGGTCTGGGACAGGGACCCGAGGCCGTCCGTCGTGGCGACGAACGCCACGTCCAGCTCGCCGTCGCGCACGCGCGACAGGAGCTCGTGCGAGCCGGCCTGCACGAAGTGGATCTCGACGAGGGGGTGGCGGCGGTGGAAGCGCTCGAGGAGCGTCGCGACGTCGACGACGCCGAGGCACTGCTCGGACCCGACGCGCAGGGACCCCGAGACCTGGTGCGTCGCCTGCACCACCGCGTCGCGAGCGGCGGCGGCCTGCGCGAGCATGGCACGGGCGTGGGGCAGCAGGGCGAGCCCCGCCTCCGTCGGCTCGACGCGGCGCGTGGTGCGCGTGAACAGGCTCGCACCGAGCTCCTCCTCGAGCCCGCGGATCGCCGCGGACAGCCCGGACTGCGAGACGCCGCTGAGGGCGGCGGCCCGCGTGAACTGCCGGGCGTCCGCGAGCGCGACGAGGTACTCCATCTGACGCAGGTCCATTGATCGCTCGCACTTCTGGATAGCACAACTGCTAGTCGTTGGACTTCTAGGTTAACCGTTCCTAGGCTCGCGACAGCGCCACCCCGAGGGCCCCGCCCTCCGGCACGGCACCGCGTCGTGCCCCTCGACCCGAGAGGAACCTCCATGCAGCAGCGCACGCTCGGCCAGCAGACCGTGTCGGCGATCGGCCTCGGCGGCATGCCGATGTCGATCGAGGGCCGCCCCGACGAGGAGCGGTCGGTCGCGACGATCCACGCCGCGCTCGAGGCCGGCGTCACCCTGATCGACACGGCCGACGCCTATCACCTGCACGCCGACGAGGTGGGCCACAACGAGGAGCTCATCGCGCGCGCCCTGCGCTCGTACGGCGGCGACACCTCCGACGTCCTCGTCGCCACCAAGGGCGGCCACCTGCGTCCCGGCGACGGCACGTGGACGAAGAACGGCGACCCGGCATACCTCAAGCAGGCGGCGAAGGCGTCGGCCCAGCGGCTCGGCGTCGACGCGATCGGCCTCTACCAGTTCCACCGCCCGGACCCGGAGGTGCCGTACGCGGACTCCGTCGGCGCGCTCGCCGAGCTCCTCGACGAGGGCGTGATCCGGATGGCGGGGATCTCGAACGCGGACGTCGCGCAGATCGACCTCGCGCACGAGGTGCTCGGCGGGCGCCTCGTCTCCGTGCAGAACCAGTTCTCGCCGCGGTTCCGCTCGAGCCAGGGCGAGCTCGAGCACTGCGCGGCGCTCGGCGTCGCGTTCCTCCCGTGGAGCCCGCTGGGCGGCATCGCGAACGCCGGGGAGCTCGGCAGCACCCACGCCGCCTTCCAGGAGGTCGCGGACGCGCACGGCGTGAGCGTCTACCAGGTGACCCTCGCGTGGCAGCTCGCGCTCGCGCCCGTCGTGATCCCCATCCCGGGCGCGTCGCGCCCCGCGAGCATCCGCGACTCGGCCGGCGCGGCCGACCTCGTCCTCACCGACGACGAGGTCGCTCGGCTCTCGGCGGCCTGACCCGGCTCCTCCACCCCGACCTCCACCAGGAGTCCCCGTGAAGACCTTCACCCTGCCCGGCACGGACCTCGTCGTCCCGGACGTCGTGCTCGGGCTCATGCGCATCCAGGACAAGACCGACGACGAGGTCCGCACGCTCGTGCGCACCGCGCGCGACGCGGGGATCACGTTCCTCGACCACGCCGACGTCTACGGCGACGACCTGCACGGCTGCGAGCGCCGCTTCGCCGAGGCGATGGCCCTGTCCCCCGCCGAGCGCGACGAGTGGGTGATCCAGTCCAAGGCCGGCATCGTCCCCGACGGGCCGTACTTCGACTTCTCCTACGACCATCTCGTGGAGTCCGTGCACGGCTCGCTCGAGGCGCTGCGCACCGACCACCTCGACGTGCTGCTCCTGCACCGTCCCGACGCGCTCGTCGAGCCGGAGGAGGTGGCGCGCGCGTTCTCCGACCTGCACGCCGCGGGCAAGGTGCGGGCGTTCGGCGTCTCCAACCACACGCCCGGGCAGATCGAGCTGCTGCGCCGCTACGTCGAGCAGCCGATCGTGGCGAACCAGCTGCAGCTCTCGATCACGCACGCCCCGCTCGTCGCGCAGGGCGTCGCGTCGAACATGGCGGCGCTCGACCAGTCGGTCAGCCGCGACGCCGGCACGCTCGACTACTGCCGCCTGCACGACATCACCGTCCAGGCGTGGTCGCCCTTCCAGGCGGGCTTCTTCACGGGGACGTTCCTCGGCTCGCCCGAATACCCCGAGCTCAACGCGGTCATCGACCGCCTGGCCGCGCGGTACGACGTCCCGCCGATCGCGATCGCGACCGCGTGGGTCACGCGGCACCCGGCCCGGATGCAGGTCGTCCTCGGCACGACGACGCCCGAGCGCGTCGCCGGCGCCGCGCAGGGCTCGGACGTGCCGCTCACGCGCGCGGAGTGGTACGAGCTGTTCCGCGCGGCAGGGCACACGGTCCCCTGACGTGACGACGACGCGTCGCGGACCTCGGCGCCCCGGGTGCCGAGGCCCGCGGCGCGCTCAGCGGGCGAGGAGCCCGCGGAGCTCGGGCACCACGACGTCCGGCGACTCCTCGGCCATGAAGTGCCCGACGGCGAGCGTCCGGTGCACGAGGTCCGTCGCCCAGGCGCCCCACAGCCCGGCGGCGTCGTAGCCCAGCTGCGCGCCCCAGTCCTGCTGGATCACGAGCGTCGGCATGTCGAGGGTGCGCCCACGGGCGCGGTCGTCGCGGTCGTGCTCGAGGTCGATCCCGGCGGAGGCCCGGTAGTCCGCCACGATCGACGGCACGGCCTCGCGCGACGCGCGCAGGTACTCGGCGCGCGCCTCGGCCGGGATCGCGTCCGGGCGGCCCGTCCAGCCGTCGAGGAACGACGCGAAGAACGCGTCCGCCGTCGCGGCGATCATCGCCTCCGGCAGGCCCTGGGGCTGGGCCATGAGGTACAGGTGCCACGCGACCCGCGCGTCGGCGCCGTGCAGGATCTCCCACATGTCGAGCGTCGGCAGGACGTCGAGCGTCGCGAGGTGCGTGACCGCCCGCGGGTGGTCGAGCGCCGTCCGGAACGCGACGAGCGCGCCGCGGTCGTGCCCGGCGAGCGCGAACCGCTCGAACCCGAGCTCGCGCGCGAGCGCGACGACGTCGGCGCCCATCGTGCGCTTGGCGTACGTCGCCGGGGCGGTCGCGGCGGGCTTGTCGCTCGCGCCGTAGCCGCGCAGGTCCGGGCAGATCACGGTGTGGTCGCGCGCAAGGTCGGCGGCGACGTGCCGCCACATGAGGTGCGTCTGCGGGAAGCCGTGGAGCAGGACGACGGGGTCGCCGGCGCCGCCGACTGCCGCGTGGAGCGTGACGCCGTCGGCGACCGGGACGCGCCGGGTCTCGAAGCCGGGGATCGTGAGTGCCATCGGGGTCTTCCTTCCGTCGGGGGACGCCCCCAGCCTCGACAACGCGGATCAGCAGCCGATCAGTGCCCGGCCCTAGGCTGACGGCGTGCGGGGCGTGAGGCGGGCCGAGAGGCGGGACGGCGGACGGGCGGACGGGTCGTCCGACGGTCCGGGCGTCGAGCACGGCGTCGCCCGCCCGAGCGATCCGTCGGGCGGCCGCTCGGTGGCCCGGGTCCGCGTCCTCGGACCGACCGCCGCGTGGTCGGGCGACGGCGCCCGCGCGGGCACGGACGCGCCCGGGTGCACGACGACGTACGGCGCGGCAGGGACGAGGCCGCGCACGTCGGGCAGCGGCTCGCGCACGCGCATCCGGTCGTCAGCACGCCCGTCGTCCCCGGTGGGGACGGGATACCCGGCGGCGCGCGCGAGGTCGAGCGCGGCCTCGACCTCGTGCAGGCCGTCGGGGCGGCGGTGGCGCACGTCGAGCAGCGACCCGGGGTAGTCCTCGCTCGTGCCGGCGACGTGCCCGATCCCGGCGAGCCGCGCGAGCAGGGCCATGGGCAGCGGGCTCTGGTGGAACGACGTGAAGATCACCGCGGACGCGTAGCGGCGCGCGGCGAGCGTCTCGACGAGCCCGAGCACCTCGGCGCGGTCGAGCGGCGGCGGCGCGTACCCGGACCACGGGGCGTCGAACACGAGCACGTCGCGCACGCCCGGCAGCAACCCGGCGGCCGCGCGCCCGGCGGACGACGCCAGCACGTCGACCTGCCCGCCGCGCTCGGCCGCACCGGC
>NZ_LWGL01000064.1 GCF_001722485.1 Cellulosimicrobium cellulans | reverse complement strand
GGCGCCAGGGCCGGCACGTCGCCGTCGTCCCCGCCCTGGCCGGGCTGCTCCCACGTCGGGCCGTCGGACGGGTCCTCCGTGGCCTCGGGGGACGACGTCGTCGCCCCGCCGTCCGCGCCGTCGCCGCCACCGCCCTCGGTGGCGGACGCGCACGCGGCGAGGCCGAGGACCGCGAGCGCCACGGCGACGGCGAGCGCCGAGGAGGCCAGGCGTCGGGAGCTGCGTCGGGAGCTGCGTCGGGCGGGGACCATGGGACCTCCTCGGTCGTCGGTACCACCATCCTGGCGCACCGGTGCCCCGGCGGCGACGCGGTGCCCGTCCGTGCCGTCCGCGCCCTCTCGGCACACCGCGCCGCGTGGTGGCACGATCACCGCATGAGCGACGGCTCCACGGCCCGGTCCGGCCCGCCCCGCTGGGGCCTGCGCGCGGACCTCCGGCGCCACGGCGACGGCGGCGACTCGAGCCGCGTCGGCTACGTCGAGCTGTTCTTCGACCTGGTGTTCGTCTTCGCGGTCACGCAGCTCTCCCACCTGCTCATCGCCCACCCGGGCGCCGAGGCGCTCGCCCACACGCTCGTGCTCGGCCTCGCGGTGTGGTGGGTCTGGGTCGACACGATGTGGGTAACGAACTGGCTCGACCCGGAGCGCGTCGCGGTCCGGGCGATGCTCGTCGTCCTCATGCTGCTCGGTCTGGTTCTGGCGAGCGCGATCCCCGAGGCGTTCGGCGACAAGGGCCTGCTGTTCGCCGTGTGCCTCGTGACCATGCAGGTGGGCCGCAGCCTGTTCACCTACCTCGCCATGGCGCGCCACTGGCCGGAGAACGCGACGAACTTCGTCCGGATCGCCACGTGGCTCTCCGTGTCGGGCGCGGTGTGGGTCGCCGGCGCGCTGGTGGAGGAGCACCGCCTCGCCGTGTGGGCGGTCGCGGCGGCGATCGACGTCGCGGGGCCACGGGCGATGTTCCGGGTGCCCGGGCTCGGGGCGTCGCAGGCCCGCACGTGGGTGGTGCGGGGCGAGCACATGGCCGAGCGCGTGAGCCTGTTCGTCATCATCAGCCTCGGCGAGTCGATCATCATCACGGGGGCCGCGTTCGCCGAGCTGCCGCTCGACGCGACGACGCTCTCGGCGTTCGGGGCGGCGTTCGGCAGCACGGTGCTCATGTGGCTGCTCTTCTTCGACCGCTCGGAGCGGCGCGCCACCGCCTGGTTCACGTCGCGCGCGGAGACCGGCATGGTCGCGCAGACGGCGTACACGTACGTGCCGTTCGTCATCGTCACCGGGATCGTGCTCACCGCCGTGGCGGACGAGCTCGTGCTGCTGCACCCGCTCGGCCACGACGGCCACGCCGACGCGTGGACGGCCGGCCTGGTGTGCGGCGCGGCCGCGACGTACCTCGTGGGCAACGCTCTGTTCCGGCGCGCGACGGGCGGGCGCTGGTCCGTCCCGCACCTCGCCGGCGCGGCGGCGCTCGGTGCGCTGTTCGTCGCGTACCCGGTCCTGACCCCGTTGACGCTCAACTGGACGTCCGACGCCGTCCTCCTCGTCGTGTTCGCCGGCGACGTGCTCCTGGCCCGCCGGGCGTCCTGACCGGCAGGCGTGCGCGCGGAGGTGCGGGCGCGGGCGGCCCGTCCCACGATCGAGGCATGACGCGATTCGGCTACACCCTCATGACCGAGCAGTCCGGCCCCAAGGAGCTCGTCCGCTACGCCGTCGAGGCCGAGCGGGTCGGCTTCGACTTCGAGGTGTCGAGCGACCACTACTTCCCCTGGCTCGACACGCAGGGCCACTCGTCGTACGCGTGGTCGATGCTCGGCGCCGTCGCGCACGCGACCGAGCGCGTCGACCTCATGACGTACGTGACGTGCCCGACCGTGCGGTACCACCCCGCCGTCATCGCCCAGAAGGCCGCGACCCTCGGGCTGCTGTCAGACGGGCGCTTCACCCTCGGGCTCGGTGCCGGCGAGAACCTCAACGAGCACGTCGTCGGCGAGCGGTGGCCGGCGGTCGACGAGCGGCACGAGATGCTCGCCGAGGCGGTCGACATCATCACCGAGCTGTCCACCGGGGACTTCCTCACGTACGTGGGTCACCACTTCCGCGTCGACTCCGCCCGCGTGTGGGACGTCCCGGACGAGCCCGTGAAGATCGGCGTCGCGATCTCGGGCGAGCAGTCCGTCGGGCAGTTCGCCACCGTCGCCGACCACCTCATCACGACCGAGCCGAAGGCCGAGCTCCTGCAGCAGTGGGACGCGCTGCGCTCCGAGGCGTCGCTCGAGCCGTCCCGCAAGATCGGGCAGATCCCCATCTCGTGGGACCCCGACACCGACGCCGCCGTGCAGCGCGCGCACGAGCAGTTCCGCTGGTTCGGGCTCGGCTGGCCGGTCAACGCGAACCTGCCGACGACCGAGTCGTTCAAGAACGCGAGCTCGTTCGTGCGTCCGGAGGACGTCGCGCAGTCCATCCCGTGCGGTCCCGACCTGGACGCGGTCGTGGAGGCCGCCTCCGCGTTCTGGGACGCCGGCTTCACCGACCTCGCGATCGTCCAGATCGGCGACGAGAAGCAGCAGCAGTTCCTCGACGAGGCCGCCGGCCCGCTCCTGGAGAAGCTGCGCGCGGCCGCGCCGGGCTCCTGACGGCCCTGGCGGCGCTGCGCCCGCGCCGGGGTCAGCCCTGCGGGCGCAGCGCGATCGCCATCGCCTCGACCGCGAGGAGCGGGGACACGTTGCCCTCGAGCCGTTCGCGCGCGACGCCGATCGCGTCCATGCGGCGCACGGTCTGCTCGGGCGTCGAGTCCTCGGCGAGCGTGCGCACCGTGTCCGCGAGGCCGGTGTTGACGAGCTCGACGTCCGCACCGAGCTGCACCACGAGCACGTCGCGGTAGAGGGAGAGCAGGTCGACCATCGCGCGGTCGAGCACGTCGCGCTGGTGGCGCGTGGCCCGGCGCTTCTGGTCGGCCTCCAGGTCGCGCAGCTGCGAGCGCAGCCGCGGTGGGAGCGTGTCCCCGTCGGCGACGCCGAGCGTGCGCAGGAGCTCGGCCTTCTCGGTCGCGTCCCGCTCCTCGGTCGCCGCCTTCGCCTCGGCCTGCGCGAGGTCGACGAGCTCGCCCGCGGCGAGCACGGCGTCCCCGACCCCGCGGATGCGGCGCGCGAGCGAGAGCACGGACGTGCGGCGGTCGCGCGCGCCGGTGTCGCGCGCGAGACGTCGCGCGAGGCCGATGTGGCTCTGCGCCGCCCGGGCGCTCGCCTCGGCGACGGCCGGGTCGACGCCGTCGCGCTCCACGAGCAGGCGGGCGACCGCCTCGACCGGGGGCACGCGCAGCACGACGCCGCGGCACCGGGACCGGATGGTCACGAGGACGTCCTGCGGGCTCGGGGCGCACAGGATCCAGACCGTGTGGGGAGCCGGCTCCTCGATCGCCTTGAGGAGCACGTTCGTCGTGCGCTCGACCATCCGGTCGGCGTCCTCGACGACGATGACGCGACGCCGGCCCTGCGACGGGCTGCGGCTCGCGACCGTGAGCAGGTCGCGCACCTCGTCGATCTTGATCGTCACGAGCTCGGTCGCCACGAGCGTGACGTCCGGGTGCGTGCCGGCGAGCACGGTGCGGCACGCCTGGCAGCGCCCGCACCCGCCCTGCTCGCACTGCAGAGCGGCGGCGAACGCGCGCGCCGCGTTCGAGCGGCCCGAGCCGGGAGGACCGGTGATCAGCCACGCGTGCGTCATCGCGGCCGGGTCGGTCACGGCGGTGCTCAGCGTCGCGACGGCGCTCTCCTGGCCGACGACCTCGTCCCAGACGCTCATGCCCCGCCCGCCGCGGCGCGTCCGCCGCCGCGCCCGTGCTCCAGGCCCGGCCGCAGGCCGACGCCGGGCACGTAGCCGATGGCGCTGTCGGAGTCGTCGAAGCCGTCGTCCGGCGCGGCCTCGACCGTGTCCTCGGCCTCCTCCACCACCGGGGTGAGCTCGAGCCGCGCGGCCACGTCGACGCGGATCTGCGCCTGCAGGTCGTCCACCGGCGCCGACGCGTCGAGCACGAGCCACCGCTCCGGCTCCGCCGCCGCGCGCGCGAGGAACGCCTCGCGCGTGCGCCGGTGGAACTCGAGCCCGGCCCGCTCGAGGCGGTCGTGCTCGCGCTGCATGCGGTGCGCCGCCTCCGCAGGATCGAGGTCGAGCAGGACCGTCACGTCCGGCATGAGGTCCTGGACGGCCCAGCGCGAGATGAGCTCGACCTCGTCGGCGCCGAGCTCGCGCCCGCCGGCCTGGTAGGCGACGGACGAGTCGAGGTAGCGGTCCGTCACGACGATCGCCCCGCGCTCGAGCGCCGGCCGGACGACGCTCGCGACGTGGTGCGCGCGGTCCGCCGCGTAGATGAGCGCCTCCGTGCGCGGGTCCATGTCCTCGCCGTGCAGCACGGCGGCACGCAGCTCCTTGCCGAGGGTGGTGCCGCCCGGCTCGCGCGTGAGCACGACCTCGCGGCCCGTGAGCTCGCCCAGCCACTGCCCGAGCAGGCGCGACTGCGTCGACTTGCCGACGCCGTCGCCGCCCTCGAACGAGACGAAGTACCCGGGTGCGTTCACGGCCACCACCCTAGCCGCGGCGGCGGACACCCCGCGGACGGTCGGCGGGCCGGGCCGCGGGTTAGCCTCGGGACCATGCCCGCCGCCCCCACGCCCGGCCCCGCCTTCGCCGACCGCACGTTCGACGCCGTCCTGTTCGACATGGACGGCACGCTCATCGACTCCGTCCCCGCCGTCGACCGGTGCTGGCGGCGCTGGGCCGCGGAGCAGGGCCTCCCGGGCGCCGAGACGTTCCAGATCCCGCACGGCACACCCGCGCGCACGGTCATCGCCGGGCTGCTGCCGCCCGAGCGCGTCGAGGCCGCGCACGCACGCATCCAGGAGCTCGAGCTCGTCGACAACGACGGCGTGACGATGCTGCCCGGCACGCCGGGCGCGCTCTCGGCGCTGCCCGCGGAGCGGCAGGCGATCGTCACGTCGTGCACGCGCCCGCTCGCCGAGGCGCGCATGGCGGCGTCCGGTCTCGAGGCCCGCTCCGTCGTCGTCACCGCCGACGACGTGGCGCGCGGCAAGCCCGACCCCGACCCGTTCCTCCTGGGGGCGGAGAAGCTCGGGGTCGACCCGGCGCGCTGCCTCGTCGTCGAGGACGCGCCCGCGGGCATCGCCTCCGCACGGGCGGCGGGCTGCGCCGTCCTCGCCGTGACGGGCACGCACAGCGCGGCCGAGCTCGCGGCCGCCTCCCCCGCGCCCGACGCGGTGGCCACGGGGCTCGACGCGGTGCGGTTCGCCGTCGGGCCCGACGGCGTGCGCGTCACCGACGCCTGACCGGCGGCTCGGCGACGAGACGGTACGCGACGGCTCAGCGCACCCCGGCGCGGGCCGCCGCCGCGACGACCTTCGACGCCGCGGCGTGCACCTCGGCCAGCTCGTCGAGGGTCAGGCCGGTCGCGGCGACGATCGCGGGCGGGATGCGCTCGGCGTCCTGGCGCCGCGCGCGACCGGCGTCGGTGAGCGTGACGCGGACCTGGCGCCCGTCCTGCGGCGACCGCGTGCGCGCGACGTACCCGAGCGTCTCGAGCCGCTTGAGCAGCGGCGAGAGCGTGCCGGGGTCGAGGTGCAGCCGCTCGGCCAGCGCCGTGACCGTCGTCGTGGCGCCGGCGGCCTCGTCCTGCCACAGCGCGAGGAGCACGAGGTACTGCGGGTGCGTGATGCCGAGCGGCTCGAGCAGCGGCCGGTACAGCGCGACCATCGCGCGCGCCCCGGCGGACAGGGCGAAGCAGACCTGGGACTCGAGGGCGAGCGGGTCGGCGGTACGGGTCTCGGTCACCTCGCCAGCGTAGCCCCGGCCGGGCTATCGTGTGGTGGTCCAACCTTTGGTGCACCAAGAGAGGCTCGGCACATGGCGAAGGAGAAGCGCCCGCGCACGCTGGGCATGCGCATCACCGAGGCGTTCCTGCCGTTCTTCGGCCCCGCCCAGCTCGGGCGCCAGGACGCCGACGGGCGCGGTGTCTCGGACGCCGAGCGCGGCCGCGAGCGCGAGCTGCGCACGCGCTTCGAGCGCGTGACCGGGCCGGACGGGCGCACCTACGTCGTCGAGCACACCGACTGACGCCTCACTCCCCGGGGTAGGCCACCCCGATCTGACGGCGCACCTCGTCCATCGTGCGCATGACCTCGAGCGTGCCGTCCCACGACATGCGCGGGCTCTGCGTCGCGCCCGCGGCGACGCACCGCGCGACCTCGGCCGCCTGGTACTGCTTGCCCTCGCCGCGAAACCCGTCGTAGACCCACGAGGCGCCGTCGTGCCGCACGACCCGGAACGACGTCGGCCCGTAGAACGCGCCCTCGACCTCGATCCGCCCGGCGGTCCCGTTGACCACGGCCGTCGTCGCGGTGCGCGACCACAGCGTCGTGGACAGCGTCGCCTGGACCCGCGACCCGTACGACAGGACGATGCTCGTCTGCCCGTCCACACCCGTCTCGGTGAGCGCGCCGACGGCGGTCACCGCGTCCGGGGCGCCGAGCAGGTCGTGCGCGAACGAGACGGGGTACACGCCCAGGTCGAGCAGCGCCCCGCCCGCGAGCCCGGGAGCGTAGAGGCGGTGCTCCGGGGCGTACGGGAAGTACTGCCCGTGGTCGGCGGTCACGTTGACGACGTCGCCGATCTCGCCGCGCGCGACGACGCCGCGGATCGCGGCGACGTGCGGCAGGAACCGCGTCCACATGGCCTCCATGACGAACACGCCGGCCTCGCGCGCGGCGTCGAGCACCTCGCGCGCCTCGGCCTCGTTGCGCGTGAACGCCTTCTCGACGAGCACGTGCTTGCCCGCCCGGATCGCGAGCAGCGCGTGCTCGTGGTGGTGCGAGTGCGGCGTCGCGACGTAGACGACGTCCACCTGCGGGTCCTCGACGAGCGCGTCGTAGCCCTCGTGCGTCGTCGGGACGCCGTGCGCCGTCGCGAACCGCTCCGCGCGCACGCGGTCGCGCGAGCCGACCGCCGCGACGCGCCCCTGCGTGTGCTGGCGCACCGCCTCCGCGAACGACGACGCGATGCCGCCCGCGCCGAGCACGCCCCAGCGCACCGGCGGGGCCGTGCGCGGGTCGGGCACGACGCCCGGCACGTCGGCGGGCAGGTCGGCCACGGGCCGAAGGACGTGGTGCGGGGCGACGTCGCTCATGGGCCACACCGTAGCGGTGCGTGCCGGGGTGATGCGTCGCGCGCCCGCGCGCGACACCATGAGGCCATGACGACGCCCTCGTCCTCGTCCTCGTCCGCGGCCTCCGCCCCGCCGGGCGAGGCGCCCGAGGCGCGGGCGAGCGCCCGCGGCCTCGTCAAGGTGTACGGCTCGGGCCCGACGGCGGTCCGCGCGCTCGACGGCGTGGACGTCGACTTCGCCCGGGGCCGGCTCACGGCGATCATGGGGCCGTCCGGGTCCGGCAAGTCGACGCTCATGCACTGCATGGCGGGGCTCGACTCGCCGACGTCGGGCAGCGTCGTCGTGGACGGGCGCGAGATCAGCCGGATGTCCCAGCGGCGGCTCACCGCGCTGCGCCGCACGCGCGTCGGGTTCGTCTTCCAGTCCTACAACCTCGTGCCGACGCTCACCGCGGCCGAGAACATCACGCTGCCGCTCGACATCGCGCGAACCCGCGTCGAGCGCGCCTGGTTCGACGAGGTGGTCGACGCCGTCGGGCTGCGCGACCGGCTGCACCACCGGCCGTCCGAGCTGTCGGGCGGGCAGCAGCAGCGCGTCGCGTGCGCCCGGGCGCTCGTGTCGCGCCCGTCCGTGGTCTTCGCCGACGAGCCCACCGGCAACCTCGACTCGCGCTCGGCCGGGGAGGTGCTCGCCTTCCTGCGCCGGTCGGTCGACGAGCTCGACCAGACGGTCGTCATGGTCACGCACGACCCGCGCGCCGCCTCCTACGCGCACCGCGTCGTGTTCCTCGCCGACGGCCGGCTCGCGGGCGAGCTGCACGACCCGTCGCAGCAGGACATCCTCGACGCCCTCGCCGCCGCGGCGGGCGACGCGCCGTGATCCGCGTCGCGCTGCGGGGCGTGCGCGCGCACCTCGTGCGCTTCGTCCTCTCCGTGCTCGCGGTGACGCTCGGCGTGGCGTTCGTCGTGGGCACGTTCGCGTTCCGGGCCATGCTGTCGTCGACGTTCGACGACATCATCGCCTCGACGCTCGTCGCCGACGTCTACGTGCGCGGCGCGCAGGAGGTCGCGGGCGCCCCGCCCCAGGAGGGCGGGGGCGGCGGGGGCGCGCCGAGCACCGGGTTCGGGCCGGAGCGCACGCTCGTGCCGGCCGACCTCGCCGAGGGAATCGAGGGCGTCGACGGCGTCGACCGCGCGGTGCCGGACGTCTCGGGGCCGGCCGTCCTCGTCGGCGCCGACGGCACGGCCGTCGTGACGAGCGGACCGCCGAGCGTCGCGCTCGCCGTCGACCCGCAGGACCCGAGCCTGACGCTGCTCGAGGGCGTGTGGCCCGCCCCCGGGGAGGTCGTCCTCGAGCGCAGTGCCGCCGACCTCGCGGGTCTCGGCACGGGCGACGCCACGACCGTCGTGCTCGGCGACGAGCCCCGCCCCGTCACCGTGTCCGGCGTCTTCGGGATCGAGGCCGCCGCGGCGGGGGCGATCCTCGTCGGGATCGACGACGTCACCGCGCGCGAGGTCTACGCCCCCGACGGGCAGGTGGCCCAGATCGCGGTGTGGGCGGAGCAGGGCGGCGGGGACGCCCCGTCGGAGGAGGCGCTCGCCGACCGGGTCGCGGCCACGCTGCCCGTCGGCGCCGAGGCCGTGACCGGGACGCAGGCGCGCGCGGAGGCGAGCGAGGCCGTCGAGGAGGTCCTCGGCTTCGTCGAGACGTTCCTGCTGGTCTTCGCCGCGATCGCGCTGTTCGTCGGCGCGTTCATCATCGCCAACACGTTCCAGATGTCCGTGCGGGAGCGGCTGCGCGAGCTCGCGCTGCTGCGGGCGCTGGGTGCGTCGCCCGGCCAGGTGTTCGCGTCCGTCCTGGCGCAGGCGTTCCTCGTGGGTCTCGTCGGCGGCGGGCTGGGCGTGCTCGGCGGGGCGGGTCTCGTGCGCGTCATCCGGTGGGGGCTCGCCGCCGCGGGCTTCGAGTTCTCCGGCCGCGCCCCGCTCGGCACGGCGCAGGTGCTGACCGCCGTGGGCCTCGGCGCCGCGGTCAGCGTGCTCGCGGCGGCCCTGCCCGCACGGCGCGCCGCGGCGATCCCGCCGGTCCAGGCCATGCGCGACGACGTCGCCCCCGAGCGCGGGACGCGCGCGCGAGCGGTGAGCGGGGTCGTGCTCGTCGCGGCCGGGGCGGGCGTCCTGTGGCTCTCGGCCCACCTCGGGTCGTCGGTCGACGAGTCGCCGACGGGCTGGGCCTGGGTGGACGATCTCAGCCCGCGCGTCCTGCTCGGCGTCGGGGCGGGGCTCGTGCTCGTCGGCGTCCTCGTCGGGTCGCCCGCGATCGCGCGGCCCGTCCTCACGGTCCTCGCGACGCCGCTCGTCGCCGCGCTGCGGCCGCTCGGCCGGCTCGCGCGCGGCAACGTCACGCGCAACCCCCGGCGCACCGCCAGCACCGCCGGCGCGCTGCTCATCGGCATGGCGCTCGTGTCCGTCACCGGCGTCATCGCCGCGTCCACCCAGGCGTCCGTGCGCAGCATCGTGGAGAGCGAGGTGCGCGCCGACCTCGTCGTCGACTCCGCGACGTGGACGGTGCCCGGCGGCGCGGTGGAGGCCGTCCGGGCCGTGCCCGGGGCGCAGACCGTCGACACGGTGCGCCTCGGTCTCGCGCCCGCCGCGGCGAGCGAGGGTACGGGCGACGGCGCGGGCGGTGACGCCGCCGGCTCCACCGACGACGCGCGCGGCACGGACGTCGCGGGCGTCCCCGCGCGCTTCTTCGAGACGGCGCTCGACCCCGTGACGCTCGCCGGGGACCCGACGTCCACGCTCGAGGACGGGGACGTCGTCGTGCACCGCCGGACCGCGCGCGAGCGCGGCTGGGAGATCGGCGACACGCTCGTCCTCGGCGGCGCGACGAGCACCGAGGGCGGGGCCGCCGCCGACGGCACGCAGGTCGAGGTCGAGGTGGGCGCGATCATCGACAGCCAGCTCGTCGGGACCGGCGTGCTCGTGCGCGACGACGTGTTCGACGCCGTCGTGCCCGCCGCGCAGGCGACCGTGCGCATCGTCTACGTGAGCGCGGCGGACGGCGCGGGCGCGGACGACCTCGCCGCGCTGCGGTCCGGGCTGACGGACGCCGTCGCGCCCTACCTCGTGCTGACCGTCCTCGACCGCGAGCAGACGGCGTCGGCGTACGCCGCGCAGGTCGACCAGGTGCTCGTCATCCTCTACGCGCTGCTCGCGCTGTCGATCGTCATCGCGCTGCTCGGCATCGTCAACACGCTCGCGCTGTCCGTCATCGAGCGCACGCGCGAGATCGGGCTGCTGCGCGCCGTCGGGCTGGGGCGGCTCCAGCTCGCGGGCATCATCGCGGTCGAGTCCGTCCTGACTGCGGTGTACGGCACGGTGCTCGGCGTCGCGACCGGCATCGGCATCGGCGCCGCGCTCCCCGGCGTGCTCGCCGACGAGGGCCTGAGCACGCTCGCCGTCCCCTGGGGGCAGGTGCTCGCGATCCTCGGCGCGGCCGTCGTCATCGGTCTCGTCGCGAGCGTGTGGCCGGCCGTCCGCGCCACGCGCCTGCCGGTCCTCGAGGCGGTCACGGTCGACTGACGTGGGCCAGCCGACGCTCGCGAGGTAGAGGGTTTCGGCCGAGGTAGAGGGAGATCTCCCTCTACCTCGGCCAGAACCCTCTACCTCGCCGGTGTCACTTCTTCGACGCGGCGGGCTTCTTCGCGGGAGCCTTCTTCGCGGCCGGCTTCTTGGCGGGGGTGCGCTTCTTCGCCGGGCCCTGCGCGCGCTTCTCGGCGAGCAGCTCGATCGCGCGCTCGGGCGTGATCGACTCGGGCGTGACGTCGCGCGGGAGCGTGCGGTTCGTCTCGCCGTCGGTCACGTACGCGCCGAACCGGCCGTCCTTGACGACGATCGGCTTGCCGCTCGTCGGGTCGTCGCCGAGCTCGCGCAGCGGCGGGGTCGCGGCCCGCTGCCCGCGGCCGCGCTTCGGCTGCTTGTACAGCTCCAGCGCCTCCTCGAGCGTGACGGTGAACATCGCCTCCTCGCTCGGGAGCGTGCGCGAGTCCGTGCCCTTCTTGAGGTACGGGCCGTACCGGCCGTTCTGCGCCGTGATCTCCTCGCCCGACTCCGGGTCCGTCCCGACGACGCGCGGCAGCGACAGCAGCTGGAGCGCGTCCTCGATCGTCACGGTCTCGAGCGTCTGCGTCTTGAGCAGCGACGCGGTGCGCGGCTTCGGCTGGGCGGCCTTCGCCTTCTTCTGCGCGGCGGCCGACAGGCTCGTGTCGATCGGCGGGAGGTCGAGCACCTCGGTGACGTACGGGCCGTACCGCCCGGCCTTCGCGATGATCTGGTTCCCCGACACGGGGTCGGTGCCGAGCACCTTGCCGTCGTCGGCGCCCGCGGCGAGCAGCTCGCGCGCCTTGGCGACGGTCAGCTCGTCGGGCGCGACGTCGTCCGGCACGGACGCGCGCGGCGGGTTCTCGCCCTCCTTGACCTCGGCCGCGAGGTCCTCGACGTACGGGCCGTAGCGCCCCACGCGGAGCTGGATGCCCTCGCCGATCGGCACCGAGTTGATGCCGCGCGCGTCGATGTCGCCGAGGTTCTCGACGAGCTCGCGCAGGCCCTCGCCCTCGGGGCCGCGCGCGGCGTCGCCGAAGTAGAACTGGGAGAGCCACTCGACCCGGTCGCGACGGCCGGCCGCGATCTCGTCGAGGTCCGCCTCCATCGCCGCCGTGAAGCGGTAGTCGACGAGCCGGTCGAAGTGCTCCTCGAGCAGCCGCACGACGGCGAACGCGAGCCAGCTCGGCACGAGCGCCTGGCCGCGCGAGAGCACGTAGCCGCGGTCCTGGATCGTCGAGATGGTCGACGCGTACGTCGAGGGACGGCCGATGCCGAGCTCCTCGAGCGCCTTGACGAGGCTCGCCTCGGTGTAGCGCGGCGGCGCCGACGTCGAGTGGCCCGCGGCCTCGAGGTCCTCGCCGCGCAGCGCGTCGCCCTCGGCCATCTGCGGCAGGCGGGCCTCGCGGTCGTCGCCGCCCTGCGCGCCGAGCGACTCCTCGGCGTAGCGGTCGACGTCGGAGCTCTCCTCGTACGCGGCGAGGAAGCCGCGGAACGTGATGACCGTGCCGGACGCCGCGAAGACGGCCTCGCGGCCGTCGAGCCCGTCCACGCCGGCACCGGCGAGCGGGGCGCCGAGGCGCACGGACGCCGTCGACCCCTTGGCGTCGGCCATCTGCGAGGCCACCGTGCGCTTCCAGACGAGCTCGTAGAGCTTGAACTGGTCGCCGCTCAGCTCCTTGGCGACCTGGGCGGGCGTGCGGAACGAGTCGCCCGCCGGGCGGATCGCCTCGTGCGCCTCCTGCGCGCCCTGGTTCTTCGCCGCGTAGACGCGGGGCTTCTCCGGCACGAAGCTCGCGCCGTACAGCTCGGCGGCCTGGCGGCGGGCAGCGCTCGTCGCCTCGGCCGAGAGCGACGGCGAGTCCGTCCGCATGTAGGTGATGTAGCCGTTCTCGTACAGCGACTGCGCGGTGCGCATCGTCTGCCGCGAGGACATGCGCAGCTTGCGGCTCGCCTCCTGCTGGAGGGTCGACGTGGTGAACGGCGCGGCCGGGCGGCGCGTGTACGGCTTCGTCTCGAGCGAGCGCACGGTGAAGTCGGCGTGGGCGAGACCGGCGACGACGGCGCGCGCGGTCGCCTCGTCGAGGTGCACGACCCCCGCGCGCTGCCCCGCGGCGCCCTTGAGCTGCCCGCGGTCGTCGAAGTCGCGGCCCGACGCGACCCGCGCGTCGCCGAGCTGCACGAGGCGCGCACCGAACGTCTTGCCGGCCTCGTCGGGCGCGGCCGCCGCGGCGTCACCCGTCAGGCCGAACGTGCCGGTGACGTCCCAGTACTCGGCCGCGACGAACGCCATGCGCTCGCGCTCGCGCTCCACGACGAGGCGCGTGGCCACCGACTGCACGCGGCCGGCCGACAGCCCCTGGCGGACCTTGCGCCACAGCACCGGCGAGACCTCGTAGCCGTAGAGGCGGTCGAGGATGCGGCGCGTCTCCTGGGCGTCGACGAGGCTCGTGTCGAGGTCGCGCGTGTTCTGCAGCGCCCGCTGGATGGCCTCGCGGGTGATCTCGTGGAACACCATGCGCTTGACGGGCACCTTGGGCTTGAGCGCCTCGAGCAGGTGCCACGCGATGGCCTCGCCCTCGCGGTCCTCGTCGGTGGCGAGGTAGAGCTCGTCGGCGTCCTTGAGGGCCCGCTTGAGCTCGGCGACCTTCTTCTTCTTGTCCGCGTAGACCTCGTAGTACGGGTCGAACCCGTTCTCCACGTCGACGGCGAACTTCCCGTACGGGCCCTTCTTCATGTCCGCCGGCAGCTCCGACGGCTGCGGCAGGTCCCGGATGTGCCCGACGCTCGCCTCGACCTCGTAGTCGTCGCCGAGGTAGCCCTGGATCTTGCGAGCCTTGGCGGGCGACTCGACGATCACGAGCTTGCGTGGCATCCCATCCTGCTTTCGTCGTCCTGCGTCGTTCGTGCTGCGACCCGGCCCGTCGGTCCGGTCGTCGCGTTGTCCGTGCCGTTGTCCGTGCCGATGTCCGTGCCGGTCGTCGTGCCGGTGGTCACGGCGGGGCGCGGTCGTGCGCGACGGCGGTCTGCCGCCGTCGGGCGCCGCGCCGCTGCGCTGCCCCGGGGAGCGGCCGTCCTGCGTGCCGGTCCGGGAAGCCTACGACGTTACGCCATCCGCGCCAGCGGCACCCTACCCCCGAACGGCACGGGGGTCGGGACGCGCCGTGGACTGCCGGACGAGCAGCAGCACGGCGAAGACGGCGGCGGTCGCCGCGCCCACGCCCGCCACGCCGCCCACGTACGCCGTGGCCTCCTGCGCCGTCGTCGTCTCCCACGTCGCCGGCGTCGCGCGGTACGCCCACAGCGCCGCGGCGGACGCGCCCGCGGCGACGAGCAGGAGCAGCACGCTCGTCACCACCGACCCCGGCGAGCCGCCCGCACCGCGGTCGAGCGCGGAGCGGGGGGTGAAGGCGCACACGAGCGCGCCCCACGCGAGCACGACGAGGACGGCCGCCACGACGTCGCTCGGGCGGTGCCACTGCCCCACGAGGGTCGACACGCCCGTCGCCGCGGTGTACGCGCCGCCGAGCACGGCGACCAGGGGCCGGGCCCTGCGCGGCACCACGAGCAGCAGCGCGGCCGCGACCGAGGCGGCGACCGTGGTGTGCCCGCTCGGCAGCGAGTTGTCGGCGGTCCATCCGCCGATGAGGTTGTCGCGCCCGAGCAGGTCGTGCTTGACGAGCTGCGTCGTGACGTTCGCGCCGACGACGAGGAACGCGACCTGGACGGCGAGCCCCCAGCGCCTGCGCAGGAGCGCGATGCCCATCGCGGCCCCGAGCCCCACGACGACGAGCGTCACCGAGACCGTGTCGAGCACCGGCTCCGCGACCGCCCACAACGGGCCCTGCCCGTTGACCGCGCCGTCGAACGCGGCGCGCTCGGCCATCTGCCCCGCGTACGTGTCGACGAAGTACCGCCACACCATCCACGCGAGGAGGCCGGCGCCGACGGCGACGGCAGCGGCCACCACGCGCGGTGCGAGGCGCACCGCGCCGAGGCCGGGCGCACGGGGCGCCGGGGACGGACGGTCGGGCATGGTCTCCTGCGGTCTCACCGGGGGGCGTACGGGTGCGGGCGGCGCGACGGGCGGCGGGACGTCGGCGGGCTGGACCGGCATCGGGCGCGTCCCCGTGCCGCCGCGCGTCTGCAGCGGACGGGTCGGGGCCTGGTCGGACGGCATCCTCCCACCGTAGGCGACATCTGTGCGGGTTCCGAGAAGACCTGTCGAAGGTCGTGGTGGATCACCCGACAGGCCTGCGGCCCCTCTCCCGCCTCGCGGCGAGCCGCCCCGTGCCGCCCCGCGGGCTACCCGGGGACGACCTCGGCCTCGCGCGCCTCGCGGGCGTCGCGCCCGTCGCGGTACGCGTCGATCGAGAGCGTGCGCAGGCGCGAGGAGCGACCCGTCGGGTTGTCGACGAAGCCCACGGCGGAGATGTACGGCTCGATGACGTGGATCTTCTGCAGCGGCGTGACGATGAGCAGCTGCAGCCCGAGCCGGCGGAACAGCTCGAGCGCGAACCGCGTCGACTCGTCCGACCCGCGGCCGAACGCCTCGTCGATGACGACGAACCGGAACGCCGTCGAGCGCACCGCGCCCCAGTCGAGCTTGAACTGGTAGGCGAGCGACGCCGCGAGGATCGTGTACGCGAGCTTCTCCTTCTGCCCGCCGGACTTGCCGCCGGAGTCGGAGTAGTGCTCGTGCTCGGAGTCGTCGGCGCGCGAGCGCTCCGACGCCGACAGCACGAACCAGTTCCGCACGTCCGTCACGCGCCGGCGCCACGCCTCGTCCAGGTCGGTCATGCCCTCGCGGCCCCGGAACCGCTCGACGAGCGCCTTGACGCGCAGGAAGCGGTCCTCGGAGTACGACAGCGCGCCGTTGTCCTCGGTGAGGGAGCCGTCGCCCTCGGCGAGGGTGCGGTCGTCCTCGGCGAGGATGCCGTCCCCGTCGGTGCACGCGCGCAGGTCCTGCTGGAACTCGCGCACCTCGACGTTCGGCGTGCGCGACACCTCGAGGCGGATGTACCGGCCGGGGTTGTAGTCGATCGCCCGCAGGGAGTCGTTGATCGTGTCGATGCGGTCGCGGATGAGGTCGGCCTGCTTGGCGAGCTCCGCGGCGAACCCGGCGATGTCCCGGATCGCGTTGGTGTTGAGGTACGCCTTGAAGTCGGCCTCGAAGCGCGGCAGGTCGTCGCGCACGAGCCGGTCGTGGATCTCGCGGTAGCCGTCGGCCGAGCGCACGTCCGCGTCGAGCTCCGCGGTCTCGACCGGGTACGCCGACCGGAACGCGGCCATCTGGCCCGCGATCCGCGTGCCGAGGTCGGCGCGCTCGCGCTGCGCCTGCTCCGCCTCGGCGGTCAGGCGCGAGCGCACCGCGTTCTCCACGGCGTCGAGGTCGGCCGTGCTCGTCGGGCCGGAGCCCTCGCCCCGGGCGGTGCCGAGCTCGCGGTCGAACTCGGCGGCGAGCGCCGCCGTCGTCTCGTCGTCGAGCGTCTCGCCGGCGCCGTCGAGCACGGCCCGGGCGCGGTCGCGCGCGCCGCGCGCCTCGTCGAGCGCGTGCCGGTCGGCACCCAGCGTCGCGACGACCCGGTCGCGCTCCGTCTCGAGCTCGCCGCGGCGGTGGTCGTTCTCGTCGAGCAGCCGCGCGAGCCGCCCGAGCTCGTCGCTCGCCTGCTCGAGGCGGCGCTTCTCGTCGTCGAGCTCGGCGATGCGCGCGACCTCCGCGCGCCAGTCCAGCTCGTCCCAGTCCCGGTACACCTCGAGGCGGCCCAGCGCAGAGGCGCGCGCCTGCAGCTCGGCCCGGCGCGCGGCCGCGGCGTCCCGGCGGCGCGCGAGCGCGTCCCGGCGGGACGTCACCTCCGCGGCCTGCTCGAGCAGCGCGTCGACCTTGGCCTGCGTCGACCAGCCGAGAACGTAGCCGCGGCGGTCGTCGACGGCGCGCACGTCGTTCTTCTCGTGGTGGTCCGGCGAGTGCTTGACCTGGCCGGACCGCGTGACGGCGCGGGGCAGGCGCCGGAACGCGTCGAGGTCCTCGGCGCACGCGTGGTCCGCACGCCGCTCGAGCTCGGCCTCGACCCACGCCGTGAGGGCCGGCGTGCCGTCGAGCACGCGGACGTCGAGGAGGTCGGCGAGCAGGAGCGTCCCGTCCGGGCGGTCGGCGCGCCGCGCCGGCCCGACACGCTCGGGCACGCGGTGGTAGACGAGCCGCAGGCCGAGGTGCTCGCGGTCGACCCACGCGGCGACCGCGTCGTAGGCCGCCGCCGGCACGAGGAGGGACAGCGCGAACCCGCGCAGGACGCGTTCGGCGGCGCCCTCCCACGCGGCGTGCTCGGGGCGGACGGCGAGCAGCTCGCCGACGAACGGCAGGTCGCCCGGGGCGAGGCCCACCCCGGCGGCGAGCCGGTCGCGCACGTCGAGGTGCGTGCGGGGCAGGTTCGACCGCCGGTCGGCGAGGCTCGCGAGCTCCGCCTTGACGTCCGTGGTCTCCTGCTCGACGGCGCGCAGCTCGGCCGCGACCTCGCCCGCCTCGTCCTCGGCGCGCGCGAGCTCGTCGCGCACGCGCTCCGCGGCGGCGTC
>NZ_LWGL01000063.1 GCF_001722485.1 Cellulosimicrobium cellulans | reverse complement strand
GCCGACGGCGCGGACGAGCCGCCGAGGCGGTACGCGCGCCGCGTGACCTGGCGCAGCCGGACGGGCGCGCCGCCCGCGAGACGAGCCTCGGGGTGCTGGGCGTCGACCGGGCGGACGACGATGCGCGGGTCGCCGAGCGCGGTGCCGTCGAGCAGCGTGGCCAGGCCGGCGAGCAGCGGCCCGTCGCTGCGCCAGCTCCGGCTCAGGGTCGCGGTCTCCTGCGCGTCCTCGACGGCCTGCAGGTACGTGACGACGTCCGCGCCGCGGAACGCGTAGATCGCCTGCTTCGGGTCGCCGATGAGCACGAGCGTGCGGTGCCCGTGGAACGCGGTGCGCAGGATCTGCCACTGCTCGGGGTCGGTGTCCTGGAACTCGTCGACCATGACGACGCGGAACCGGCTGCGCACCCGTTCCGCGGCGGTCTCGCCGTGCTCCGGGTCGGTGAGGGCGCGGCGCAGCAGCACGAGCAGGTCGTCGTAGTCGAGCAGGTGCATCGCGCGCTTGCGGGCCTCGACCTCGCGGCGCGCGGCGACGGCGACCTCGTGCCGCAGCGCGCCGAGGGTGCCCTCCTGCGCGTCGGCCGGGGCCAGCACGGCGCCGTGGTCGCTCACCGCGGCGCGCGCCACCTCGCGCACGTCCCGTGGGCTCAGCGGCGGGTCCTGCCGGTCCGCGAAGAGGCGGACGTACAGGTCGTCGGTCACCTCGTCGACGAGGTCGGCGACGTCCGGGAGGAAGCCCGTGGCGAGGTCGACGTCGGCCGACGTGCCGAGCGCGGACAGCATCTGCTGGCAGAACCCGTGCGTGGTGGTGATCGTCGCGGCGTCGAGCTGGGACAGCGCGACCCGTAGCCGGTCGCGACGCCGGGCGAGCTCGTCGTCGTCGACGGCCGCGAGGAACGCCACCACGGGGTCGCGGTGCTGCGCCGGGTCGGGGCCGCGCAGCCCGCGCTCCACGGCGACGAGGCGCTCGCGCACGCGGTCGCGCAGCTCGGACGTCGCCGCGCGCCCGAACGTCACGAGCATGATCTCGGGGAGCGTCGCGACGCCCTCGGCGACGTACCGGGTCGTCAGGGTCGCGATCGTGTGGGTCTTGCCGGTGCCGGCGCTCGCCTCGAGCACGACCGTCCCCGCGGGCAGGTCCCCGAACGGGTCGAAGCGCGGACGGTCCGCGTCGTGGGGCGTCGCGTGCGCCGCCGGGTCGGGCGCGGGACCGGTCGTCGGGCTCGTCGCCGCTTCGGCGGCGGTCGGGCCGCTCATCGGGCACCTCGCAGCTCGTGGTCCAGCAGGGGGTCCCACACGCGGCGCGACAAGGCGCCAAGCCGGGTCGGGTCGTCGGGGTGGCGGCCGAGGTCCGCCGTCGTGGCGTGCCCGGCGACGTCGGCGAGCACCGCGTCGCGGCCCCAGGCGAGCGCGACGTACGGGTCCTTGCGCTCGAACCCCTTGTTCCACAGCCACCCGGCGCGGAGGAGGGCGTCGCGCGCGTCCGTCGTGCGGCGCTCCTCGGCGTACTTGAGCGAGACCTCCGGCAGGAACGGCAGCGGCTCGCGCGCGGCCTCGTCGCGCAGCGCGACGAGGTCGGCGAGCAGCGTCGTCGCGGCGTCGGCGTCCGGCGGGGTGACGGTCGACCACGCGACGCCCGGTCCGCGGGGGGACCGGCCGATCGTCACCGCGTCCCACGCGTGGCCGGGGTCGCTCACCGCGAGCGCGAGCGCCTGGACCCACGCCCGCAGCCGGTGCTTGGGACCGAGACGCGAGTACTCGGTCCGCACCACGCGACGCCCGTGCACGCCCGGCACGGAGCCGACGAGCGTGCGCCCGTCGGGGAGCTCCGCGCGCACGTCGAGGGTCTGCGCCGAGCCGAGCAGGTCGGTGCTCACCGGGCGACCCGCGGCGGCGTCGGCCTCGCGCGCCGCCTCGACCGAGACCACGCGCAGCGGGCCGACGTACTGCACGACCTCCTGCAGCGCGGCGCGGCCGAGCTCGCGGGGCGGCACCTGGCCGCGGCGCCACTCCGCCTGCATCGCGCGGCCCGGGTCGACGCCCGCGAGCGCGGCGCGCAGGACACGCTCACCGACGCCCCACCCCGACAGGCCGGTGAGGGCGAGGGGGAGGCGGTCGTCGACGTCGTCCTCGTCGACGACGAGGCCCACGTCGAGGGTGGTCTGCGCGAACCACCGCGGGGCGTTCTCGAGAAGGCGGACGAGGTCGTCGAGCTCGACGTCGCGTGCACCATCCGCCGCGGAGGGGCCGGGAGCCAGGTCGAGCGGGGCGTGCACGAGCGTGGTGACGGACCGGAGCTCGTCGGCACCGCCGCGGCGCTCGCGCGTCGCGCGCTCGCGGGCCACTCGCGCGCCGGCGAACGCGGCGGCGTCGTGGCTGAACGGCCCGGGCGTGCCCAGCGCGCCGGGCACGAAGTTGCGCTCGTCCACGATCTGCAGCGGGTGGCGCACGACGACGTGCTCGCGCACGGGCCGCCCGTCGGGCGCGGTCGCGACGCGGTCGAGCGCGTCCAGCAGCTCGGCGACGGGGACGGCCGGGGGACGCGGAGCGCCGGTGCGCTCGTCGGCGCCCGTGTGCACGACGACGAGGTGGTCGCCCGCGGCGGCGACGGCGTCGAGGAAGATCTGCCGGTCCTCGCTGCGCGCGTCGCGCTCGCCGATCTCGGGGTGGCGCGCGAGCAGGTCGTCGCCGGCGGCGGCCGCGGTGCGGGGGAAGACGCCGTCGTCCATGCCGAGCAGGCACACGACGCGGTGCGGCACCGAGCGCATCGGCTCGAGCAAGCAGACCGTGAGGGCGCCGGTGCGGAACCCGGCGCGCGTCGGGCGCCCGGCGAGGCGGTCGTCGAGCACGGCGCGCACGTCCGCGAGCCGCAGCGGCACCTCGCCGTGCGCGGAGCCCGCGGCCCGCACGTCGCCGAGCAGCCGTCGCGCCGCGCCGACCTGCCACGCCTCGGTCGGCGGCGCCTCCGCGAGGAGCGTGACCGCGCGGTCGAGCGCGTCGAGCCAGTGGCCGAGCGGGTGCACGCCGTCGAGAACGTGCAGCACCTCGGACACCCGGGCGACGAGCTCCGCGAGCCGGCCGGCGAGGTCGACGTCGGTCGAGCCGACGTCGTCGAGGGGCAGCGCGGGACCGACGAACCGGGCGTCCTCGTCGGCCATCGCGGCGCCGAGGAGGATGCGGTCGAGGGCCGCGTCCCAGGTGCCCTGCCGCACGGCCGGGTCGATGCCGAACCGCGCCCGCCGCGCGCCGTCCTCCCCCCAGTGCACGCCCGCGTCGACGGCCCACTGCCGAAGCCGGTCGACGTCGTCGTCGGAGAAGCGGAACCGCCGCCGCACCGGTGCGCTGGCCGCGAGGTCGAGCACCTCCGAGGCGGTGACGCGTCCGTCCGCGAGCCGCAGGAGTGCCGCGAGCAGGCCCAGGACGGGGTTGACGGAGCCGGCGCCGCGGTCCGCGAGGCTGACGCGCAGGCGCTGCCCGGGGTGCGCGTCGTCGCCGAGCTCCGGCACCGCGCCGAACGTCGCCGTGACGAGCGGGGCGAACGTCTCCACGTCGGGGCAGAGCACGATGACATCGCGCGCCTGCAGCGTGGGGTCGGCGGCGAAGAGGCCGACGAGCGTCTCCCGGAGGACCTCGACCTGCCGCGCGCGGCCGTGGCACGACAGCACCTGGACCGAGCGGTCGGCGGGGTCGTGGACGTGGGCGCCGTCGGGCGCGTCCGTGCGCAGGGCGCACTGGAGCGCGCCGAGCAGGGTCCGTGGCGGCGCGGCCGCAGTGTGGTGGGTGACGTCAGCGCCCTGGAGCCGCAGCTGGAGCTCGACCGCGTCGCGCGCGGTCGAGGCGAGCAGCGGGTGCTGGGCGAACGTCGGAAGATCGGCGCGGCGGGGGCGCTCGCCGGCCTGCGCGGCGTCGTCCACCGTCTCCGTCGCCGAGCCCGCGTGCTCGGCGACCGTCTCCCACAGGGCGGGGGAGGGGTGCACGAGCCACAGGTGGACGTCGCGGTGCTCGGCGAGCGCGCGCAGCACGCGCAGCTCGTCCTCGGGTAGCCGGGTGGGGCCGTACACGGAGAGCCGCGGCGGCAGGTCCACGGCCGCCGGATCGGCGTGCAGCGCGGCGACCGCGTCCTCGACGCGGCGGGCCGGGTCGGGACCCGGCACGCGGTCCAGCAGGCGCCGCCACAGCTCGGGCTGCCAGGCGAGGTCGTCGGGAGCGGCGTGGGCAGGGTTCGACACGGTGCCCGGCGCCGGTGCCGACCACGCGAGCACGACCTCGGGCCGCTGCCGGGCGTAGTCGACGAGGAGGTCGGCGAGCCGCCGGGCCAGCGTCAGGCGGCGGCCGCGGCGCACCTCGTCGCCCGGGTCGCCGACGTAGCGCGCGAGGGGTGCGGCCCACGGCTCGCCGAGATGGGCGTCGAGGATCTCGAGCACCGACCAGGCGAGACGCTCGGGGCGCCACGGGTCGTCGTCGGGGTCCACACCGGTGAGATCGGCCACGACCTGCTCCACGAGGCGGCGCGGGCCGCGGAAGTCGACGTTCGCGCACACCCCCGAGGCGCCGTCGTCGGCGCCGAGGTGGTGCGACAGGCGCTGCGCGAGCCAGCGCTCGACGCCCCGCGTGGGCACCGCGACGACGTCCGTCGCGAACGGGTCGTCCAGCGGGGCGGCCAGGACACGAGCCAGCGGTGCGACGAGCGCGTCGGCTCGCTCCGACCGGTGCACGTGCAGCACGGCCAACCCCCTGTCGTCAGGTCCTCGTTCGTCCGGCGCGACCAGCCGGGCCGCGCGCTACGAGGAGGCTACGGGGCCGCGCCGACACGGACGAAACTCCCTCCACAGGGCGGCGGTGCGCGAGCGGGTCGTCCCGCCGCAGCCGGGTCAGGCGCGCGTCGGCCAGGGGCTCCAGCGGCCGTTCGGCAGGGCGGCCAGACGTCGGCGGGCGGGCTTTAGGCCACGACGGCGGCGGCGCCCCTCGCCAGCGCGCGAGTCGTCGTCGGACCAGCTCACGTACCGGACCCACGCGGTGCGCGGGTCGTCCCACGCGCGCCGCACGCCCTCCGCGAAGCGGCCCGCCGCGACGGCGAGCACGAGGTGCTCGAGCTGCTCCGCCTGTGCCTCGGCGGTGTCGTCGCACGCGTCGCACCCGCACGCCGGGAACGTCTCCTCGTGAAGCGCTCCCGCGTGGACGTGCACGCCCGGGTAGTCGGTCACGACCAGCGTCAGCGGCGCGGCGTCGTCCACCGCGGGCACGAGCCGGGTCGCGCGGACGGCGTCGTCGTCGACCCGGCGCACACCTCGGAGCACCGGGTGCGCGGGTGCCTGGGCCATGTGCGCGGAGACGTCGAGACCACGCAGGTCCGCGGTCTCGACCGCGACGTCGTACGTCGCGACGAGGTGCGCTACGAGCGCGTCGGCGACGTCGACGACCGGCGCGAACCTCTCGGGGTGGGAGTCGACGGAGTACGTGTCCTCGGGCGGGCCATCGAGGTCGGCCCACCGTTCGCCGTACTCGTACGGTCGCCCGTCGGCGTCGTGGAACACCTGACGCGGGATCGGCGGGCGGACGTAGGCGGGCACGCCGTCAGGCTAGGCCGACCGCGCGCCGTCGGGCACGACGATTCCCCGACGGAGTCGGTCAGGCGTGCAGCGCCTGCTCCACGTCCTCGATCACGTCGAGCGGGTCCTCCAGGCCGACCGACAGGCGCACGGTCGTCTCCGCGATGCCGACGGCGGCACGGCCCGCGGGGCCCAGCTTGCGGTGCGTCGTCGTCGCGGGGTGGGTGACGAGCGACTTCGCGTCGCCGAGGTTGTTGGAGATGTCGACGACCTGGAGCGCGTCGAGGAACGCGAACGTCCGCTTCTTGGCGGTCTCGGGGTCGGTCCCGGCGGGGACGTCGAGGTCGAACGTCACGACGGTCCCGCCGCCGGACTGCTGCGAGCGCGCGAGCGCGGTCTGCGGGTGCGAGTCGAGGAACGGGTAGCGCACGCGCGCGAGCCCCGGCAGCTCCTCGAGCGCCCGCGCGACCCGCTCGGCGTGGGCGTTCTGCGCGGCGACGCGCACGGGCATCGTCTCGAGGCCCTTGAGCAGCACCCAGGCGTTGAAGGCCGACAGCGTCGGCCCGGTGTTGCGGATGAGCGTCTGCACCGGCCCGCCGACGTACTCCTCGCTGCCGAGGATCGCCCCGCCGAGCACGCGGCCCTGGCCGTCGATGTGCTTGGTCGCCGAGTACACGACGACGTCCGCGCCGAGCTCGAGCGGCTTCTGCAGCAGCGGCGTCGCGAACACGTTGTCGAGCACGACGACGGCGTCGGCGGCGTGCGCGAGCTCGCTCACGCGCCGCACGTCGACGATGTCCTGCATGGGGTTCGACGGCGTCTCGAAGAACACGACGTCGGCGGGCGTCGCGAGCGCCTCCTCCCACTGGGAGAGCACGTGCCCGTCGACGTAGTCGGTCCGCACGCCCCACTTCGCGAAGATCTCGTCGAAGATCACGATGCTCGACCCGAACAGCGCACGCGCCGCGACGATCCGCGACCCGCACCGCACGAGCGCCGCGAGCGACGTGAACACGGCCGACATGCCCGACGCCGTCGCGTGGCACGCCTCGGCGCCCTCGATGAGGCGCAGGCGCTCGGTGAACGTGTGCACGGTCGGGTTGCCGTAGCGCGAGTAGACGAACCGGTCGACCTCGCCCTTGAACGCGGCCTCGGCGTCGGCGGCGCGGTCGTACGTGTACCCCTGGGTGAGGAAGAGCGCCTCGGACGTCTCCTGGTGGTCGGTGCGCGCGTTGCCGCCGCGCACCGCGAGCGTCGCGGGCCGCGCGGTCGCGGGCAGCGGCTTGCGCCCCGACCCGCCCGGCACCCCGCCCGGCACGCCGTGCCCGACGCCGGCGGCCGGGCTCATCGCCCGGCCTCGCCGTCCGCGGTGCGCGCCTGGGCGGCGTCGTACGTGGTGACCGGCAGGCCGCGGACCTTCCAGCCCTCGACGTCGCGCGCCCCGGAGAAGCCCTGCGCGCCCTCGAACCCCTCGACGACGTTGTACGCGGGCCCGATGCCCGCGGCGGTCGCGGCGCGCGCCGCGCCGATCGAGCGCTGGCCCGAGCGGCACAGGAAGACGACGGGCCGCTCGTCGCCCGGCGTGACACCCGCCTCCGCGAGCCGGTCGAGGAACGCGGGGTTGGGGCCGAACGGCGTGACCCACTCGTCGAAGACGACCTCGCGGCCGAGCTCCGCGACGTCGGGCACGCCGACCGTGCGCCACTCACCCTCGGTCCGCACGTCCACGAGGACGGCGCGCGCGTCGGCCGCGAGCAGGTCGAACGCCTGCTGCGGGTCGATGTCGCCGGCGTAGCCGGCGGCGGGCCGCGCGCCGGGCACAGCAGCGGGCGTCGGACGGTCGGGGGTGGTGGGGTCGCTCATGGGTCCTCCTCCATCGATCGTGGCAGTAGCACCCTGCGCCCGCGTCCGCTGGACCCGGGGGGTTGCTGCGGCGTCGACGTGCCACGTCACTCGGCCGCTCCGGATGGTTCCTCGGATCGTACGTCACGGTGCCCAGGTGCCGGGACGGGCGTCTCGTCGGATGGGCAACCGTCGACGAGGTGAGGCGAGACCACCATCCGAGACACGCTGCCCATTCCTTGACACGCTCCGGCGCCGCGCCCATCCTGGAGCGCAGGTCATGAGTGCCAGCGTGAAACCCCGGTTTGCTGGCCGGCAACCCTCCTCTCGCGGCGGGGTGCCCCGGGTGACGACCGGGCCGTCCGCCGACCGGCGCGCGGCAAGCGCGGGGAGCACCTCCCCGACACGACCTCGGAGGACCGTGCTGTGACGACTCTCGCCGACTGTCAGACGACCGCCATCGCCACGCCCGACGTCGCCGCCGCACCGGCGCTGCTCCCGGTGGTCGGGAGCGACACGCTCGTCCCCCTCGTCGACGGCCGCAGCGTGCCGTACGCCAACCTCGACGTCGCGGCCTCCGCTCCCGCGCTGCGCGCCGTCGCCGACCGGGTCGCCGAGGTGCTGCCGCTCTACGCGAGCGTCCACCGCGGCGCCGGCTACCTGTCCCAGGTCTCGACCGCGCTGTACGAGGCGGCCCGTGCGCGCATCGGGGAGTTCGTCGGCGCGCGCGAGGACGACGTCACCGTCGTCACGCGCAACACCACCGACTCGCTCAACCTGCTCGCGGGCTGCGTCCCGGCGAACGCCGACGGCACGCCCGGTCGCGTGCTCGTCCTCGACGTCGAGCACCACGCGAACCTCCTGCCGTGGCAGCGCGCGGGCGGCGCGACCGTCCTCGCGGGCGGCACGAGCGTCGCCGAGACGCTCTCCGGCCTGCGCGCCGAGCTCGCGCGCTTCGACTACGCGCTGCTCGCCGTCACCGGGGCGTCGAACGTCACGGGCGAGGCGCTGCCTCTCGCCGACGTGGTGCGGGTCGCGCACGACGCCGGGGCGCGGGTCGTGCTCGACGGCGCCCAGCTCGTGCCGCACCGCGGGTTCTCCCTCGCCCGGACCGGTGCGGACTACGTCGCGTTCTCCGGCCACAAGACCTACGCGCCGTTCGGCGCCGGAGCGCTCGTCGGGCGCCGCGACTGGCTCGACGCCGGCACGCCCTACCTCGCGGGCGGCGGCGCCGTGCGCCAGGTCCAGGTCGACGGCACGCGGTGGCAGACGGCGCCCGCGCGCCACGAGGCCGGCTCGCCGAACGTCGTCGGCGCAGTGGCGCTCGCGGCCGCGTGCGACGCTCTGGCCGCGCTCGACCCGGCGGCGCTCCACGCGCACGAGGCCGTGCTGCGCGCGGCGCTCGTCGACGGGCTCACCGCGATCGACGGCGTGCGCGTCGTGACGGTCTGGCCGGACGCCGCGGACCCGGTCGGCGTCGTGACGTTCTCGGTCACGGGCCACGACCCCGGCCTCGTCGCGGCCTACCTGTCCGCGGAGCACGGCATCGGCGTGCGCGACGGCCGCTTCTGCGCCCACCCGTTGCTGGCGCGCCTCGGGTACGACGCCGGCGCGGTGCGCGCGTCGGTCGGCGTGGGCACCACGGGCGCGGAGATCACGCGGCTCGTCGCGGCGGTGCGCGCGTACGTCGAGCAGGGGCCGACCGCCCGGTACGCGGTGGTCGACGGGTGCTGGACCGTCGTCGACGACCCGCGCCCCGTGCCCGCCGGCTCGGGGCTCGATGGCCTCTTCGCGACGGCGGCGGCGGGCTTCCTCGCCGACGCCGCGGCGTGCGGTCCCGCGTCCGCCTGAGTCGTTCACCGACCCGTCGACCGGTGTTCTCCCCGGCGTCGCGCCGGACTCTAGGCGCGGGCCCGCACGTGTGCTCTGATGTGCGCTGTGCTGCACGACGTCGTCCTCACGGGGCACGGATTCCGCCTGGAACCGCTGGCCCTGGAGCACGCTGAACCGCTCGCCCGCGTCGTCGACGAGACGATGTGGTCGGGGATGAGCATGCCGATGCCGCGGGGCGTCGCCGGCATGGCCGACCTCGTCGCCGCGACCCGCGCGGCGCCCGACCTCACGGGTTTCGCCGTGCGCGCCGTCGGCGACGACGGCACCCTCGGCGACGTGCTCGGCAGCACCGCGTTCCGCGACCTGTCGCTCGTCGACCACCGCGTCGAGATCGGCCGCACGTTCACCGCACGCTCGGCGTGGGGCACGCTGCTCAACCCGGTGACGAAGTGGCTGCTGCTGCGGCACGCGTTCGAGACGTGGGACGTGCACCGCGTCGGCTTCCGCGTGGACGCCCGCAACGCGCGCTCCCTCGGGGCGATGCGGCGCCTCGGCGCGCACGAGGAGGGCGTGATGCGGGGGCACCGCACCGCTCCGGACGGCACGCGGGCCGACTCCGTCGTGTTCTCGATCCTCGCGCCCGAGTGGCCGGGCGTCGAGGTCGGGCTGCTCGAGCGCATCGCGCGCCCGCGCGTCGTCGCCGAGCTGCCGCACACGGCCCCGGCGCCTGTCCCGCTCGTCGCCTCCTGAGCGGGAGGACCCCCGCGCACGACGAGGGCCCCGCCGCGTGCGGCGGGGCCCTCGTGCTGCGTGGTCGCGGCCGTCCGGCCGCGGCACCGACTACTTCTTGAAGGCGTCGCGGATGTCGTCGCCGGCCTGCTTGACGTTGGCCTTGGTCTGGTCGCCCCGACCTTCCGTCTCGAGCCGCTCGTCGTCCGTCGCCCTGCCCGTGTGCTCCTTGATCTTGCCCTTCGCCTCTTCGGCAGCGTGCTCGATCTTGTCGCCGAGACCCATGGGGTCCTCCTTCCGTCGGTACCTCTCGAGCCTAGGCACGACCTCTGCGGCACGCACGACGGGACGGCGTCCCCTGCGCCGTCGCGCGGCCCCGCGGGCCGTATCACACCGAGGTGACCGGCGGGATCACCGCGGCGACGACGAGTCGCCCTCTGCTGTTCACCCGATCGCAGCGTGTCGTTCCTAGGGTCCGACCGACCCTTCACCCACCCGGAGGCCCCACCGTGCCATCCCCCCGACAACGCCTGAGCGCCGCCGTCGCCACGACCACCGCGTGCGCCGTCGGCATGACGCTCGCCGCGGCACCCGCCGCGCACGCCACCCTCGACCACGCGACCCCCGCCGCCCGCACCGCCACGGCCGTCGTGCCGACGGACACCCCCGGCCCGGCGTCGGCGTGGCCGCTCATGGTCACCGAGATCGGGCCCAACCCCGGCTCGCACGACGAGTACGAGTTCTTCGAGGTCCACAACACCACCGGCGAGGACGTCCGCCTGGGCGACGGGTACACCTTCGCCTACACGTACGTCGACTCCGACGACCGCGCCCGGGACGTGCCGCTCACCGTCAGCGAGGACGTGACCGTCCCGGCCGGCGGCACGGTGGTGCTCTGGCTCAGCTACGCCACCGACGACTTCGACTCCTTCAGCCGGACCGTCGAGGACTTCCGCGCCGCGTGGGGCATGACGGCCGACGTGCCGGTCGTGCGCGTCACCGGTCAGGGCGGCATGGCCAACGGCGGCAACCGCGGCATCCGCGTGCTCCACGGCCAGGACGTCGTCAGCTGGTCGTTCTACCCCGGCGGGTCCGCGGCGATCGACCGGACGGCGCACTTCCGCATCCCCGGCGACGTCGCCGACCGCGGCCTCGAGCTCCTCGCGGGGCCGGCCGCCCCGACGCCCGGCGTCGTCGCCGACGAGGCGTTCGTCGCGCCGACGCCCGAGCCGGAGCCGGACTTCGACCCGCAGCCCGACCCCGCGCTGCGGACGTCGCGCCTGCAGGTCACCGAGGTGCTGCCCGACTCGACGAACGTCGGCTCCGCGGACGGCTACGAGTTCATCGAGCTCTACAACGCCACGAGCGAGCCGGTCGGCCTCGACGACTACACCGTCAACTACCTCTACCCGAACAACCGCAGCGTGACCGAGAACGGCAACGAGGTGCGCTGGCCCGCGGCCCAGCGCGACGTCGTCGTCCAGCCGGGCGCCACGGTCGTCGTCTGGGTCAAGAACGGCCAGAACGACGAGCTGACCGACGCGGACTTCAACGCGCAGTTCGGCACCGACCTGACGATGGGCACGGACCTCGTCGAGACGTTCGTCGGCGGCATGGCGAACGGCTCGCCGCGCGGCCTCGAGATCATGACGAACAGCGGCTTCTCGGTGAACCGCGCGTACTACAACATGGTCGAGGGCCAGGACGACACCCAGCCCGACCAGGGCATCCGGTACGCCGTCGACCCGGCCGACCCGGCGCTGCAGACGATGCTCGGCATCGCACCCGCGACGCCCGGCACGGTCCAGGCGGAGCAGGTCCCCGACGGCCTCATGGTCGAGCCCGCCGACACGGTCGCGCCGCAGGTCGAGGACCTCACGCCGTCGCCGATCGACCCCGCGCAGGACTTCACGATCGAGGTCCGGGCGACGGACGACGTGCAGGTCCGCACGCTCGACCTCACGCTGAGCAACGACGTGGACGCCGAGGCGCGCACCGTCACGCTCGAGCACCAGGGCGACGACCTGTACCGCTACTCGATCCACGCGGCCGACCTCACCGGCAAGGCCTGGTACGAGTACACCCTCACGGCGCGCGACGGCAGCAACGTCACGCAGACCGAGCCGCGCCGCGTGCCGGTCGACGGCGTCGACACCGCGCCCGTGCGGCTCGGCCTCGACGAGGGCCAGTTCGTCACCGGGACGACGCCCGTCATCGCCTCGGGCGACACCTACCCCTCGACGCTCGAGCTGGCCGTCGACGGCGAGCGCCAGGAGACGACGCCGAGCATCGAGGCCGAGCCCGTCTTCGTGGTCGAAGCCACCGGCATCGACAACCACTTCAAGAACGGGATCCTCGTCGGCGACGACGTCCTGCGGATCCTCGACGTCGGCGTGTACTCCGGCTGGGAGACCTTCTCGCAGCCCGTGCCGCCGCGGCACGTGCGCCAGGGCGAGGAGCTCGTCGTCAGCGTCTGGGCCGGCACGAAGGCCGCGCCGGAGATCGACCCCGACGAGAACAACGACGACTTCACCATCCGCGCGCTGCGCCTCGTCCTGCCCGACGGCCGCACGCTCACCCCGGTCGGCTACGACGACCCGGGCCAGAGCCTGAGCATGGGCGACTCCGCCGGCAAGCACGAGTTCTACGACGCGCGCTTCCAGCTGCCCGAGGACGCGTTCACGTCGGTCGCGACCGACTGGGACACGACGACGCACGCCGACGGGCCGGTCACCGTCACCGCGACCGACGGCACGAGCACCGCCGAGCGCACGGTCGTCGTCGACAACACCGGCCCCCAGGTCCGGTCGGGCATCGTCGACGGCACCCCGTACCAGGGCGAGATCCGCATCGAGCCGGAGATCACCGACGCCGGGTCCGGCGTGGCCGAGGTCGTCGCGACGCTCGACGGCGCGGAGATCGCGCTGCCGCACACGACGTCGTCGCTCGAGCTCGCCCCCGGCGAGCACGTGCTGCGCGTCGAGGCGCGCGACGTCGTCGGCAACGTCGCCGAGCACGAGGTGACCTTCACGACGTACGACGAGTACCCGTCCGCGGGCGAGGTGTCGCCGGCCGACGGCGCGACCGTCGGGGCGGGCGACGTCACCCTGCAGGCGCAGGTGAACGACCCCACGGGGGACGTGCTCGACGTGCAGTTCCTCGAGGGTGACCGTCTCGACCTCGCCGACGGCGAGGTGGCGCTGCGGTCCGGCACGACGCACGACGCGCTCGCGCTCGACCGCGAGCAGCCGGAGGCGCTGAGCACCGACCAGGTCGCCGCGCTCGCGACGACCGACGGCGTCGCGACGGAGGTCAGCTCGGACGCCGAGCTGCCCTACCAGCTGTTCGACGTCGAGGTGCCGCAGGCGAGCGAGCCGGGCACGCAGGTCCGCGTGACCTGGACGGGCCGGGCCAACCCCGGCGCGCAGGTGCGGATGTACGCGCTCGCGGCCGACGGCAGCGCGTGGAGCGAGCTCGAGCGCTTCACGGCGACCGACGCCGAGGAGCCCGTGACGCTCGAGGCGTTCGTCGATGTCGCCGCGCACGCGGCCGACGGCGCGGTGCGCGTGCTCGTGCAGCACTCCGAGGGCTGGGCGGGCGAGAACCTGTCCGACCGGACGACGCCCGTCACCCCGCACCACCCGGACGACGTCGCCCGCTCGGAGTACGACTTCACGTTCGGCTGGGAGTCGGACACGCAGTACTACAACGAGGAGTTCCACGAGCACCAGACCGCGATCCACGACTACCTGCTGGACCGCCGCGAGGAGCTCAACCTCCAGTACGTGTTCCACACCGGCGACATCGTCGACGTCTACGACGACATGGCCCAGTGGGAGAACGCCGACCCGGAGTACGCGAAGTTCGACGACGCGGGCCTGCCGTACGGCGTGCTCGCCGGGAACCACGACGTGGGCGACCACACGATGGACTACTCGAACTACTCGGCGTACTTCGGCGAGGACCGCTTCGCGGGCAACCCCTGGTACGGCGAGAGCTACCAGGACAACCGCGGTCACTACGACCTCGTCACGGCCGGCGGGATCGACTTCCTCATGGTCTACGTGGGCTGGGGCCCGGCCGACGCCGAGATCGCGTGGATGAACGAGGTGCTCGCGCAGTACCCCGACCGCGTGGCGATCATCAACCAGCACGAGTTCATCCTCACCACGGGCGGCCTGGGCGAGATCCCGCAGCGGATCCTCGACGAGGTCGTGGCGAAGAACCCGAACGTCGAGATGGTGTTCTCGGGGCACTACCACGACGCCTACACGCGCGTGGACTCGTTCGACGACGACGGTGACGGCGTCGACGACCGCACCGTGCACTCGATGCTGTTCGACTACCAGGGCCTGCCGGAGGGTGGCCAGGGCTACCTGCGCCTGCTGCACTTCGACAACGAGGGCGAGCGGATGATGGTGCGCACGTACTCGCCGTCCCTGGACCGCTACAACTCCGACGACCCGGGCCTGCTCGCGCCGGGCGAGGACCCGTACGCGGACCAGAGCTTCGAGGTGTCGTACGCCGACCTCGGCATCGCCCCGGTCACGAAGACGCTCGCGACCGACGCGTTCTCGGCCGAGATCCTCACGGCCGCGGAGATCGCCTCGTTCGAGGACGTCGCGAGCGGGTCCGTGCTCACCGCGACGTGGACGGTCACCGAGCCGGGCGAGCACGGCTGGTACGTGCGCAGCACCGACCCGCACGGCGCGGTCGACCTGTCGACGGTCCGCGAGCTCACGGTCGTCGCGGCCGGCCCGGGCACCGACCCCGGCACGGACCCGGGCGCCGACCCCGGCACGGACCCGGGGACCGGCCCGGGCGGCGACGGCGGGCCGGGCGACGGGGGAGGCGCGGGCGACCCCGCCCCGGGCGGTGAGCCGTCCGGTCCGGGCGACGGTGGGGACGCCGGTGGCTCGGACGACGACCGCGACCGCGACCGCGCCGACCGTCGGGGGGCAGGTGGCCTCGCGACGACGGGTGCCTCAGCCGCCGGGCTCGCCGCGGCGGGCGGTGCGCTCGCGGTCGGCGGCGTCCTGCTGCTCGTCGCGCGGCGGCGATGGCGTGCACGGCACGGCGTCAACGCTTCGTCGTCGTGGTGAGGCGCGGCCGCTTCTCCATGTCCGCGAGGCCGTTCCAGGCGAGGTTCACCAGGTGCGCGGCGACCTCGGACTTCTTGGGGGAGCGGGCGTCGAGCCAGTACTGACCCGTCAGCGCGACCATGCCGACGAGCATCTGCGCGTAGATCGGCGCGACCTTGGGGTCGAGCCCGCGCGTGGAGAACTGGTCGGCGAGCAGGTGCTCGACCTGCGTCGCGACGTCGCCGATGAGGCTCGAGAACGTGCCGGTGGCCTGGGCGACGGGGGAGTCGCGCACGAGGATCCGGAAGCCGTCCTCGGACGCCTCGATGTACGACAGGAGCGCGAGGGCGGTGCGCTCGAGCAGCACCTTCGGGTGGCCGCCCTCGTCGAGCGCGCCGGACAGGGCGGCCGTCAGCGCCTGGACCTCGCGGTCCACGACGACCGCGTAGATGCCCTCCTTGCCCCCGAAGTGCTCGTAGACGACGGGCTTCGACACCTCCGCGCGCGTGGCGATCTCCTCGACGCTCGTGCCCTCGAACCCCTTCTCCGCGAACAGCCCCCGGCTGACGGCGAGCAGCTGCTCGCGCCGCTGGCTCGCGGTCATGCGGGAACGGGGGGTGCGTCGGGAGTCGGCCACGGGACCATCATGCCGTGCCGCCGCCCCGGCGCCCCGGCCTGCGGCGCGGGGCACGAGCCGCGACCTGGCAGACTGTTCCCGGACGCACGACGCCGCCGCGGCCACGGGCGCGAGCCCGGCGCCGGTCCCGCGTCGCGGTCCGGTCCGCCTTGGTGTAATCGGCAGCACAAGGGTTTTTGGTGCCCTTGGTCCAGGTTCGAGTCCTGGGGGCGGAGCACGTGCCACCGATCCCGAGGGGAACATCCATGGAAGCTCAGCAGGGCACCGACGCGCACGTCGCCCCCGCTGCCGTGATCGTCCTCGCCGCCGGCGAGGGCACGCGGATGAAGTCGTCCACCCCGAAGATGCTGCACACGCTCGCGGGCCGCAGCCTGCTCGGGCACGTGCTCGTCGCGACGCGCTCCCTCGACCCGGCGCTGCTCGCCGTCGTCGTGCGGCACGAGCGCGACCGCGTCGCCGAGCACGCGCTGTCCGTCGACGCCGGCGTGCTCGTCGTGGACCAGGACGACGTCCCCGGGACGGGCCGGGCCGTGCAGTGCGCGCTCGCCGCGCTCGACGCGAAGGCGCACGCGCTCGCCGTCGTCGACGGCGTGCCCGACGGCGAGGAGGGGCGCGGGCTCGGCGACGGGCTCGAGGGCCCGGTCGTCGTCACCGCGGGCGACACCCCCCTGCTCGACGGCGGCACGCTCGCCGAGCTCCTCGCGGCGCACGTCGCGGACGGCAACGCCGTCACGATGCTCACGACCGAGCTCGCGGACGCGACCGGCTACGGGCGCGTCGTGCGCGACGCGGCGGGCGACGTCGAGCGCATCGTCGAGCACAAGGACGCGAGCGCGGCCGAGCTCGAGATCCGCGAGATCAACGCCTCCATCTACGTGTTCGACGCCGCGGTGCTGCGGCGCGGGCTCGCCGGCCTCGGCCGGGACAACGCCCAGGGCGAGGTCTACCTGACGGACGTCGTCGCCGCGGCGCGGGCCGAGGGCGGCACGGTCCGCGCCCTGCTCTCGGACGACCCGACCGTCGTCGAGGGCGTCAACGACCGCGTCCAGCTCGCCGCCCTGCGCGCCGAGATGAACCGCCGCGTCCTCGAGCGCTGGATGCGCGAGGGCGTGACCGTCGTCGACCCGGCGACGACGTGGGTCGACGTCGACGTCGAGCTCGCGCGCGACGTCACGCTCCTGCCGGGCACCCAGCTGCACGGCGCGACGGTCGTCGGCGAGGGCGCGACCGTCGGCCCGGACACTACGCTCACCGACACCGAGGTCGGCCCCGGCGCGACCGTGACGCGCACGCACGGCAGCCTCGCCGTGCTGAGCGCGGGCACGAGCGTGGGGCCGTTCGCCTACCTGCGCCCGGGCACCGTGCTCGGCGAGCGGGGCAAGATCGGCACGTTCGTCGAGACGAAGAACGCCGAGATCGGCGAGGGCTCGAAGATCCCGCACCTGTCGTACGTGGGCGACGCGACGATCGGCGCGCACACGAACATCGGCGCCGCGTCGGTCACCGTGAACTACGACGGCGTCCACAAGCACCGCACGGTCATCGGCTCGCACGCCCGCACGGGCGCGGACAACATGTTCGTCGCGCCGGTGACGGTGGGCGACGGCGCGTACACCGCCGCCGGGTCCGTGATCCGGCGCGACGTGCCCGCGGGCGCGCTCGGCGTCAGCGGCGGCCAGCAGCGCAACATCGAGGGCTGGGTCGAGCGCCGCCGCGCCGGCACGCCCGCGGCCGACGCGGCCGCG
>NZ_LWGL01000062.1 GCF_001722485.1 Cellulosimicrobium cellulans | reverse complement strand
CCCCGACGCCGCCCCCTCCGCCACTGCCGGGCGCCCCGCCGCGGCCGGCAGTCCCGACGACACGGGCGTCGACCGCCGCGGACTTCTCGCCGGCGCGAGCGCCTACGTCCTGTGGGGCGCGATGCCGCTCTACTTCCCGCTCCTCGAGCCCGCAGCGCCGCTCGAGATCATCGCCCACCGCATCGTGTGGAGCCTGGTCGTGTGCGTGCTCATGCTGCTCGTGGCGCGGCAGCTCGGCCGCTTCGTGCGCGTGCTCCGCAGCCCGCGCACGCTCGGGCTGCTCGCCGTCGCCGCGGTCCTCGTGGCGACCAACTGGACGATCTACGTCTACGGCGTGCTGTCCGGGCACGTGCTCGACGCCGCACTCGGGTACTTCGTGAACCCCCTCGTCACCGTGCTCCTCGCCGTCGTCGTGCTGCGCGAACGGCTGCGGCCGGCGCAGTGGGCGGCGCTCGGGCTCGGCGTGGTCGCCGTCGCCGTCATCACGGTGGGCGTCGGGCGGGTGCCGTGGATCGCGCTCGGGGTCGCCTTCAGCTTCGGGCTCTACGGCCTCGTGAAGAACCGCACGGGTCGCAGCGTCGAGGCCCTGCCCGGCCTCGCGGCCGAGACGGCGACGCTCGCCCCGCTCGCGCTCGGCTACCTCGTCTGGCTCGGCGCGACCGGCGCCGGCACGTTCACGACGACCGACCCGGCGCACGCGCTGCTGCTCGCCTCCTCGGGGCTCGTCACGGCCGTGCCGCTCCTGCTGTTCTCCTCGGCGGCACGCCGCATCCCGCTGTCGCTCGTCGGCATGCTGCAGTACCTCGCGCCCGTCCTCCAGCTCCTCTGCGGGATCCTCGTCTTCCACGAGCACATGCCGCCTGCGCGGTGGGCCGGCTTCGCCCTCGTCTGGGCCGCCCTGGCCGTCCTCAGCGCCGACGGGTTGCGGTCCGCCCGCGCCGCGCGCCTGGCGCGCGCCACGCCGCGCTGACCGCCCCGGTCGAATCGAGCGCCGACGTTCACGTCGGCGACGGCCCCCGTTCACGGCACGCCCCTAGCGTCGCAGTGCCGGCTGGAACGAACCTTCCCGGGCCGACCGGTGTCCTGACCTGACAGCGCTAGCGGCGGCCTGTGCGACGGCCGTCACGGCTAGCCCCACGGCTATCGAAAGGTCCTCCCGTGCCCCGAGGCTCCCGACGGCTCCGCGCCGCCGCCGCGCCCGCGACCGCCCTCGCCGTCCTCACGACGAGCGTCGGCCTCGCCGCCGCACCCGCCACCGCCACACCCACTGCCACCACCACGGCGGTTGCCGCCGAGGTCGCCGACGACCTCGGCTCGCGCTTCACGCTCGCCGTCCTGCCGGACACCCAGTTCTACTCTCGCTACGCGCAGTCCAACTTCGAGCCCGACTACGGCACGAACCCGTTCGCCGTGCAGACGGCGTGGCTGGCCGAGCACGCCGACGAGCTCAACATCCCGTTCGTCACGCACCTCGGCGACGTCGTGGACCGCGTCGGGGTCGAGAACGAGTGGACGACGGCGGACGCCGCCATGCGCACGCTCGAGGACGCCGCGCTCCCCTACTCCGTGCTCGCCGGCAACCACGACGTGCGCAACTCCGCGGACGACCACTTCGACACCGAGTACGACCTCGCGAACGAGCCGTACCTGAAGTGGTTCGGCCCGGAGCGCGCCGCGGCGCAGGTGACCGACGGCGGGACCGACCCGACCGGCATGAACCAGTACCAGGTGTTCGAGGCCGAGGGGCAGCAGTTCCTCGTGCTCGCCCTCTCGTGGCGCGCCTCCGACGCGACGCTCGCGTGGGCGCAGGGCGTCCTCGACGCGCACCCGACGCTGCCCGTGATCCTCACGTCGCACGACATCGTCAACGCCGACGTCGACGCCGACGGCCGCACCGGCGGCACGAGCGCGAACGGCCAGCGCCTGTGGGACGGGCTCATCGCGCAGAACGACCAGATCTTCCTCACGCTCAACGGGCACTACCACGGCGCCGCGGTGACGGAGCGCACCAACGACGCGGGCCACACCGTCACGCAGATCCTCATGGACTACCAGATGGCCTACGAGGGCGGGAACGGGTACCTCGGGCTGTTCGAGTTCGACCTGTCCAACGACGTCATCGACGTGGCGACGGTCTCTCCGTGGGTCGTCAGCAAGCCCACGGAGTCGCTCACGTCCTACGACGACCCGGTGCTCGAGGGCGACGCGCAGAGCTTCTCGATCGACATCGACTTCGCCGAGCGCTTCGGCGGCTTCAACCCGGAGTTCGGCCCGGGCGACGGGCAGCTGCCGTCCCTCGACGACCGGGCGGTCGAGCTGATCACCGACGGGTTCGAGGGCGTGCCCGGCTCCACGGACGTCGCGCCGGGGAGCGCCGAGGACTACGTCGAGGTCGACGGCACGCTCGCGCACTGGCGCACGACCGGCGAGACCGGGACGCTGACCGAGGGCGCGGTCGTCGAGGACGTCGCGGGCGACAGCGACCTGCACCGCGTCTCGATCGCCGAGTCCGGGTCCCCGACCGCGCAGGTCGAGGACGTCACCGTGGTCGACGAGTCGTACCCGTACTCGTCGTCCGGCCAGGCCGTGTGCTTCGCGGACTCCAGCCGCGTCACCGACCGCTACAGCTACCTCACCACGGACGCCGACGCCCCGGTCAACGACGCCGACCTGTCGAACGGCTACACGATCGAGACGTTCGTGCGGATGGATCCCGACTGGACCGCCGAGGCGAACCAGTGGAGCAAGGCGCTCGTGCGCACCGGCAACCGCTCGCGGATCCCCGGCATGCCGTGGAGCCGCTGGGACTACACCGCATCGCCCACGGCGCTGGGCATCTCCAACCTCCGCGAGTTCCAGTGGACCGAGGTCGGCCAGGACGCGACCAAGGGCGACAGGACGAACTGGTCCGGCGAGATCATGGTCGACACCTGGAGCCACGTCGCGATGGTCAACGACCCCGCGACCGCCGAGACCACGATGTACGTCAACGGCGCACCGGTGCTGCGCACCGCTCTGGACACCGTCGGGGCCTCCTTCAACCCGGGCATGCCGTGGATCATCGGCTCCGACTGGGTCGACGACGCCGCGACCAACGGCTGGCACGGCTGCGTCGGTGAGACGCGGATCGTCGACCGTCCGCTCGACCGCGACGAGTGGCTCACGGCCCGCCCGGACCTCGCCGGTCTCGCGGTGACCGAGGTGCCCGAGCAGCCCGTCCCCGCGGACGAGACCGAGGTCGCGATCGGCGGCGTCGGCACGCCGCGCGCAACGGTGACGGCCACGCCCGCCGGCGCCGAGGCGGTCACGACCACCGTCGCCGAGGACGGCACGTGGTCGCTCGCGGTCCCGGCGACCTCGATCGCCACGACCGGCACCGTGGTGTCCGTCGTGCAGGGCTTCGGCGACCGCGTCTCCGAAGCGGTCGAGGTGTCGCTCGCACGCGCGGCCGAGCCGGGCGACGAGCTCGAGCACACCGTCGAGGCGCAGGTGCGTCAGCTCGGGTCGCAGTCGTACCTCGCGGTGCGGGTGCGCAACGACGCCGACGTCGCGGTGGACGTCACCGTGGAGACGCAGTACGGCACCCGCTCGTTCGACGACGTCGCCCCGGGCGCGAACGCGTACCACGCGTTCGCGATGCGCGGCGGTGACGGCTCCGCCGGGACGGTCACCGTCTCGGTGACCGCGGCGGACGACGGCGCGACGGCCACCGGCCGGACCGTCCTCACCGGGGACGCGATCGGCTGACGTCATCCAGGCACGGACCGGGCCCCTGGCGAGCACCGCGCTCGTCCGGGGCCCGGTGACGTCCGGGCGGCAGGGTCGCCGGAGGACCGTCTCCGACGGTCGGGGTCCGCCGACTCGGCTACGGTGGTCTGCGCACGCAGCAGCACGCCGCACCCACGCCGCGCCGTCCCGAGGGAGATTCCATGGCCGACTCGTCGTTCGACATCGTGAGCAAGGTCGACCGTCAGGAGGTCGACAACGCGCTCAACCAGGCCGCCAAGGAGGTCTCGCAGCGCTACGACTTCCGCAACGTCGGCGCGTCGATCTCGTGGAGCGGCGAGAGCATCCTCATGGTCGCGAACTCCGCGGAGCGCGTGCTCGCGATCCTCGACGTCTTCGAGACCAAGCTCATCAAGCGCGGGATCTCGCTCAAGTCGCTCGACACCGGCGACAAGGAGCCCAAGGCGTCGGGCAAGGAGTACCGCCTCGCGGCGACCCTCAAGGAGGGGCTGTCGAGCGAGAACGCCAAGAAGATCACCAAGATCATCCGCGACGAGGGCCCCAAGGCCGTCAAGACGCAGATCACCGGCGACGAGGTCCGCGTGACGAGCAAGTCGCGCGACGACCTGCAGACCGTCATCGCGCTGCTCAAGGCCGCGGACCTGGACGTCGCGCTGCAGTTCACCAACTACCGCTGACGCCGGCGCCGGCGCCGGGCACCGACGGCACGGCGCCGGCAGGGTCGCGTCCGGCCCCGTGCCGTCACGCGAGCAGGGCGGCGACGCGGCCGATCGGGTCGGGACCGCCCGCGCACGCGACCCCGACCACCTCGCCGGCCAGGTCCCGCAGCCGCACGTTCCGCTCGTTCGACAGACGTCGGAGGAGCTCGAACGCGTCGTCCGGGCTCACGCCCCGCACCATCGCGACGACGCCCTTGGCCTGCTCGATGGGGCCGCGGGTCGCCCCCGCCGCGCGGATGTCCTCCTGGGCCCGCGCCTGCGCCTGCCGCGCCACGACGTCCGTGACGTCGACGAAGTAGCCGACGAGCTCGACGACCTGCCCGTCGCGCGGCCTGCGCCTGCCCTGACCGACGACGACGAGCGACCGCTCCCGGCCCCGGGCGTCCATGATGCGGTGCATGCTCGCGAACGGCTCCCCGGTCGTGCGCGCCGCCTCGAGCACGCTCTCGACCCGGTCCCGGTCGTCCGGGTGCTTGTGAGCCAGCACCAGCTCGGTCGTCGGCACGACGTCGCCGGGCCGGAACCCGTGCATGAGGAACGTCTCGTCCGACCACCACCACCGGCCGGTCCCGAGGTCGAGCCGGTACCGGCCGATGCGCTGGCGGGGCCCTCTCGCGAGCGCCTGCTCGATGGCCAGGGTGTCCGACATGCTCGTCTCCGCCTCGTCGCAGGCTGACGAGCCGGGCCCGACCCATCCTCTCGACCGTAGACCCGGCGTCGGCCGGGCGCACCCGCCACCGGCTCCGCCCGCCACCTGCCGACGAGCAGCGGCGACCAGCTGGCGACCGGCTGGCGACGAGCACCGTGCGAGAGTAGGGCTGTGCCGCGCCCCGCTCACCCGCCGCGCCCCGCTCGCGCGTCCAGCCCGCGCCGCGGCTCCCTGCCGCGGCTCGTCGCGACGGACCTCGACGGGACGCTGCTGCGCAGCGACGGCACCGTGTCGCCCCGCACGCGCGCGGCGCTCCTCGCCGCCGAGCGCGCGGGGGTCGAGATCGTGTTCGTGACGGCGCGCCCGCCCCGGTGGCTGGCGCCGCTGCGCGACGTCGTGGGCGGACACGGGCGCGTCATCTGCCTGGGCGGTGCGGCGGTGTGGGACCTCGCGACCGAGCGCGCGCTCGACGTCTGCGGGTTCCGCGACGACGCCGCGCTGGACCTCGTCGCCGACCTGCGCGCGGCCGTGCCCGACGTCGCGCTCGCGCTCGAGCGCGTCGAGGGGCCGACGTTCGACCCGGGCTTCCGCTCTCCCGCCGACGACGCGTCTGACCCGGCGGAGGCCGACGTCGTCCGGCCCGTGGAAGGCACGCTCGGAGCGTCGTCCACGGGACCGACGCCCGTGCCCGGGCCCGTGGGAAAAATCCTGGCGCGCCGGCGCGGCGCCGCGCCCGCGCCCGACGCGCCGGCGACCCGGCCGGTCGTCGTCGCACGGGAGGAGGACCCCGCGCAGGAGCGCTTCTTCGCCCGGGTGCGCGACGTCGTCGGCGACCGGGCGCACCTCGCCTACTCCGGCGCCGCCGGGTTGGCCGAGCTCCTGGCGCCGGAGGTGACGAAGGACGCGGCGCTGGCGCGCTGGTGCGCGCGGCTCGGCGTCGGGCCGCACGAGGTGTGGGCGTTCGGCGACATGCCGAACGACCTGCCGATGCTGCGCTGGGCCGGCCGGTCCTTCGCGGTCGCGAACGCGCACCCCGACGTGCTCGCCGCCGCGACGGACGCGACCGCGACGAACGACGCGGACGGCGTCGCGAAGGCCCTGCTCGGCGAGCTCGCGCGGCACGGCGTCGTCGCCGACGCCTGACGCCCGGACGGGCTCCGGACGCCCGCGCGTCGGGCTCAGTGGTACGTGATGCCGCCGTAGCCCGGCCCGTGGCCGGCCATCGCCTCGAGCCGCCGGATGCGGTCGGCCATGGGCGGGTGCGTGGCGAACATCTTGCCCACCCCCGCGCCGCGGAACGGGTTGGCGATCATGAGGTGCGAGACGTCCACGAGGTCGCGGTTCTGGGGCAGCGGTGCCCGCTTGGTGCCGGCGTCCAGCTTGCGCAGCGCCGACGCCAGGGCCAGCGGGTCACCGGTGAGCCGTGCGCCGTCCTCGTCCGCGTCGTACTCGCGCGTCCGCGAGATCGCCATCTGGATCAGCATCGCGGCGATCGGCGCGAGGAACATCATCGCGAGCGCCGCCAGCGGGTTGCCGCCCCGTTCGCGGTCCCCGCCGAAGAACAGCAGGAGCTGGGCCAGGGAGGTGATGACGCCGGCCATCGCACCGGCGACGGACGACGTGAGGATGTCGCGGTTGTACACGTGCATGAGCTCGTGCCCGAGCACGCCGCGCAGCTCGCGCTCGTCGAGGAGGCGCAGGATCCCTTCCGTGCAGCACACGGCGGCGTTCTTCGGGTTGCGGCCGGTGGCGAACGCGTTGGGGGCCTGCGTGGGCGAGACGTACAGCCGCGGCATGGGCTGGCGCGCCGCGGTCGAGAGCTCGCGCACGATCCGGTACATCGCCGGCTGCTCGAGCTCGCTCACGGGCCGGGCGTGCATCGCGCGGATCGCGATCTTGTCCGAGTTCCAGTACCCGTAGAACGTCGTGACGAGCCCGATGCCGACGAAGATCCACAGCGTGCCGGCGCGGGCCCCGAACAGCGCCCACAGGCCGAGGACGATGACCCACATGACGCCGAACAGCGCGGCGGTCTTGAGCCCGTTGAAGTGCTGACGTCGTCCCACGTGCGCTCCTTTCCACGCTCGGGGCGGCCCGCCGTGCGCCGGGCCGCCCGCGGACGCCGGCCGCGCCGTCGTCCACCACCTGAACGTGCGAGCACGTCAGGGCGTTCCCGGGGACGACGACGGCGCCCCGCCCGGGTGGGCGGGGCGCCGTCGAGGCTGGCGTCCCGGGGCGCGGTCAGCCGACCTGCGACTCCCCGCGAGCCACGCGGATCATCTCCTCGCGCGGGACCACCTTGATGCGCTCGCGACCGTGCGGCTCGCCGAGGCCGCGCTCGAACGCGTCGAGGAGCTCCCAGCCGGACCACTCGACGTAGTTCACGCCGCGCTCGGCGAGGAACTCGACGATCGCGTCGGGCGACCCGAGCGGGGCCACGCGGCCGCCCTCGAGGTCGGCCGCTGCGACGTCACCGCCGTCACCGGCGCCCGTGACGTCCTCGACGAGGTGGCGGATCGTCTCCGACGCGTCGGACTTCGTGTGGCCGATGAGGCCGACCGGGCCGCGCTTGATCCAGCCGGTCGCGTAGACGCCGGGGAGGTGCTCGCCGTCGATGTCGACGACGCGTCCCTCGCGGTTCGGGATGACGCCCTTGAGCTCGTCGAACGGGATCTCGGGCAGCGGCGAGCCGAAGTAGCCGACGGCGCGGTACACCGCCTGGACGGGCCACTCGTGGAACTCGCCGGTGCCCGACACGGTGCCGTCGCCGTTGAGGCGCGTGCGCTCCGTGCGCAGGCCCTCGACCTTGCCGTCGCCGAGGACCGCGGCCGGCGCGTGGAGGAAGTGCAGGTGCAGGCGGCGCGAGGCCTTGAGCTCGGACGGGTCCTTGAGCGCCCAGTCGGTGAGCGTCTTGACGACCTGCTTCGTCTGGTTGGACGCGCTGATCGCGGCCGTCGAGCCCTCGTCGAACTCGAAGTCCTCGGGGTACACGACGACGTCGACGTCCGGCACGTGGCCGAGCTCGCGCAGCTCGAGCGGCGAGAACTTCGCCTGCGCCGGGCCACGGCGCGCGAACACGTGGACGTCGGTGACGAGCGAGGCCTTGAGACCCTCGTAGACGTTCTGCGGGATCTCGGTGGGCAGCAGGTCGTCGGCGTGCTTGGCGAGGATGCGCGCGACGTCGAGGGCGACGTTGCCGGCGCCAAGCACGGCGACCTGCTGCGCGTCGAGCGGCCAGGTGCGCGGCACGTCGGGGTGACCGTCGTACCAGGACACGAAGTCCGCCGCGCCGAACGAGCCCGGCAGGTCGATGCCCTCGATGGGCAGCGCCGCGTCGCGGATCGACCCCGTCGAGAAGATGACCGCGTCGTAGTACTGGCGCAGGTCGTCGAGCTTGAGGTCGACCCCGTAGTCCACGTTCGCGAGGAGGCGGATGTCCCCGCGGCTGAGCACCTTGTGCAGCGCCACGATGATCTGCTTGATGCGCGGGTGGTCGGGCGCGACGCCGTAGCGCACGAGGCCGAACGGCGCGGGCAGACGCTCGAAGAGGTCGATGCTCACGTCGAGATCGGTCTTGGACAGGATGTCCGCGGCGTAGATCCCGGCGGGACCCGCGCCGACGATCGCGACGCGCAGGGGACGGATGCTGCTCACAGGACAGGACGCCTTCCGGTCGAGGACGGGAGTCAGGTTCGCGCGACACGTGCAGGGCGGTCGCAGCGCGGCGGCCGGTGGTCGTGGCCGCGGATGACCTTCTCGATTGTACGACCGGGTGAGGGTAGCCTCACCCAGCCCTCTCCCGACTCTCCTACTGTGCCAGCCCTCCCGCGACCCGGACACCCCGTCTTGTGATCCGGGCGAATGTAAACGGTGACGGCGGCGGGGAGGTCTCGGGCGCCGGCCTCAGCGGTCCAGCCGCAGGCTCTCCTGGACGGCACGGATCTCCTCGCCCGCCCACGGCTGCTGCACCACGGTGCACGTGCCGGTCGTCTGCACGAGGTCGGCGACCGGGCCGCGCGGGACGATCACGGTGCGCACCGACTGCACGAGCACCGCGCCCGCACCGCCCTTGAACGAGGCCTCCACCCAGCGACCCGGCAGCCCGTCGACGTCGACCTCGCCCCCGTCGAGCTCGCGCATCTTCGGCATCGGCCGCAGCTTGCGCAGCACCTCGGCGTGCGCGTCCTCGAGCGAGACCTCGGCGCGCACGCGCGAGACGACGACGATGACGTTCGGGTTGAACTCCCCCTCGGGCACCTCGCGGCCGAGGGCGAGCGGGAGCGCGACGTGCGGGAGCGGGACCCAGCGCTCGGGCGCGGTCAGGCTCACGCCGACCGGGGCCGGGAAGTCGTCGCTCGGGTAGCGCAGGTCGGTCATGCGATCAGCAGCCCTTCGTCGTCGGCAGTCCGCGCGCCAGTCTCCCAGACGGCACGACGAAGGGCGCGGGACCTGTGCGGTCCCGCGCCCTGCGTCGTGCTGCGGCGGATCAGGCGTTCGACGCCTGCTCCTGCTGCTGCGCGTTCTGCTGGGCCTTCTGGCCCGCGTCCGTCAGCGTCTGCGCGACGTTGTTGAGCTGCGTCTGCGCGGCGGGCCAGTCGTTGCCCTTGAACTGCTGCGCGTCGGGGCCCTCCCAGGCCACACCCTGGATCTGGCTGTTGAGGTTCTGCATCGTCGTGCGGATCTCGTCCGCCTTCTGCTGCAGCGTCTGCCCGAGCCCGCGCAGCTCCTCGACGTTAGCGCCCCACATGCCACCGGCCATGGTGATTCCCTCCTGTCGTGGCACCCACCCTCGTGGGCGCCGTGTGCGTTCCCGATGGCAGTACTCAACCATCGGTCCTGGCCGGCGGTCGATGGGGAGGTGTCCCCATCGCTGCCACCGGCCTCCCCGCGCCGCTACCCGGGCAGCGCGACGTGCATCTTCCGCGCGCGCCCAGACACGACGAGGAAGCCTCGCCCGGGCGGGAAGTCGGCGCGGCGGATCCTGCCCAGTCCGGTGCCGAGCAGGTTGTCGCCGTCCAGGTCTCCCGGGGTGAGCAGGAGCCCGGTCCGGCCCGCCTTGAACGGCTGCGCGAGCGCCCACGCCTGCCCCCACGTCGACGACTCCGCCTCGCCGACGACGAGCTGCTCGGCGCGCACCGCTGCGCGCACGAACGCGGCCAGCGGCTGCTCCGCCGGGGTCCCGGTGAACTCGGTGACGGACTCGGCGAGGACCGTGAGCCCGCCGGGGCGCAGCGACCCGGCGTCCAGCGCGGCCGTGAGGCTGCCGAGCAGCGTCACGACGTCCTCGGGCGACGTCGCGCTCGTGTCCCACACGTCGAGCCCGGAGATGCTCGTGCGCCGCGGCGACAGGTAGACCACGCGCCCGGCCCGCGCGCGCCGCACCGCCTGCGCGATGGTGACGAGCGCCGTCGTGCGGCCGCCTCCGGGCGGGCCGGCGAGCAGGAAGGTGCCCCGCGCCGGGAGCCCGACGGGCGCGATGTCGAGGTCGTCGAGGCCGATCGTCGGGCGGTCGCCGGCGAGGACCGGCAGCGCGTCGAGCGTGAAGGTGTCGGGCAGGCGGTCGATCCCGGGCGCCTCGGGGATCCCCTGGCGCACCATCGCGTCGCGCAGGCGAGTCAGCTCGCGCGCCTGCAGCGCGACGTTGGCGTCCCCGCCCAGCACCGCGACCTGGACCTCGTTCTCGTCGATGACACCGCGGCCCGGCGGCGACGTGAGCGACAGGACGTCGCGCGGGACGCCGAGCGTGAGGTAGTCGTCCTCGTTCGCGAGGCGCAGCACGAGCCGCTTCTGGATGGTCGAGCCGAGCGACGTCGGGACGGAGGCCGCGCGGTCACCGGCGACGACGACGTGCACGCCCACCTGACGGCCGTCGGTCGCGACCGCCGTGAACGCGCCCCACACGGGGAACTGGTGGGCGGCCCGGAACTCGTACGCCTCGCGGAAGGCCCCGATGCCGTCGACGAGCAGCAGGATGCGCGGCTCGTCCGGCGCGCCGGCGAGGCGCCGGTACTCGGAGATGTCGCCGGCCCGGACCGCGGCGTACCGCGCGGACCGCTCGTCGACGAGGTCGCGCAGCATCCGCAGCACGCGCTGCACGCGCTCCTCGTCGTCGGCGGAGATCACCGCGCCGACGTGGGGCAGGTCCTCGAGCATGCGCAGGCCGCTCGCGCCGGCGTCGATCGCGTACACCTGCACGGGACCGCCGCGCGCCGTGATCGCCGCGGAGACGGCGATCGAGCGCAGGGTCGCGCTCTTGCCCGCGCCACCGGTGCCGAAGACCGCGAGGTTGCCGTCGCGGTCCGGCTCGTAGAACACCGTCGGCTGGCTCTGCGTCGTCGGGTCGTCCTCGACGCCGAGCAGGAGCATCGTGTCCGTGCGCGGGTTGGGCAGCCGCGCGAGGTCGTACGTCGGGGCGAGCTCGGGGAGCCACGGCTTGCGCGGCGCCGGCACGGCGGCCTCCGTCGCGGCCCGCGAGATGGTCCCGACGATGCGGGAGATGTCGTTCGGGCCCGGGTCGGCGTTCTCCTCCACCGCCGGCTCGGGCAGCTCCCAGCGCACGCCCGTGCCGAAGGACATCTCCTGCACGTCGATGCGCGCACGCTCCGGGCGCGCCGACGTCCACCCGCCCGCGTAGCCGGTCTGGAACGGCGTGATGCGCCCCGGGCCGGTCTTCACCGCGCCGCGGCCCGGGATCGACGGGTCGAAGTGCGCCGCCATGGGGATGCCGAGGATGTCGGTCGAGTCGTCCTCGTCGGCCATGCGCAGCGCGACGCGCAGGTTCGTGTTCGCGCGCAGGTTGTCGCGGATGACGCCGGCCGGGCGCTGCGTCGCGAGGATGAGGTGCAGGCCCAGCGAGCGCCCGCGCTGGGCGACGTCCACGACGCCGTCGACGAACTCCGGCACCTCGTTGACGAGCGCGGCGAACTCGTCGACGACGATGAGCAGGCTCGGCGGCGCGTCCGGGTCGCCCGTGCGCTCGAGCGACGCGAGGTCCTTGGCCTTCTTCCGGTTGAGCAGGTGCTCGCGGTAGCGCAGCTCGGCCCGCAGCGACGTCAGCGCGCGGCGCACGAGGTGCGGCGAGAGGTCCGTGACGAGGCCGACCGTGTGCGGGAGGTTCACGCAGTCGGCGAACGCGGCGCCGCCCTTGTAGTCGACGAACAGGAACGTCACGCGGTCGGGGCTGTGCGCCGCGGCCATGCCGAGCACCCAGGACTGGAGGAACTCCGACTTGCCGGCGCCCGTCGTCCCGCCGACGAGCGCGTGCGGGCCCTGGGTCTTCAGGTCGAGGTAGAGCGGTTCGGTGCCGGAGTGCCCGACGAGCGCGCGCAGCGTGCTCGGGCGCTTGCGGCGCACGGGCGGCGACCCGTCGCGGGGCGTGAGCGAGCCGTTCTCGCGCCACGCGTCGACGAGCGTGCCCGGGTCGTCGGCGAGCGACGTCCCGGCGAGCGTCAGGTAGGAGACCGACCGCGGGAGGTCGGAGTCGTCGTCCACCGGCGCGCCGACGTCCACGACCGGCGCGAGGATGCGCGCGACCTCGTGCGCGGTCGCGAGGTCGACCGTCTCGCACGTCACCGGGAAGGACAGGCGGCCCACCCGCACCTCGCCCGCAGTGGCCCCCGAGGCGGCGCCCGGTTGCCCCGGACCGGCGGTGCCGTCGGTGCCCGACTGGTCGACGAGCACGAACGTGCGGCACGCGGCCGGGAGCTGCTCGACCGTCGGGGCGACCCACACGACGTGCACGCCCGCGTCCGCGCCGCGCTCGACCAGGCGCGTGAGCCGCGAGCGGTCGACGGGCGCGTCGTCCTCGACGAGCACGACGACGGTGGGCAGCACCGGCGCGGGCGTGTCCTCGGGGTTCTCGGGGTCGATCGGGCCGCGCAGCTCGGCGTGGTGGTCGAGGTCGGCGCCGCGGGCCTCGACGAGGTCCTCGAGCCGCGAGAGCAGCGCGAGCGCCGCGCCCGGGTTGTCGGCGAGGTGGTCGCCGCCGAGCGGGCTGTGCGGCGAGCCGGTGTGCGGCAGCCACTCGAGCCATTCCCAGTCCGCGCGCGAGCGCTGCGACGTGATCGCGGCCAGCACGAGCTCCGACGGCGAGTGCAGCCCCGCGAGCTGGACGAGGACCGCGCGCCCGACGGCGTCCACGGTCGCGCCCGCCCCGGCGATGCCCAGCGCGCCGTCGACGCGCAGGCGGCCGACGACCGGCACGCCGTCGATCGTCGCGCACTCCGCGTGGAGCTTCTCGAGCTCGGCCCAGAACTCCGGGAGCGTGTTGTTCTCGTTCTGCTGCTCGACCTGCGTGCGCGACGGCGCGGTCCCGAGCCCGATCCGGACCGTGAGGAACGCCTCGTGCTCCGGCCGGTGCGTCCACAGCAGTCCGCCGAGCCGGCGCACGGCGTCGACCGTGTCCGCGACGGACGGCGCCTCCGTGAGCCGCACCGCGCGCTCGACGGCGTGGGTGCGCGCGATCGTCTCGCGCATCGCGGCGACGGACGCGCGGAACTGCTCGGCCTGCGCCTTGAACCTGCGCCTGCCCTGGATCTTCGCGTCGAGGTACGCGCCGAGCATGAGGATCGGGCTGAGCCCGATGAAGACGATCGACAGGACGTTGCGCGTGACGGAGTAGAGGATCACGCCCATGACGAGAGGCGCGACCATCGCGAGGTAGGGGAAGCGCGCGGGCTCCTGCGGCTGCGGCGGCCGGGGTGCGCGCAGCTTGCGCTCGCCGAACCGCGCGACGACGCGCGGCGAGCGGTTGAACTCGACGACGGGCGTGGTCGGGGCGAGGCTCGTCGACCGGTGCAGCGCCACGACCGACACCACGGAGCTGCCGATGGTGACGGTGTCGGCGGACGTGAGCGTCGAGCGGGTCATGCGCTGCCCGCCCATGACGAGCCCGTTGGCCGAGTTCGTGTCCGTGATCTCGATCGACTCGCCGACCGTGATGCGGGCGTGCCGCTTGGACACCTGCGGGTCGCTCAGCCGGATGTCCATCGTGCGGTCGCGGCCGAGGTAGCTCGTGCCGACGGGCAGCGGGAACTCGCGCCCGGCGTCGGGGCCCTCGAGCACGCGGAGCACGGCCACGGCCGCGCCGCGGTCCTGCCCCGGCGCGTCGAACTGCTCGGACACGCGCACGATCGACACCGTCGACCCGGAGCGCAGCCCGGCCTCGACGAGGTCGCTCGTCGGCGACAGCACCCGTCCCTGGTCCGTCGCTCCCCCGCCGGTCGGGCCGCTCGCGACCTGCAGCGTGAGCCGCTCCGGGACGGCCGACCCCGCCCGGGCCGGGTCACCCGCGAAGAGCGCCTCCGCGACGTCGCGCACGGTCGCCGTCGCGTCCGCGGTGACCGCGACGTTGGTCGTGGTCGCGTCCGGGCGGTGCAGCGTGAGCTTGATGCGCACAGGGAGGTCCTTCGGTCGTGCGGGGTCGGCGGGTGGGTCGTGGGGCGCCGCGCGGGGCCGTGCGCACGCCGCGGGGGCGCCCCGTCAGGGTCGCCCCGGCCGCGCGGCGTGCGCCGGTCAGCCGTCGTCGGTCACGTCGAGCAGGGGCAGGTCGGCGGCGGTGACGAGGCGCGACGCGACCGCGTACTCGACGAGCCGCGCGCGCCGGTTCGTGGCGAGCGCGCCCGGGCCACCGCGCAGCCCCTTGACGCCGATCCGGTCGAGCTTGTCGCACACGTTGTCGAGCTTGCGGTTGAAGCGCGTCGTCGCCCAGCCGAGACGAGCGGCCGCGGCGGCGGACGACGGGATCTCCGACAGCCCGGTGCCGTCGCGCCGCAGCATCGGCTCGGCGAGCGCGACGATGAGCTGCTTCTGGCTCGTCGTGAACGTGATCATGCCGATCGTGGTCGCGCCGCCGTCGTCGGGGTCCTCGGAGCGGATCTCCTGGTAGGGCGCGCCGCGGAGCTGGGCCGTGATCTCGTAGGTCGTCGGTCCGGCGGTGAAGACGATCGACGTCGTGGGGAACACGAGCGGGAGCCGGTTGCCCGGGGACAGCCACGACTGCACGCCGCCGCCCGCGTCGCAGACCGTCGCCGAGATGAGCGAGCCCACGTTCGCGAGCCACCAGATGTCGGTCTCGCGCGCGACGCGCAGGAAGCGGCGGTGCAGGTAGGGGTTGTCCTCGATGGCGAGGTCGCCGTCGCGGCCGATGTCGAACGGCTCGCCGTCCGGCGACGGGCGGAACCACTCGCCGCAGAACTCGATCGCCAGCTCGCTCATCCCTGCTCCACCTCCGGCACGCACGCCGTCTGGGGGTTCGCCGAGAAGCGCCCGCCCCGGATGACGACGACCTCGACGCACACCTGCTCCCCCGGCTCCGCCGGGACCGCGACCGACCGCTCGGTGACCTCCTGGATGCCGGAGTCCGCGACGATGTCGAGCTTCTTCCAGCCGAACGTGTCGCCCTCCTGCGCGTCCGCGCTGTCGTACCCCCAGGTGAACACGACCGCGCCCCGGGCCTCGTCGTACGTGCCCGACAGGTCGTTCACCGGCGGGACGAGCGCCCCGAGGTTGTCCGACGGCGTGAAGGTCCGGTCGCTCGTCGGCGTCGGGGCCGCCTCCTCGCCTGCGCCGCGGTCGCGCGTGAGCGCGAAGATCCCGACGGCCGCGAGGACGAGCACGAGCACGCCCGCGAGCAGGCCCCACAGGGGGCCGCGGCGGGCCACGGGCTCGTCCTGCGCGTCCTCCCCCGCGGCAGGGGCCGCGGTGCGGTGCACCGTGTCCTCGACGGGCGCCGAGCCCCACGCGGCGGGACGCGCGGAGGCACCCGGGTACATCCGCGACGGGTCGGTCAGCTCGGCGACGGCCCCGTGGTCCTGCCCGACGGGCGCGGTCGGGCGGGTGCCGGACGTGCCCGTCGCCGCCGTGCCTGCCCAGGCGGCGCCGGCGAGCGGGACCGCCCCCGGCCCGGTGGGTGCCGGCCCGGTGACGGGAGCGTGGGCGGAGGTGTCGCCCGAGGACGTCGCGCCCGCCGGGTGCCAGGTCGCCGGCGACGGCGCCGAGAACCCGCCCGGGTCGATCGACACGACCTGGCGCAGGCGCGTGCCGCCGTCGTCGTCCGGCTCCTCCTCGTGGACGTGGCCCGAGTCGTCGAGCAGGTCGATCGGCGTGACCGCGAGCGACAGCTCGTTCTGCACCTGCTGCAGGGCCCGCGCGAACGCGAGCACGGTCGGGTACCGCGACGCCGGGTTCTTCGCCATGGCCGTCGCGAGCACGCGCTCGAGCGACGCGGGGACGTCGGAGCGCCCCGTGGGCGGCAGCGGCGACGACTCGATGCGCGAGATGAGGTTCGCGCTCGAGTTCGACCCGCCCGGCACCTCGAACGGGGAGCGCCCGGCCAGGAGCGTGTACGTCGTCGCGGCGAGCGCCCACACGTCGGTCGCGATGCCGCTGCGCGGCGGCTCGGCGAACGACTCGGGCGGCGACCACGGGATCGACATGCCCTCGGCCCGTGCCGCGTCGTCGACCGTCGACGAGATGCCGAAGTCGGTCAGCGCCGGGTGCCCGTACTCGGTGACGAGGATGTTCGCCGGCTTGATGTCGCGGTGCAGGATCCCGGCCCGGTGGGCCGTCTCGACCGCGCCCGCGACCTGGACCGCGGTGCGCAGCGCCTCGGGGACGGACAGGCGCTCCGACCGGTAGCGCGCGCCGAGGTTCGGGCGCGAGCAGTACTCCATGGCGAGGTACGGGCGGCCGTCGTCGGCGACGTCGGCCTCGTACATCGTGACGATGGACGGGTGCGTCGACAGCGTCGCCATGAGGTCGGCCTCGGCGTCGAACGCGGCGCGCTGCGACGGGCTCGACCACTCGTGGAGGAGGACCTTGACGGCGACCCGGCGGCGGGGGCGCTGCTGCTGGTAGAGGAAGACGTCGGAGAAGCCGCCCGAGCCGATGAGCGAGACGTACTCGAAGCCCTGGATCTCCGGGGGCGGGGAGGGTGCGCGCTTCGTGCTCACCGGATTCCCTCGAACGTCAGGGTCACGCCGTCGCCGAGGTCGGCGACGTCCCCGTCGACGACGAGCACCGGCTCCGACGGGTGCAGGCGCCGCGGCGGGTGGCCGGCGCGCAGGAGCGTCGTGCCGTTCGTCGTGGCCATGTCGCTGACGAGGACGTGCCAGCCCTCGAGCGTGATCTCGACGTGTGAGCGCGAGATGTCCTGCTGCGGGCTCGGCACGGTGACGAGCCGCGGGAGGTCGGCCGCCTGGGCGCGCGGGGTGCGCGGGCGGCGCCCGACGACGACCCCGCGGTCGAGCTCGACCGTCTGCCCGGTGGAGATCCGCACGCGCCCGAGCGCGGGCCGCACGGCGAGCGCGGCGTCGCCCTCGAGGGGCGCGTCGCACAGGGCGCACGTCTCGCGCGACGGCGGGTTCGCGTGCCCCTGGGCGCACGTGCGCGCGAGGATCTGGTGCTGACCGGGGGCCGGCGGGGCGGTGAAGGCGGGGACGGCCTGCGCCTCGGGTGCGGGCGGGCCCGGCACCGCGGCCTGCTCGGCGGCC
>NZ_LWGL01000061.1 GCF_001722485.1 Cellulosimicrobium cellulans | reverse complement strand
GGCACCGCGGACGGCGCGGAACCGGACCCGCGCGCCGGGTGCGACCAGCGCCGGGGGGTCGCGGTCGACGTCGAACATCCGCCGGGTCGTGGTGCCCAGGAGTCGCCACCCGCCGGGCGACGGCGCCGGGTAGACGGCGGTGAGCTCGCCGGCGAGGGCGACCGCGCCCGCGGGCACGTGGGTGCGCGGCGTGGGCAGCCGCGGCGCCGCGATGACCGGGTCGACGCCGACGAGGTAGGTGAACCCGGGCGCGAACCCGCCGAACGCCGCCTCGTAGACGCGGTCCGTGTGCCGCGCGACGACCTCCTCGGGGCTCACGCCGGCCCAGGCCGCGACGTCGGCGATATCGGCGCCGTCGTAGACGACCGGGATCTCGAGGGGCGGCCCCGGTGAGGCCGCCGGCACGTCGGACGACCCTGCGCGCGGCTCCCGCGAGCGCCGGGGCGCGGCGAGCAGCCACGCGTGGACGGCGGCGGCGTCCCGCGGCCGCGCGAACGTCACGAGCACCGTCCGTGCGGCGGGCACGACGTCGAGGACCGCCTCGGGGACGTCGGCGACGAGCGCCCGGTGCAGCGACCGCACGGCGTCCACGTCGGGCAGGTCGACGAGGTACGCCGTCTCGCCGTACCGGTGCACGGTCCACGTGCCGCCCGCACCCGTCATACGGCGGAGCCGGCCGCCGCGAACGGCCGCACCTCGATGCCTCGCTCCTCGAGCACCCGTCGGACCGCCGTCAGCAGGGACACCGCCCCCGGCGTGTCCGAGTGCACGCACACGGACTCCGCGTCGACACGCACCCGGGTGCCGTCCACCGCGACGACCACCCCGCTCGTCACGAGCTCGACGACGCGCGCGGCGGCCTCGGCCGCGTCGTGCACGACTGCCCCGGGCCGGCCGCGCGGCACGAGCTCGCCCGTCGGGAGGTAGCCGCGGTCGGCGAACGCCTCGCGCACCGTGGGCAGCCCGGCCTCCTCCGCGATCCGCAGCACCGCGGAACCCGGCAGCCCGACCAGCGCGAGCGACGGGTCGTAGGCGCGCACGGCGTCGACGACGGCGCGCGCCTGGCCCTCGTGGTGCACCACCGCGTTGTACAGGGCGCCGTGCGGCTTGACGTAGCGGACGCGGCCACCCGCGAGGCGTGCGAAGCCGTCGAGCGCCGCCACCTGGTAGACGACGTCGTCCGCCAGCTCGGTGGGCGGGACGTCGACGAACCGCCGCCCGAACCCGGCCAGGTCGCGGTAGCTCACGTGCGCGCCCACGCGCACTCCCCCGGCGACCGCGTCGCGCACGACCGTCCGCATCGTGGTGGAGTCGCCGGCGTGGAAGCCGCACGCCACGTTCGCGCTGGTGACGAGCCCGAGCAGGGACTCGTCGTCGGCCAGCGTCCAGCGTCCGAAGCCCTCGCCGAGGTCCGCGTTGAGATCGATGCCGCTCACTCCCCCATCATCGCGTGTCGCGTAGATTCGCGGGCGTGACCGATCTCGACCTGTCCGCCGCCCGGGTGCGCACGGCGACGTCCGGCGACGCCGAGCAGCTCGCCGCGCTCGCCGCGCTGACGTTCCCCCTCGCGTGCCCGCCGGGGGCGTCCCCGGAGGCGATCGCCGAGCACGTCGCCACGCAGCTCGCCCCGGAGCGCTTCCGCGCGTGGGCCGCGAGCGCCGCGCACGCGCTGCTGCTCGTCGAGGCGCCGTCCCGCGAGGGCGACCGCGCGGTCGGCTACGCGCTCCTCGTGCGCGGCGTCCCGGACGACGCGGACGTCGCCGACGCGGTCGGGCACGACGAGGTCGTCGAGCTCTCGAAGATCTACGTCCACCCGGAGTCGCAGGGCACGGGCGTGGCGAGCACCCTCATGCGTGCGGCTCTCGACGCCGCGGCGGTGCTCGCGCCCGGCCGGACGGTCTGGCTGGGGACGAACGGGCTCAACGCGCGCGCCCAGGCCTTCTACCGCAAGCACGGGTTCGCGGTCGTCGGCGACCGGACGTACGTCGTCGGCGGCGAGCGCCACAGCGACGTCGTCATGGTCCTCGGCGCCTGACGTCACCCGGCCGGGGCCGGTGGCTCAGTGGTCGTGGCCGTCGCCCGGGGCGTGCTCCTCGCCGCTCTGCTCGTCCGAGTGCTCGCCGGGCGGCTCGTCGAGGTGCGCGTCGAGCCCGCCGTCGAGCGCGTCGTCCGGGTGCACCGGCAGGAACACGTGCACGTGGCCCTGCCCCCCGGAGGTGGCCCGCAGGTCGAGCTGGATCGCGGCCAGTCCCCAGGTGTCGACGGCACGCGTGCGCAGCTCGCCGGCGAGGGCGTAGAGGTCCGGCGCGGTGCTCGCGTCGGCGGCCCGGGCGAGGTCGACGGCGTCGACCGCGTCACCGAGCAGCTCCAGCGACGTGAGCATGCCGTTGCGGACGATGTTGTGCTCCGACGAGCCGCTCGCGAGCGCCTCGGTGTCGGCGACGAGCCCGTCGAGGGTGTCGCGCCACGTGGCGACCTCCTCGGCGGTGGGCGGCGTCGCCGTCGTGCCGTCGACCGGGAGCACCGCGTGGAGCGCGTGCATGACGGGGACGAGCTCGCCCTGGAGGGTGCGGGCGTGCTCGATCGACGCGGTGAGGTTCTCGGCGTCGCGCGCGGCCTCCGCGGCCTCGAGCTCGGCGACGCGCGCGGGGTCGACGGCGAAGCCGCCGTCGGCGGGCTCGTCGCCGCCGCGCGTCAGGGCGACGACGAGGACGACGCCCACCACGACGACGGCGAACGCCGCCGCTGCGAGCAGCGCCCAGCCCCGTGCGTCGAGGGCCTGCAGCCACCGGCGCACGCGCACGTGCGCCGGTGGCCGAGGCTCGGGGCGGCCGGCACCGCCCCGGTCGTCAGGACGGGAGCGGCCGGAGCCCGACGGCGGACGCGTCGCGCGGTCCGCCCGGCGTGCGCCCGAGCCCGAGCCGGTCCGCGACCGCCCCGTCGCGGGCGGTCGTGCGCTGGTCCGTGCCATGTGCTGCTCCCGTCCTGTGGTCTGGTCCTGCCGCCGGCTCCCGGTCGTCGGGGGCCGGCGCGGCCGGCGGCGGGCACGCGTGGTGCCCGCCGCCGGCCCGCCGTCAGCCGCAGCTCACGGCGTCGTACGGCACCTCGACGGTGGCGGTCCGGTCACCTACCGTCGCGGTGACGGTCGCGACGCCCGCCTCGACGTCCGCCGCGCGGACCGCGAACGCGTGGTACGCGTTCGCGCCGACCGCGACCTCGGCGAACTCCTTCGTGCCGTACGCCGTGGTGAGCGTGACGGCCGCGGGTGCCTCGTCGGCGTTCGCCGCGCGGACCGCGACGTACGCCTTGCCGGCGAGGCAGCGCACCGACACCTGGGCGTCGACGTCGACGTCCGGCTCCTCGTCGCCGGACGTCAGCCGGAACCAGTCGAACGCCACCGTGACGGGCGTCTCCTGCTCCGGGCCGATCGCCATGAGGCCGACCGACGTGAGCGGCACGTCGTTCGTGACCGGCTCACCCAGGGACTGCCAGTTCACGCCGCCGTCGCTCACCCAGCCCTGGTACGTGTTCCCGACCTTGGCGAGTCGCAGGTACCAGTACCCGGACTCGGTCGAGTCGGCGATCTCCAGGGCGCGGTTCCCGCCGTTGCCGAACTGCGCGTCCTTCTCGGACACGAGCTCCGCGCCGAGGTTCAGCGCGGTGCCCGGCTCGTTCTTGGCGACGACGTCGAGCTTGACGTAGTTGTCGTCGTCGCCGTACGCGAGCAGCCCGGCGAGCTGCCAGCGGTGCGCGAGCGGCGCCTTCAGCCGCGTCTCGGCGACCCAGTCGCCCTCCGGTGCCGTCTGGAGGACGAAGTTGCGCGGGTCGCCATTGGTCCCGGCGTTGATGTCGCCCGGCTGGGTCGTGATGCGCAGCTCGCCGTCCGCGACGGCGACCTTCGACGCGTCGTAGCGGGTCACCGCGTCCCAGCGGCACCCGTCGAGGGCGTCGCCCTCGAACTCGTCGCTCGGCTCGCGCTCCCCGTCGTCCGGCTCAGCGCCGGTGACGCGGACGTGGTCGACGCGGGCGACCGTGTCGGCCGTGGCCGTGTCGCCGCCCGCCATGACGCCGAACGTCGCGCCGGCCTTCACGGGCGCGGAGCCCGCGAGCGCCGTCCACGTCTGGCCGTCCGCCGAGTATGCGGCCGTCATCGAGGAGCCGTCCGAGACGAGGCGCAGGTGGATCGTCGAGGGGAAGTCCCCTGCCACGTCCGCCTGCCCGTGCCACGTGCGGGTCCCGCCGGTCTCGGTCTGGAACTCGAGGAAGCGGTTGCCGTTCTGGTTCCTCGTGAACGCGAGCTTGGTGTACTCGTCGTCGTCCACGTGGACCAGGAGGCCGGCGTGCTGCCAGTGCCGCGTGAGCGGCACGTCGAGCTTCGTCTCGAGCGTCCAGGCGCCGGCCGGGGCCGGCTGCCCGAGGTAGCTGATCGGGCCGGTCGCCGCCTCGTTGATGTCGCCCTGGACCACCGGGAGCACGGCGTGGCCGTCCACGACGGAGATCGCCGCGCCCTCGGCCTGGCGGACGACGGTCCACCGGTCGTCGAGCTCGTCGCCGTCGAACTCGTCCGACGCGTGCGCGAGGCACTGCGGCGGGACGTCCTCACCGGGCTCCTCCGGGGCCTCCGGGTCGTCGTCGAACACGAAGTCCTGGAACTCGACCGCGCTCGTCGCCGTCGTGGAGTGGGCGGTGACGAAGAGCCCGACGTCCTGGACCGACGCCGCACCCGGCAGGGCCTGCGGCTCGCCGATCTGCGTGAACGTCTCCCCGTCCTTGCTCCAGTACGCCGTGTACAGGTCGCCGTCGCGCACGATCCGCACCCACGCGGGGTAGCTCGTCGTGCTGGCGCTGCTCGACGTCGCGAGCTGGCCGCTCGCGTTGCCGCGCAGCCACTCGAACCCGCCGCTCGGGCGCATGCCCAGGGCGGCGTAGCCCGGCGAGCTGCCCACCTGCGTGACGTCGTTGCGGACGATGATCCCCGCCTTGGCGGACCCGTTCGAGCTGCCCTGGCTGTTGATCCGCACGGTCGCCGACCAGTTCTCGTCGGCCCCCTGCTCGCGGTAGATCGTCGAGTACTCGTCGGTGCCCTGCCACATGTTCGCGCCGCCCGACGTGATGAGGTACTTCCCCTCGGCGAGCTGCTCGAACGTCCCGTTCGCGTTCGTGAAGGTCTTCATCCCTCCGAAGAGGTCGCCGACCTGCGCGAGCACGACGCGCGACCTTGTGGTGAGCCCCTTGTCGTTCGTCGCCACGGCGGTCAGCTCGTAGTAGCCGTCCGCCGTCGCGTCCCACGTGGCCTCGTACGGGGCCGTGTCGTCGACGCCGATCGACTCGCCGTCGACGAAGAGCTCGACCTGGGTGACCGTGTTCTCGGCGTCGTCGGCCTCGGCCGTCACCGCGATCTCGCCCTGCTCGAGCTGCACGCCCGCCTCGGGGGCGGTGATGCGCACCTCGGGCCGCGTCGTCTCCGACACGCCCTTGCCGTTCGCCTCGACGAAGTTGAGGCGGCGCTCGCCGGCGCCGGGGAGCACGACGTACAGCGTGAAGCTCTCGCCCAGGTCCTCGACGTCGACGCGCACGTCGGTGAACGTGCCGAGGCCCGTCGCGGGGACCTCGGCGGTGCCGAGGAGCTCGCCGTCGGGCGCGTCGCGCCGCAGCTCGACCGTGCCCTCCTGGGCCGCGGCGACGCGCAGCGTGAGCGCGTCGACCTGGTGGAGGTTCACGGGGTCGTACGACGCCCACGCCCCGTCGGCGCCGGCGACGACGGAGCCGCCGCCCTCGACGTCACGGCTCGGGATCGTCGTCGTGCCCTCCGACGCGGTGTGGAACTCCGCCTCGCGCTTCTTCGGGAAGACGAGCGTGGTGCCCGAGCCGGTCAGGGCGGGCACGTCGCCCTCCCCGCCGCCGTCGGTGTAGCGCGCGTCGAGCACGTAGAAGACGTTCATGTCCTCGCCGTGCCCGCCGCCGAGGCTCGTCTCCACGCTGCCCGTGCGGCCGTGGAGCGGCTCGGAGGGGTGCGCGTGGGCGTCGTGCCCGAGCGCCGGCTGGATGACGACCTTCTCGTCGTCGATCGCCGAGCCGTCCGGCGAGTCCTCGGCGTCGGTGACGCTCACGTCCCACGTGATGGTGTCCCCGAAGTCGAAGAAGGCGCCGGTGGGCGGCAGGCCGAAGTCGACCTCGGGCCGGGTGTTCCCGACCGTGATCGGCACGGTCGCCGTGCCCGTCTTGCCGGCCGGGTCGGTCACCGTGAGGCGCGCGTCGTAGACGCCGTTCTCGGTGTAGGTGTGCGTCGGGGCGACGTCGGTGGAGTCGGTCGTCCCGTCACCGTCGAAGTCCCACGCGTACGTGAGCTCCTCGTCCTCGGGGTCGGTGCTGCCGGCGCCGTCGAACGACACCTCGAGCGGTGCGGTGCCCGAGTCGGGCGTCGCGACGGGCGTCGACACCGGCGAGCGCGAGCCCGACAGGTAGTCGATCCGGTGCAGCCCCGAGTTCGGGTTGTCGCGGCCGAAGCCGCCACCCCAGTCGAGGACGTAGAGCGAGCCGTCCGGCCCGAACTTCGAGTCGATCGGCGCGAGGAGCTGCTCCTCGGGCAGGAACGGGTTGACCTTCTCGACGTCGGTCTCGCCAGGCCCGGCCTCGGGGTCCTTGAGGTCGACCGTGTACATCTTGTTGCGCGCCCACTCGTAGAAGAACGCCTTGCCGTCGTACGACGAGGGGAACTTCGTGTCGGAGTCGAGCTCCGGGTCGTACTGGTAGAACGGCCCGCCCATCGGCGCGAGGCCGCCGCCGGCGTTGATCGCCCCCGGCACCGACGAGCGCTGGTAGCCGTACCAGAGGTCCGCCGGCTGGGCGGGGGGCAGCTCGGTGAGGCCGGTGTTGAGGATCGAGTCGTTCACCGGGGCGTCGCAGTCGAAGAAGTTCCCGACCGTGACAGGGCTGGTGCGGTAGTCGACGTCGCGGAACGGCTCGTTGTTCCCCATGCACAGGGGCCAGCCGAAGTTGCCCGGCTCCTTGACGAGGTTCCACTCGGCGATGCCGGCCGGCCCGCGGGACGCGAGGTTGTCCGAGCCGTTGTCCGGGGAGTAGTCCGCGACGCCGAGGTTCCCGGTCTCAGGGTCGATCGTGAACCGGAACGGGTTGCGGAATCCCATCGCGTAGATCTCGGGCAGCGTCTTGTCGGTGCCCGGCGCGAACAGGTTGCCCTCGGGGATCGTGTACGTGCCGTCGTCCTCGGGGTGGATGCGCAGCACCTTGCCGCGCAGGTCGTTGGTGTTGGCCGACGTCGCGCGCGCGTCGTGCAGGCGCCCGTCGCGCTCGGAGAGCGGGGCGTAGCCGCCCGACGGCTCCGAGTGCGGGTTCACGTCGTCGCCCACGCCGAGGTAGAGGTCGCCCGTCGCCGGGTCGACGATCATGCCGCCGCCCGTGTGGCCGGGCTCGTCCGGCAGGCGCCCGGCCGGCACCTCCAGGAGCACGACCTCGGACGCCGGGTCGATCACCGTGGCTCCCGGTCCGTCGGACGAGACCGTGAACCGCGACAGGCGGTTGACGAAGTTCTCGGGGTTCGTGTCGTCGCTGCTCGCCGGCGAGTAGTACTGGTAGAGGAACCCGTTCTCCGCGAAGTCCTCGTCGAGCGCGAGCCCGAGCAGGCCGTCCTCGCCACCCGAGTAGACGGGGATCGTCAGGGCCGTCGTCGTGGTCCGGCTGCGCGGGTCGTAGACGCGGATCTGGCCGCGCACGAGCTCGGTGAAGAACACCCGCCCGTCCGGGGCGACGTCCATGCCGAACGGCGCGCTCGTGTTGGTGTCGAGCGCGATCTTCTCGAACTGGTCCCAGTCCGTGCCGCCGCAGTCGCCCTCGACGAGGCCCGCGGCCCACTGCACGCCGCCGACGATGTGCTGCACGAAGTCGGGCTCCTGCGTGTAGTGCGCCCCGAAGTGGCCCATGCCCGTCATCCAGGCCCGGCCGCCGTCGTACGCCTTGCACCACGAGATCGGGTGGTCGTAGCCCATCCGGTTGCTGCCGGGCTCGTAGGTCGACTCGTCCATCGTCGCGAGCACGTGCGCGTCACCGCGGACGTTGGCCGAGAAGTTGTACCACTCGTCGGCGCGGTCCCAGCGCTGCGGGAGGTGCTCGGTCGACGGGTGCGTGCGGTCCTCGACGCGCACCGTGCCGGGCAGGCCCGGGCTCGAGCCCGTGGCGGCGTGACCGGGCATCAGCGCGCCGATCATGTCGTCCCACCACTGGTAGTTCCCGCGCATGTCCGTGGCGTTGTGGATGGCGACGATGCCGCCGCCCGCCTGCTGGTACCGCTCGAGCGCGGCCTTCTCCTGCGCGTTCCACGGGTCGCCCGAGGCCTGGAACATCACCAGGGCGTCGTACTGGGCGAGGTCGGCGTCGTTGAAGACGGACGAGTCCTCGGTGTGGTCGGACGCGATGCCCACCTCGGCGAACGCGGCCTCGAGCACCGGGGTGCCCTGCGTGATCGCCTCGGTGTGCCGGAACTGGGTCGTCTTGGTGAAGATGAGCACCTTGTGCTCGTCGTCGGGCTCGTTCGGTACGACGTCGGCCGTGGCCATCGTGGCGGGCGCGAGCGTGAACGCCAGCGCTCCGATGGTCAGGGCCGCGACGGTCCTCCCCCTGCGGGGACGTCGCGAGGTCATCATGGTGCCTCCAGGGCATGACGTGCGGGCCCGGACGTCGTCGTCCGGGCAGGGTGGTCGTCATCCCGCGGCGTGCCGGCGCCGGCGGTCGTGCTGGACTACGGCTGCGAGAGCTCCGGCGTGGGCATCAGTCCCTTCAGGTACGCGAGGCCATCGAGGGCGATGGCGTCCTGGGTCGGCGCCAGCGGCCGCCAGATGGAGGCGGCCGTGGCGATGGTCGCGTTCTCGGCGGTGAACGACTCGATGACGAGCGGGCCGTCGTAGCCCGCCGTGTCGAGCGCCGCCAGGAGCGCGGGCCAGTCGAGGTGGTCGGTCCCCGGCGCGCCGCGGTCGTTGCCGCACACCTGGACGTGCGCGATGCGCTCCCCCGCCCGGGCGATCGCGGCCGGAAGGTCCGTCTCCTCGATGTTCATGTGATAGACGTCGAGCATGAGGCCGATCCCCTCGGCGGGGAGGCGCCCGACGACCTCGAGCCCCTGGTCGACCGTGTTGACGAGGCTCGTCTCGTAGCGGTTGAGCGGCTCCAGCCCGACGACGACGCCGGCCTGGACCGCGTGATCAACGACGGGCGCGAGGTGCTCGGCGAGCTCCGCGTAGGCGGCGGCGCGCTCGACGTCGGACAGCCGCCACGTCCTGCCGACCGACGCGTACGCCGGGCCGCCGATCACGGGGGCGCCGACGACGTGCGCGGCGTCGACCACGCGGCGCAGGTAGTCCTGCGTCGCGCGGACGGTCGCCGGGTCCGCCGCGACGAGCTCGCGGCCCTCACCCATGACGAGCGACACGCTCGCGCCGAGCCCGTGGTCGGCGAGGACGCGCGCCGCGAGGGCAGGGTCCCAGTCGTCGGGGTGCTCGACGGGCAGCTCGAGCACGTCGAACCCCCACGCGGCGACGCGCGGTGCGATGCCGCGCAGCGCGTCGTCGGTGAGCGGGGACGTCCACACCCAGGTGTTGACGCCGAGGCGCCGCGGGCGCAGGGCCGTGGAGGAGGTCGGAGCCACGCTGCTCTCTCTCGTCGGAGGGCGACCGGTCGCGCGGTCCGGCCGGCCGGGCGGCCGGACCGCGCGACGTCAGCGGTCGGTCAGCGGTCGGTCAGCGATCGATCAGCGATCGGTCCAGGCGTCCGGGTAGCCGGGCAGGTCCTCGCCGCCGAACTTCGCGTAGTGCAGCGACGGCATGTCGGCGTTGGCCTCGAGGTACGCGTCGAGCTCGTCCGCCTCGATCGGCACCTGCGGCAGGACCCACTCCGACGGCACCTGCTCGCCGGCCCAGATCATCTGCGCCGCGAGGATCGGCGTGCGCCACTGGAAGTTGGAGTACACCGCGCCGATCGCGGTCATGTCCGTGTCCTTCCACTTGCGCAGGAAGCTCATCTCGTCCTCGCCCATGAAGACCGGGTACGGCTTGCCGGCGTCCTCGAAGGCCTCGACCGCGGCGACGGCGCCGTCGCCCGCGTCCATCCAGATGCCGTCGACGTCCCCGCGCTGGAGGTACTGCGTGACGATGTCCTTGATCTTCGCGCCGTCGCCGCCGGTGAACTCGGCGCCCACGACCTCCAGCTCGGACTCGGAGAAGATCTTGTCGGCCGCGGCCCAGCGGTTCTCGAGCACGTCGACACCCGGGAGGATGCGCAGCGCGAGGACCGTCGAGCCGGGCTCGAGGTTGTCCACGAGGAACTCGGCGCCGTCCGCACCGTACGCGTAGCCGCCGATCGGGTGGATGAACGTCACCATGCAGTCGGTGTTCACGCCGCGGTCGAACACGATGACCGGCTTGCCCGACTCGCACGCGGCCTCGACGGCGGGCGTGAGGGTCGCGGTGGTCGACGGCGAGATGATGATCGCGTCGCAGTCGCCCGCCTCGACGAACGCCTGGATGTCGGAGATCTGCTTGTTGTCGTCGTCGGCGGCGTCGGACACGCGGAACTCGCCGATGACCCCCTCCGACTTCAGCACCTCCACCTGCTGCTGCATCGTGATCCAGCCGGTGACGCGCCACGGGTTGGAGACCGAGGCGTTGGAGAAGCACAGCGTCTTGCCGCCGCCCTCGCTCGCGAACTGCGCCGTGTCGACGTACTCGGGCTCGATCGCCTGCAGCCAGGGCTGGTCCGCCGGCCCCTCCGGCTCCACGTCGCGCTGCGCGAGCTGGCGGTCGTAGTCCTCCTGGACGAACCACTCGGAGTCGGCCCCGCCCGACTCCTCGCCGCCCTGGGTCTCCTCGGCGGAGGTCTCGCCGCCGCCCTCCGGTGCGTCGGTGGGCGTGTCCGTCGTGCAGGCCGCCGTGAGGAGCAGTGTCGCCACTGCCGCGCCGGCGAGGAGTGCTCGTGTTCGTCGCATGTCCTTCTCTCCTTGGTGAGACGTCGTCGTCCCGCGGGTGCGGGGGAAGGTCGTGATGCTGAGGTGGTGACGGTGCGGTGCGTCAGGCTCTCGCGGGGGCTGGCTCCTTCGGCTCGGTGGCCGGGCCGCCCGAGGGCGGGGCGTCGGCGGCGGACGGGCGGCGCCGGGCCCGCCGCGGCAGTGCGGCGTAGGCGACGGCGGCGATGATGATCACGCCCTGCACGGCGGGGCGGACGGTCGAGGGCAGGCTGAGCTGGTTGAAGAGCGTGAACAGCGCCTCGAGCGTCAGGGCGCCGGCCATGGCCGCGACGACGGTTCCCCGGCCGCCGCCCAGGACGACGCCGCCGAGCACGACCGCCGTGATCGCCATGAACTCCAGGCCCTGCCCGACCTGGGCCGTCACGCCCGCGTACCCGCCGATGAGCACGGCGGCCGCGGTCGCCATGAACCCCGACAGGAGGAAGGCGCGGGTCCGCACCCACCACACCGACGAGCCGGAGTAGGCCGCGGCCACGTCGTTGTCGCCCGTCGCGACGAGCGTCCGGCCGAACGGGCGGCGCATGAGCAGCGCCGCGAGGACGCCGACGACGACGGCGACCACGAGCGCGTACGGCACCTGGAACTGGCCCGGCTCGTCGGGGATGCCGCCGCGTCCCCACTGGCGGAAGCCCTCGGTCAGCGCGCCGGTCGGGGCGCCGCCGGTCCACAGCCGGATCGCGCCGTACAGCACGAGCATCATGCCGAGGGTCGTGATGAACGACGGCACCTTGAGCAGCGTCGTGACGAGGCCGTTCACCAGCCCGACCGCGAGGCCGAAGCCGAGCATCAGCGCCATGACCGGCCAGGTCAGCGCCTCGTCGCCGTCCATGAGCTTGGCGGCGATGACGACCTGGGCCCCGACGAGCGACCCGACCGACAGGTCGAACTCGCCGGACACGATGACGAAGTACTGGCCGATCGCGAGGATCACGAGCGGCGCCGCCTTCTTCACGAACGCCATGAGCGACATGGGCTCGCCGAACGACGGGTTCATGACGAGGATGACGGCGAACACGAGGACGAGCAGCGCGAAGACGGTCCAGCTGCCGCCCGCCGTCAGGCGCTCGAGCCAGCCGGCACGTGGCGCGCGAGCGGGGAGCTCGCGACGCGTCGCGGTCCCGGTGGTCATGCGGACGCACCTCCCTGGGTGGTTCGGACGGCTCTGCCGGGCCGGAACCTCGCCCTGCTGCTCGCCGGGTCGATCTGGCGGCGCGCGTACAGGGCGACGGCGGCGATGATGACGACGCCGCGCAGGACGTCCTTGAAGAACGGGTCGACGTCGAGGACGTTGAACACGGTGTCGAGCACCGCGAGGATGAGGACGCCGCCGACGGTGCCCGCAACCGACCCGCGCCCGCCCATGAGGAGCGTCCCGCCGAGCACGACGGCGGCGATGGAGTCGAGGTCGAGCCCGTAGGAGTAGACGAGGGCGTTGCCGGTGCCGAACCGGGCGGCGATGAGCAGGCCCGCGACCCCGGCGCACACCGAGCACAGGACGTGCGCGAGGAGCAGCGTCCGGTCGGAGCGGATGCCGGACAGGCGCGCGACGTCGGTGTTCCCCCCGACGGCGAACATGTGGTACCCCGTCCGGGTCCGCGTGAGCAGCACGATCGCGGCCGCGGCGACGACGAGCATGACGATCGTCGAGACCGGGACGGGGCCGATGCGCGTGTAGCCGAACATCTGGAACGTCGAGGGCACCTCACCCGCCGGGCCCTTGAACTGGGTGTCCAGGTAGCCCTTGATGATCAGCCCGACGCCCAGGGTCGCGATGAACGGGTTGACGCGCAGCCTCGTGACGACGAGCCCGTTGACCAGGCCCACGGCCGCGGCGACGCCGACGGCGGCGAGGACGCCGAGCCACACGCGCGACGGGTCGCCGGCCATGGTCGTCGCGCCCACGATCGAGCACAGCGCGACCACGTAGCCGACGGAGAGGTCCAGCGAGCGGCACAGGATGACGAGCGTCTGCCCGATCGCGACGAACCCGAGCAGGCTCGTCTGCGTCAGCATGTACGCCGTGTTGGCGGTGCTGAAGAGGTTCCCGCCGCGCAGCGCGACGAGCACGCCGGCGACGACGAGGATGCCCACGAGGGCGAGGTAGACGATCTCCGTCGACCCGATGCGCCGCCGGCGGCGGGACGTGGGCCGTGCGGCGGGGGCCGCGGTCACGACGGCGGTGCTCATCGGTCCTCCTTCGGGCCGGTCGCGTCCGGTCCCGTCGCGCCGTGCGGTCGGGCGGTCGGCGGGCGCTGCGGTGCGGCGGCGTCGTGGCCGGGGAGGTCGTCCGCGTGCGCGACCGCGTCGAGGTCGACCCGGACGTGCTCGCCGGACTCCGTGCCCGCGCCGGTCGCGAGCGCCATGACGGTCTCCTCGTCGCTGCCGCCGGGGAGCTCGCCCGCGAGCCGCCCGTCGCGCATGACGAGGATGCGGTCCGCCATCGCGACGACCTCCGGCAGCTCCGAGGAGATGACGAGGACCGCGACGCCGTTCGCGGTGAGCTCGCGCATGAGGTCGTAGACGGCGCGCTTCGCGCCGACGTCGATGCCGCGCGTCGGCTCGTCGAGCACGATCACCTGCGGATCGGTGACCAGCCACTTCGCGAGGACGACCTTCTGCTGGTTGCCGCCCGACAGGTACTGGACCTCGGCCTCCTGCGAGCTGGCGACGAACTCGAGCGACGACAGGATGCCGGGGATGCGCCGGGCACGGCGGTCCGCCGAGCCGGGCACCACCGCGTCGAGCACGAGCCGCGCGTTCGCGAGGATGGACTGGCCGAGGGCGAGGCCCTCGGCCTTGCGGTCCTCGGTGACGAGCGCGAGACCCGCCCGGACCGCCTGGCGCGGCGAGCGCACGTCGACCGGCTTCCCGCCGACGAGCACCCTGCCGCGCGTGAACCCGGCGATGCCGAAGATGCCGTGCGCCACCTCCGTGCGGCCCGAGCCCTGCAGGCCCGCGAGCGCCACGATCTCACCGGCCCGGACCGAGAACGTCACGTCGTCCACCTGGGTGTTGCCCACGCCTTCGAGCGCGAGCCGGACGTCGCCGGGGACGACGGACGGGTCGCGGTCGGGGAAGTACCCGGCGAACTCGCGCCCGACCATCGTGCGCACGAGACGGTCCGGGTCGATGTCGGCCGTGGGCGTGGTCAGGACGTGGTTGCCGTCCTTGAGCACCGTGATCGTGTCGCAGAGGTCGAAGATCTCCTTGAGCCGGTGCGACACGTAGAGGATCGCGACGCCGCGCTCCTTGAGGCGGTGCACGAGCTCGTAGAGCAGCTCCACCTCCTGGTCGGCCAGGGCCGCCGTGGGCTCGTCCATGGAGATGATGCGGGCGTCGTAGGACACCGCCTTGACGATCTCCACGACCTGCTGCTGCGCGACGGACAGGGAACCGACGCGCGTCTGCGCGGAGATGGTGGACAGCCCGAGCTCGGCGAGCAGCCGGTCCGTGTCGTCCGTCATGCGGCGCCGGTCGACCAGGCCCGCGCGGCGTGGCTCGCGCCCGAGGTAGACGTTCTCGGCGACGGAGCGCTCCGGCAGCAGGTTGAACTCCTGGAACACCGTCGACACGCCGGCCCTCTGCGCCGCGAGCGGCGAGGCGAAGGCCGTCACCTGCCCGTCGAGCTCGATCGTGCCGGCGTCAGGACGGTGCACGCCCGCGACGATCTTCATGAGCGTCGACTTGCCCGCCCCGTTCTCGCCGACGAGCGCGTGCACCTCGCCGGCGCGCAGGTCGAGGTCGATGTCGCGCAGCACGGAGTTGCCGAAGAACTCCTTGCCGATGCCGCGCAGGCGCAGCACCGGCTCGCCGTCCCCGCCCCCGGCGGCGGGGGTCCGCGGCTCGCGCGTCGACGTGGCGGTCATGCGGGCACCTCCACCCACGACCGGCTCCGCGCGGACTCGCCGACGGCCGCGGCGAGCCGGGCGGCACGCAGGCCGTCCTCGAACGTGGGAAGACCGTCGGGCGGGTCGCCGTGGACGGCGGCCGCCGTGTCGGCCACGAGGGCGTCGAAGCAGTCCTGGTACCCCTGCGGGTGCCCGGCCGGGAGGCGCGAGTACCGCGCGGCGGCCGGGGACAGCGTCTCGGGGTCGCGCACGATCAGGCGCGACACGTCGCGCCGGCCCTCCCACAGCGTCTCGGGCTGCTCCTGGTCGAAGGCCAGCGTGGACTCCGTGCCGGAGATCTCGAGATGGAGGCGGTTCTTGCGGCCGGCCGAGACCTGCGAGATGACGGCGGTGCCGAGCGCGCCGCCGTCCGTCTCGAACTGCAGCGTGACGGCGTCCTCGGTCGCGACGGACCGCTCGACGCCGTCGGCGCCCACGCGGCGCGGGTTGACCGTCGCCGACCGGGAGGCCAGCCGGACGATGCGGTGGCCGGTCGTGAACTCGAGGAGGTCGCAGAAGTGGGACCCGATGTCGCCGAACGCGCGGCTCGCGCCGCCGAGCGCGGGGTCCACGCGCCAGTTGTCGTCCGAGGCGCGCAGGAGCCAGTCCTGCAGGTAGGAGCCGTGGACCAGCGTGACGCTCCCGACCTGTCCGCGGCGCACGCGCTCGCGCGCCTCGCGGACCATCGGGTGGAAGCGGTAGACGAAGGGCACGACGGCGACGCGGCCGTCGGCGGCGCGGGCGGCGGACGCGAGCCCCGCGAGCTCGGTGGCGCCCTCGACGTCGACCGCGAGCGGCTTCTCGCACACGACGTGCTTGCCGGCCTCGAGCGCGGCTCGGGCGATCGGGACGTGCAGGTGGTTCGGCGTGCACACGTGCACGACGTCGACCTCGGGCGACGTCAGGAGCTCCTCCACGGAGCCGGCGACCGCGTGCGCTCCGAGGGTCCCCGCGGCGTCGCGGGCGGTCTCGACGTCCGCCGCGGCGACGAGCGAGACGACGCCTCCACCGGTGCGCACGGCGCGGGCGTGGACGCCGCCCATGAAGCCGACCCCGACGATGCCCGCCCGGTACGTGGCGTGCGGTCGCCCCGGCGTCGCCGGCGCGGGTGCCGGGAGCGTGGCGCCCGGTGGGTGCGACGGACTGGCCCGGGGGTCGGCGACGGCGAGGGACGTGGCGGTCGCTCCCGCGGTCCCGGCCCCCCGCTCCGGTGCGGGGACACGAATGTTCTGCGCGACGTCATCGGCTCGCATGGCTGACAACGTAGGGGCGCTTCTGACGGTGGTCAAGCAAAAGCCGGAAGTTCACCATGTCGGTTAGGGATGTGCGCCCCTCGAACGATCAGAAGCGAACACGGCACCGCCCTCCCGCCCGGGAACGGGCGACGGAGGGCGGTGCCGCGTCGGACGTCGGGGCCCTCCGCAGAGGGCGGCGTCGCGCTACTTGGTGGAGAACGCGGCGTCGAACGCGGCGTCGGGGGCGTCGAACGCGTACTTCTTGACGAACTCCAGGGCCTCGGGAGCGCCGACGAGGCGGTCCATGCCCGCGTCCTCCCACTCGACGGAGATCGGGCCGTCGTAGCCGATGGTGTTGAGCATGCGGAACGCGTCCTCCCACGGCACGTCGCCGTGGCCGGTGGAGATGAAGTCCCAGCCGCGGCGCGGGTCGGCCCAGGCCAGGTGCGAGCCCATGCGGCCGTTGCGGCCGTTGTGCATGCGCTTCTTCGTGTCCTTGCAGTCCACGTGGTAGATGCGGTCCTTGAAGTCCCACAGAAAGCTCACGGGGTCGATGTCCTGCCACACCATGTGGCTCGGGTCCCAGTTGAGGCCGAACGCCTCGCGGTGGCCGATCGCCTCGAGCGTGCGGACGGTCGTCCAGTAGTCGTACGCGATCTCGCTCGGGTGCACCTCGTGCGCGAACCGCACGCCCACCTCGTCGAACACGTCGAGGATCGGGTTCCAGCGGTCGGCGAAGTCCTGGTAGCCGGCGTCGATGGCCTCCTGCGACACGGGCGGGAACATGGCGACGTACTTCCAGATCGCCGACCCGGTGAAGCCGACGACGGTCTTCACGCCGAGCTTCGCCGCGAGGCGGGCGGTGTGCTTCATCTCCTCGGCCGCGCGCTGGCGCACGCCCTCGGGGTCACCGTCGCCCCACACGACGTCGGGCAGGATGTCGCGGTGGCGCTGGTCGATGGGGTCGTCGCACACCGCCTGGCCCTTGAGGTGGTTCGAGATCGCGTAGACCTTGAGGTCGTACTTCGCGAGCAGGTCGAGCTTGCCCTGGACGTAGGCCTCGTCGTCCCAGCGCCACGGGTCGAGGTGGTCGCCCCAGCAGGCGATCTCGAGCCCGTCGTAGCCCCAGCCCGACGCGAGGCGGGCCACCTCCTCGAAGGGCAGGTCGGCCCACTGCCCGGTGAAGAGGGTGATCGGTCGTGCCATGGTCGGTCTCCTTCGTCGATCTCGGTTCTGCCCCCGGGGTCACCGGGAGCTCGTGCTGGTCTGCGGACTGGTCAGGAAGCTCGTGCGGGCGCCGCTCAGCGGGTGGACGCGCCGGTCAGGGTGCGGGCGCGGCGTCGCGCGACGACGGCGCCCAGGGCGCCGGCCGCGGCGACCGCGAGGGCGAGCACGACCCACAGGGCGGTCGACGAGCCGGACCCGGCGCCGTCCTCGTCGTCCACGCCGGCGCCGGTCGCGGTGT
>NZ_LWGL01000060.1 GCF_001722485.1 Cellulosimicrobium cellulans | reverse complement strand
CCCGGCGCGGCGGGCGCGGGAGCGGTGCGCCGCCCGCGCCGCGCGCCGTCGTGCGTCAGGAGCCGCGCGCGGGATGCGCAGCGCGTCCTCCCGGGAGTCGGCGACGGACTCCCCGGCGAGCACCATGTGCGCGCCGACCTCGCTCGACTGGAGCTCGGTGAGCGGGCGACCCTCGGCGGGGCAGCACGCCGGGTCCGCGCAGTCGAGCGCCCCCCAGCCGGTCGACGAGACGACCCAGACGTCCGCCGGGCCGAGCACCGCCTCCACCGCCTCCCGGCAGTGCTCCACGGCCGCGCGCTCGCGCGCGGCCGTCGGGACGGGCTCGCGCAGCGGGGCGTCGGTGTACGCGACGAGGACCACGCGGCGGGCGCCGTCGGCGGACAGGTGCGCGAGCACCGTGCGCGCGACCTGGGGCCCGCGCTCGAGGTCGGCGAGGTCGTCGACGTCGACGCGGACCACGAGACCCACCCGCCCCCGCGGGCCGCGCAGCCCGACCAGCACGACGCTGTCCCGCGGACGGTAGCCGAGGCGGTAGGGGACGTAGGCGAGGAGCTCGCGCGGGCTGCGGGCCCGGATCAGCGTGGTCATGGCCCCATCCCACCGCGCGCCGACGCGCCGCCACCGCTCGCCGCGGGCGCGCTGTGGACGCCGCTGCGGCTGTGGTCGAGGCTCCGGGCAGGTGCTGGCTCGGCCTCGTCGTGGCCACTACGGTGTGCGCGTGCCCCCACGACCGCCGGCGTCGCCGGTCCCGTCGCGGCGGCCCGGCCGGGGCCGCGCCCTCGTCTGGACGCTCGTGGTGCTGCTCGTGCTCGCCGCGGGAGGCGGCGGGGCGGCGTGGTGGTTCACGTCCGGGCCGGGCGCCTTCACCACCGTCCCCGACGGTCTCACCGGGGTCTCGCGGGCCGAGGCGGAGGGCGTGCTCGACGACGCCGGCCTCGGCACCACGGTCGACGAGCGCTACGACGACACCGTGCCCGCGGGAGCGGTGGTGTCGACGGACCCGCCGCCCGGCGACGCGGTGCGCAAGGACGGCAGCGTGCAGCTCGTCGTCTCGCGCGGCGTGCGCATGCTCACGGTGCCGACCGGTCTCGTGGGCGCGACGCAGGACGAGGCCACGGCCGCGATCCAGGGCGCCGACCTCACTCTCGGCGAGCCGGTGCCCGAGCACCACGACGAGGTGCCCGCCGGGCAGGTCATGGCCGTGACCGACCCGGACGGGAACGCGATCGTGGAGGGCTCGACCGTCCGGCACGACCTGCCGGTCGTCCTCACGGTCTCCGCCGGGCCCGCCCCGGTCGTCGTCCCGCAGGTCACGGGCTACGAGCGGGACACCGCCGTGCGCACGCTCGAGGACGAGGGGCTCGTGGCGCAGGTGACCGAGGAGTACTCCGAAACCGTCCCCGCCGGCGAGGTCGTGCGCCAGAACCCCGAGCAGGGCTCCGACGCCGTGCGCACCGACACGGTCGCCGTCGTCGTCTCGCTCGGGCCGCCGCTCGTGGAGGTGCCGAACACCTACGGCCGCAACGTCCGGGACGCCGAGAAGGCGCTCACCGACGCCGGGTTCGAGGTCGAGGTCCGCCACCCGCAGGGCATCAGCCCGCTCAACCTCGTGTACGCCCAGGACCCGCCCGGCGGCGACGGCCGCACGGCCCCCAAGGGCTCGACGATCGTCATCAACGTCTTCTGACGAGCGGGCGGCGCCACGCGACGGGCCGGGCGCCGCCCACGGCTCAGCGCCGCAGCATCTCCGCGACCTGGAACGCCATCTCCAGCGACTGCTGGTGATTAAGGCGCGGGTCGACGAGCGTCTCGTACCGCAGCGCGAGCCCGGCGTCGTCGATCTCCTCCGAGCCGCCGAGCACCTCGGTGACGTCGTCGCCCGTGAGCTCGACGTGCAGCCCGCCGGGGACGGTCCCCGCGGCGCGGTGCACCTCGAAGAAGCCGCGCACCTCGTCGAGCACGTCGTCGAAGCGCCGCGTCTTGTAGCCGCTCTCCGACGTGATCGTGTTGCCGTGCATGGGGTCGGTGACCCACGTGACCGGCACCTGCTCGCGCGCGACGGCCTCGACCAGCGGGGGCAGCGCCTCGCGGACCCGGCCCGCGCCCATGCGCGAGATGAACGTGAGCCGCCCGGGGACCCGGCCCGGGTTGAGCCGCTGCGCGAGAGCGAGCGCGTCGTCGGGCGTGGTCGTGGGACCGAGCTTGACGCCGATGGGGTTCGCCACGCGCGACAGGAAGTCGACGTGCGCGCCGTCGAGCTGGCGGGTGCGCTCCCCGATCCACAGGAAGTGCGCCGAGGTGTCGTACGCGTCGCCGGTGCGCGAGTCGATGCGCGTGAGCGCGCGCTCGTAGTCGAGGACGAGCGCCTCGTGGCTGACGAACATCTCGACCGTGCGCAGGGCGTCGAAGTCGGCGCCGCACGCGTGCATGAACCGGATCGCCCGGTCGATCTCGGACGCCGTCTGCTCGTACCGCGCGTAGGCGGGGTTGCGCATGAACCCGCGGTTCCACTCGTGGACCTGGCGCAGGTCCGCGAACCCGCCGGTGGTGAACGCGCGCACCACGTTCCACGTGGCCGCCGAGATCCGGTAGGCCTCGACGAGGCGCTCCGGGTCGGGCACGCGCGCCTCGGGCGTGAACGCGTGGCCGTTGACCATGTCGCCGCGGTACGCGGGCAGCGTCACGCCGTCGCGCGTCTCGGTGTCCGCGCTGCGCGGCTTGGCGTACTGCCCGGCCATGCGCCCCATCTTCACGACGGGCATGCTCGCGCCGTGCGTGAGGATGACCGCCATCTGCAGGATGGTGCGGATCTTGTTGCGGATGCGGTCGGCGTTCGCCTCGGCGAACGTCTCCGCGCAGTCGCCGCCCTGCAGCAGGAACGCCTCGCCGCGGCCCGCCGCAGCGAGGCGCGAGCGCAGCGTGTCCGCGGCGGCGGGCACCACGAGCGGCGCGGAGGCCGCGAGGCGCTCGCGCACGTCGGCGAGCGCCGACTCGTCCGGCCACGTCGGCTGCTGGAGCGCGACGAGGGACCGGAAGTGGTCGAGGCCCACGGCCTCCGGCTCGCTCGTGGTGGTCATCGCCGTCCCGTCGTCAGTGCGCGGCGGGCGCGGCCGGCACGAGCGGCTGCCCGATGCCCTCGAGCATCTCGCCGAACCACTGCTGCGAGACGTCGAACGCCTTGCCGCCCGCGATGCGCGGGAACTCGATCGCGCGCAGGCGGTCGCCGTTCTCCTCGTCGTGCCCGATGACGCCGGACTCGCCGCGCAGCGCGCAGTCGACCGCGAGGTCCGTCATGGACTTGATGAGGCGCAGGTCCTCGGCGTTCGCGGCGGCGGCGCGCGAGTAGTAGCCCGACTTCTGGACCATGACCTTCTCGGCCCCGAGCTTCTCGGCGAACTGCTTCGCGAACCACTGGCCCGGGTTGATCGTGTCGAGCTTGACGTGGCCGAACGGGTCGCGCTGCACGGTCTCCCCCGCCGCCTCGAGCTGCGCGACGATCTCGTGCATGCCCGCGCCCTCGGACAGGAAGATGTTGACGTTGCCGATCTCGTCCATGACGCCCTTGAGGCGCGCGGCCTCGGCGTCGATGTCCAGTGCCAGCTCGGGCAGGAAGACCGCGTGCACGTCCCAGCGCTCGCGCGTCAGGCCGAGGCTCGGGACCCACTCCTGGGCGTCGAGCCACTTGCGGTACTCGGCGGCCGACGCCGCGGTGAGCCACCCGCAGTGGCGGCCCATGACCTCGTGCACGATGAGCATGCGCGGCCCGGAGCGGTGCTCGCCGATGACGTTCGCGGCGAACCCGGCCGCCTCCTCGGCGGCGGTCCACGCGCCGAGCGACTGGCGGATCGGCACGACGTCGTTGTCGATCGTCTTCGGCAGGCCCACGACGGTGAGCTCGTAGCCGTTCTCGTGCAGGTACGCGGCGAGGTCGGCCGCCGTCGTGTTGGTGTCGTCGCCGCCGATCGTGTGGAGCACGTCGACGCCGTCGGCCTTGAGCTGCTCGGCCGCGACCTTCAGCGGGTCCTGGCCCTCCTCGACGAGACCGCGCTTGACGCAGTCCGCCGCGTTCGTGAGCTTCACGCGCGAGTTGCCGATCGGCGAGCCGCCGAAGCGGTGGAGCACGCCCGCCTTCTTGCGGCCCTCCTCGTCGACGACGATCTTCGTGCCCGTGAGCAGGCCGTGGTAGCCGTACTGGTAGGCGATGATCTCGATCTCCGGGTCGAGCTCCGTGTAGCGCTCGATGAGACCGCCGACGGCGGAGGACAGGCACGGGGCGAAGCCGCCCGCGGTGAGCAGGGCGACGCGACGAACCGACATGTGAACTCAGAACCTCTCGTGGGTCGGGATCCGTGGACGGGATCTGTGGCGTCCGGCGGCGTCCCGTGCGGCGCCCGCGTCGGCGGGCGTGGGGGGCGACGGCGGAGCCGTGGCGGGCGACCGCGGACCGGGTGCCCGGTCCGGATCGGCCCAGGTCAGTCTACTGAGGCCGCGCCGGGCTCCTGCGGAGGTTCCGGGACCTGGACGTCGGGCGCGGGCCGCCCGCCGGGGGCGCCGCCGCCCTCCTCGGCGCCCCGGTGACCGGCCGCGATGCGCGCCTTGGCGGTCGCCGCGTAGATGTCGACGTACTCCTGCCCCGACAGCCGCATGATCGCGTACATGATCTCGTCGGCCACCGAGCGCAGGATGAACCGGTCGTTCTCCATGCCCTGGTAGCGGGAGAAGTCGAGCGGCTCGCCGATGACGACGCCGATGCGCATCGGGGTCGGGATGACCTTGCCGATCGGCTGCGCGATGTTCGTCCCGACCATCGCGACCGGGATCACCGGCGCGCCCGACTCGAGCGCGAGGCGCGCGACACCGGTCTTGCCGCGGTAGAGGCGGCCGTCCGGGCTGCGCGTGCCCTCGGGGTAGATCCCGAACAGGTCGCCGTCGCGCAGCACGCGCAGGCCCGTGTTGAGCGCGGCCTCGCTCGCCTTGCCGCCCGAGCGGTCCACCGGGATCGTCCCGACGCCGCGCATGAAGCCCGCCGTCAGCCGCCCCTTGACGCCCGTGCCGGTGAAGTAGTCGGACTTGCCGAGGAACTGGACCTTGCGCCCGAGGACGAGCGGGAGGATGAAGGAGTCGATGACCGCGAGGTGGTTGCTGGCGAGGATCGCGCCGCCGGAGTCCGGCACGTTCTCCACGCCCCGCGTCCAGGGACGGTACAGCAGCCGCAGCAGCGGCCCGACCATCACCTGCTTCATGAACCAGTAGAACAACGTTCCTCCTCGCGGGGTCCCGGCGCGGGACGTGCATCCGACTCTAGAGTGATTGTCATGGCCGCACCGAATGCCCAGCCGGACCCGTCGGAGCCGGACGACGTCCCCGGTCCTCCCGCCGAGCGCACGCCCGAGCACCTCGGGGACGACCGCACGGCCCCGGCCGCACGTCCGGACCCCGCCGACGACCGCCCCCCGGGCGACGACGGCCCCGTCGACGTCGACGCGCAGTGGGCCGGCATCGTGGCCGGCCTCGGCGACCTGTCGGACCTCGACGCGGGCGCCGGGCGGCCCGACCGCGCGGACGACGCCGGGACCGTCGGCGGGGCGGGTCCGTCCGCGGGCCGCGACGCCCTCGGCTCGGTCCCGGTCGCGCCGTGGGTGCGGTCGCCCGGGCCGCGCGACTGGCCGGCCACGCCCGAGGTGGAGGCGCTCGAGGAGGCCGAGAGCCACTTCGTGCCGCCGGACCCGCCGCTCGTGCTCGGCCGCGACCCCCTCCTGACCATGGCGTGGTCGCTCGTGGCGGGTGTGCCGATCGTCCTGCTCGTCCTGCTCGTCGTCGCGCGCCCGTTCCCGGTCGTCGTGGCGCAGGTGGGCGGGGCGGCATTCCTCGCGGGGCTCGCGGTGCTGCTGTGGCGCATGCCGCACCGCCGCGACGAGGACGACGCGGGGCCCGGCGCCGTCGTGTGACCGGTCAGCGGCGCGCGAGGTCGGCGGCGCCCACGATGCCGGCCTCGTTGCCGTGCTCGGCGAGCTCGATCTGCGCCTCGGGCCGGTGCCCGCGCGCGGACAGCTGCTCGGAGAACGCACGGCGGATCGGCTGCAGCAGCAGGTCGCCGGCCGCGCCGACCCCGCCGCCGATGACGATGAGCTCGGGGTCGAGCAGGGCGGTCACCGAGGCCGCGCCCTCGCCGATCCAGCGGCCGAGGTTGGCGAGGAGCTCGACCGCGAGCGGGTCGCCCTCCTGCGCGGCCTGCGTGATCTGCGGGCCGGTGAGCTTGGCCGGGTCGCCGCCGCACAGCTCGAGCAGGCGCGTCGCGCGGTCGGGCTGCGCGATGAGCGCGCCCTGCGCGTCGCGCACGAGCGCCGTCCCGGACGCGTACTGCTCCCAGCAGCCCTCGTGCCCGCACCCGCAGTAGTGCCCTCCCGGCACGACGCGCATGTGCCCGACCTCCGCCGCGACGCCCCACTTGCCGCGCACCAGCGCGCGGTCCACGACGATCGCCCCGCCCAGGCCCGTGCCCACGGTGAGCATGAGCATGTCCGTCGCGTCGCGCGCGACGCCGAACTGGAACTCGGCCCACCCGGCGGCGTTCGCGTCGTTCTCGACGACGATGCTCACGTCGTCGTCGCCGACGAGCTCGCGCACGTTGTGCGCGAGCGGGTACTCGCGCCACGCGATGTTGGGCGCGAACAGCACGGAGGTGCGGTCCGGGCTCACGAAGCCGGCCGCGGCGAGGCCGATCGCCCCGACGTCGTGCTTCGCGGACAGCTCGGCGTAGACGTCGGCGATGGCCCGGTCGATGCTCGCCACGTCGTCGGGCTCCGTGTCGCGGCGCGTCTGGGCGAGGATCCTGCCCTCGTCGTCGACGACGCCGGCCGCGATCTTCGTCCCGCCGATGTCCACACCGATGGCGTGCATGTCCCGTCCTTCTCGATAGTCCTGGCCGAGCTGAGATGACGACGGCCGCAGGGCCGCAGCCGGCGCCGTCGCGGCAACGCGAAGGGGAACTCCTCGCACGGACGAAACGTTGCGCAAAGCAGCGCACAGCGAGTGCAGCCTACCGACTCGGGAAGGTCCCCGGCACGCACCGCCTCTGGGTAGTGTTCTCCCACCGTCGACTACTGCCACTGGAGCCAGAATGGACGAGTTCAGCGCACCCCGGATCGTCGAGGTCGATCCGTCGAGGAACCTCAACGACCTGCTCGCGAGCCGTGTCGCCGCCGACCCGGCGGCGCCGATGGTCGAGCGCCGCACCGGCCCGGGAGGGGCCTGGGAGGCGCTCAGCGCCCGCGACTTCGAGGCCGAGGTCGTCGCGGTCGCCAAGGGCCTCGTCGCCCGTGGCGTCCAGCCGGGGGACGCCGTCGGCATCATGTCCCGCACCCGCTACGAGTGGACGCTCCTCGACTGGGCGTCCTGGGCGGCCGGCGCCGTCCCGGTGCCGCTCTACGAGACGTCCAGCGCCGAGCAGGTGCAGTGGATCCTGTCGGACGCCGACGTCCGGCTGCTCGTCGTCGAGACCGAGGCCCACGCCGCGACGGTCGCGGAGGTCCGCGACCGGACGCCGTCGCTCGGCGACGTCCTCGTCCTCGACTCCGGCGCCGTCGCGACGCTCGTGTCCGAGGGCGCGGGCGTCGACGACGCCGAGATCGCCCGGCGCCGCGGGCTGGCCGACCTCGCCGACGTCGCGACGATCATCTACACGTCCGGCACGACGGGGCGCCCCAAGGGCGCCGAGCTGACGCACGAGAACTTCTACTCGCTCACCGTCAACGCGGTCGAGGCCGTGCCGGAGGTCTTCAAGGAGCCTGGAGCGCGCACGCTGCTGTTCATGCCGCTCGCGCACGTGTTCGCGCGCTTCATCGGCGTGCTCGTCGTCGCCGGCGGGACCGTGCTGGGGCACACGCCGGACACGAAGACGCTGCTCGAGGACCTGGGCACGTTCCGGCCGACCTACCTCCTGTCCGTGCCGCGCGTCTTCGAGAAGGTCTACAACTCGTCCGAGCAGAAGGCGGCGGCGGGCGGCAAGCTCCGCATCTTCCACTGGGCGGTCGCCACCGCGATCGCGTACTCCCGCGCGCTCGACGACCCGAAGGGGCCGGGCCTCGGCCTCAGGGTCCAGCACAAGGTCGCGGACGCGCTCGTGTTCAAGAAGCTGCGGCACGCGCTGGGCGGGCAGGCGAAGTTCGCGGTCTCCGGCGGCGCGCCGCTCGGCGAGCGCCTCGGCCACTTCTACCGCGGCATCGGCGTGCGCATCCTCGAGGGCTACGGCCTCACGGAGACGACGGCGCCCACGTCCGTCAACCGGCCGTCCAGCACCCGCATCGGCACGGTCGGCACGCAGCTGCCCGGGTGCGCGGTGCGCATCGCCGAGGACGGCGAGATCCTGCTCAAGGGCCACCACGTGTTCCGCGGCTACCACAACAACGAGCAGGCGACGCGCGAGGCGCTCGTCGACGGGTGGTTCCGCACCGGCGACCTCGGCTCCCTCGACGAGGACGGGTACCTGCGCATCACGGGGCGCAAGAAAGAAATCATCGTCACCGCGGGCGGCAAGAACGTGGCCCCGGCGGTGCTCGAGGACCGCATCCGGGCGCACGCGCTCGTGTCGCAGTGCGTCGTCGTCGGCGACCAGAAGCCGTTCATCGGGGCGCTCGTCACGCTCGACCCCGAGGGCCTGCCGGGCTGGGCGACCATGCACGGCAAGGGCGAGATGACCGTCGAGGAGGCCGCGAAGGACCCCGACGTCCTCGCCGCGCTCGACGCCGCGGTGACGCGCGCGAACCAGGCGGTCTCGCGCGCCGAGTCCATCCGCAAGTTCACCGTCCTGACGACCGACTTCACCGTCGAGAACGGCTACCTCACGCCGTCGCTCAAGGTGAAGCGCTCGGAGGTGCTCAAGGACTTCGCGAGCGACATCGAGCAGATCTACGCGGACGGCCCGGCGCCCGTCCACTGACCCGGCGCGTCCCGGCGCCCGCCGCGGTGGGGCGGGCGCCGGGACGTGTGGGTAGCCGTCGCTAGCGTCCCGGGCATGCTCGTGCCCTCCCTGCTGTCCCCGCCGCGCGACGACCGGGCGCCGGGGACCGGCGGCACGGCCGTCCAGGCGACGTTCGACGACCTGGGCACACCCCTGCAGGACGTGACCTTCGTCGTCGTCGACCTCGAGACGACCGGCGGCTCCCCCGCCGCAGAGGGCATCACCGAGATCGGGGCCGTGAAGGTGCGCGGCGGCGTGGTGCTCGGCGAGCTCCAGACGCTCGTCAACCCCGGGCGACCGGTCCCGGCGTTCGTCGCCCGGCTCACGGGCATCACGTCGGCGATGGTCGCCACGGCGCCGCCGATCGAGGCCGTCCTGCCGAGCCTCCTCGAGTTCGTGCGGGGCGCCGTCCTCGTCGCGCACAACGCGCCGTTCGACATCTCGTTCCTCAAGGCCGCCTGCCGCGCGGCCGGCTACGAGTGGCCCGGCAACCAGGTGATCGACACGGTGCCCCTCGCGCGCCGCGTGGTGACCCGCGACGAGGCACCCAACCACAAGCTCTCGACGCTCGCGGCGCTGTTCCGCGCGACCGTCACACCCGAGCACCGGGCGCTCGCCGACGCGCGCGCGACCGTCGACGTGCTGCACGCGCTGCTCGGCCGTCTCGGTCCGCTGGGCGTGACGCACCTCGAGGACCTCGCGGGCGCCACCGACCCCGTGCCGCAGGACGTGCGCCGCAAGCGCCACCTCGCGGACGGCCTGCCCGACGCCCCCGGCGTGTACCTCTTCCGCGGCCCGGGCGACGAGGTGCTCTACGTGGGGACCTCGACGTCGATCCGTCGCCGCGTGCGCTCGTACTTCACGCGCTCGGAGAAGCGCGGGCGCATCACCGAGATGGTGCGCATCGCCCACGCCGTGACGCCCGTCGTGTGCGCGACCCCGCTCGAGGCGCAGGTCCGCGAGCTGCGGCTCATCGCCGAGCACGAGCCGCGCTACAACCGCCGCTCGCGCCACCCCGAGCGCATGACGTGGGTGCGCCTCACCCACGAGGCCTACCCGCGGCTCTCGGTCGTGCGCGACGTGCGCGCGCCCGCGGCGCACATCGGGCCGTTCTCCTCCCGGAACCAGGCCCAGGCCGCGGTCGACGCCCTGCACGACGTGTTCCGGCTGCGCCAGTGCACGCGGCGCCTGCCCCTCGTCGCGAGCGCGGGGGCGTCGGCCTGCGTGCTCGCCGAGATGGGACGGTGCTCGGCGCCGTGCACCGCCGGGCAGCCGGACGTCGGCTACGGCGAGGTCGCCGACGCCGTGCACCGCGCGTTCGAGGGCGACCCGTCCGCCGTCGTGGCGGAGCTCGGGCGACGGATCGCCGCGCTCGCGCGCGACGAGCGGTTCGAGCAGGCCGGGGAGGTCACGCACCGGCTGCGCGCCTTCCTCTCCGGGGCCGCCCGCGCGCAGCGCATCGCGCCCCTCTCGCGGTGCGAGCAGCTCGTCGCGGCCCGCCCCACCGAGACCGGCGGCTGGGAGGTCGTCGTCGTGCGGCACGCGCGGCTCGCCGCGACCGGCGTCAGCCGCCCCGGGGAGGACCCGTGGCCGCTCGTGCACGCGCTCGTCGCCACCGCCGAGACCGTGCCCGCGCCGGTGCCGCCCGCGCCGGCGTGCCACCCCCACGAGGCCGACCTCGTGCTCGCGTGGCTCGAGCAGCCGGGCGTCCGCCTGGTCGAGGTGAGCGGCCCGTGGACGTGCCCGGTGCGCTCCGCACGGGCCCACGCGGACCCGGCCGTCACGGCGCGGGAGGTCGCCCGGCACGGTGACGCGCAGCACGTCGCGGCAGGGCACCCGGCCGTAGAGTGGGCGCACGACGACGACCCGTCCCCGGAGGAAGCATGCTCACCGCCATCGTCCTGATCGACACCGACCCCGCGCGCATCCCCGAGGTGGCGGCCGAGGTGGCGGACCTCAGGGGCGTGAGCGAGGTGTACTCCGTCACCGGCAAGACGGACCTCGTCGCGATGGTGCGCGTGGCCGAGCACGACCACCTCGCCGACGTCATCGCCGACCGCATCGGCAAGGTCTCCGGCGTCCTGCGCACCGAGACCTTCATCGCGTTCCGCGCGTACTCGCACGTCGACCTCGAGCAGGCCTTCGCGCTCGGCCTCGACGACTGAGCCCGGCCGCCGCCACCGCTCACGGGCGGCCGCGGCGTCCTGGGCCTCAGCGGGCGGCGGCGTCCGCCCAGCGGCGCAGCACGTCGGAGGCCGCACCCGTGTCGACGCTGCGCGCCGCGTGCTCGATGCCCGCGCCGAGGCGCGAGACGAGCGTGCCCGACCCGGTGCCGGGCAGGGTGCCGTCCGCGACGAGCGCCGCCGCGGCGTTGAGCAGCACCGTCTCGCGCACCGCGCCGTGGCTGCCGGCGAACGTCTCGCGCGCGACCTCCGCGTTGAAGGCGGCGTCCGCGCCCCGCAGGTCGCCCACCGTGATGCGGCGCAGGCCGAGGTCGCGCACGGCGTCGAGCCGGTGCTCGTGCACCGCGCCGTCCCGCACCTCCCACACGGTCGCCCCGCCCGTGGCGGCGAGCTCGTCGAGGCCGTCGTCGCCGCGGAACACGAGTGCCGAGGTGCCGCGGCTCGCGAAGACGCCCGCGACGAGCGGCGCCATGCGCGCGTCGGCGACGCCGACCGCCGTCGCGCGCGGCTGCGCCGGGTTCGTGAGCGGCCCGAGGAAGTTGAACGCCGTCGGGATGGCGAGCTCCTTGCGCGCCACGCCGGCGTGGCGGAACGACGGGTGGAACACCATCGCGAAGCAGAACGTGATCCCGACCTCGTGCGCGAGCTGCGCCACGCGGTCGGGGCCGTGGTCGAGCCGGATGCCGAGCGCCTCGAGGACGTCCGCCGAGCCCGAGGACGACGACGCGGCCCGGTTGCCGTGCTTGACGACCCGGATCCCGGCGCCGGCGACGACGACGGCCGCCATCGTGGAGACGTTGACCGTGTGGGCGCGGTCGCCACCGCTGCCGACGATGTCCACCGACGGACCCGGGACCTCGAAGCGCAGCGCGTGCGCGAGCATCGTGTCCGCGAGGCCCGTGAGCTCCTCGACCGTCTCGCCCTTCGCGCGCAGCGCCACGAGGAAGGCCGCGAGGCGCGTCGGCGAGACGTCGCCCGACATCACCTGGTCCATCGCCCACGACGTCCGTGCGGCGTCGAGGTCGCGACCGGCCACCAGGTCCGTCAGCAGGGCGGGCCACGACCGGTCGCCCTCCCCCGCGGCTCCCGGGGACGAGACGGGGTGGGGGGTCGTGCTCACGGGTTCCTGCCCTTCGGGACGGGGGTCACGGGGTGCCGGCGGCACCCAGGAGGTCGGCGACGGCGCGCTGCAGCTCGACCGCGTCGAACGGCCGGGGCACCGCGTCGTCGGCGAGCGACCACGATGCTAGCCAACCGTCCTGCGGCCTGCCGGTGAGGACCAGCACGGGCGGGCAGCGGTAGATCTCGTTCTTGAGCTGGCGGCACAGGCCCATGCCGCCCGCCTTGTCGGCCTCGCCGTCGAGCACGAGGAGGTCCCAGCCGCCCGCGTCGGCCGCGGCGACGACGGCGTCCGCGGTCGCGACCTCGCGCCACACGATGTCGGGCCGTCCGGCACCGAGCCGGCGCCCGACCGCGAGCCGCACCTGCTCGCGGACCGTCACGTCGTCGCTGTAGAGCAGCACGCGCGGCGCTCGCCCGCCCGACGCCACGGCGTCCTCGCGCACCGCGGCGCTCGCGCGGGCGCCCTCGGGAGTCGTCGTCACGGTCGTCGTCATCGTCGTCACCGTCGCCTTCGTCCTGGCCGGTCGGGGCAGTGGCGCGACCGACGGTGGCCGCCCACGCAGGCATCTTGGCACGCCCGGGGGCGTTCGGGCACCCGTCCGTGGCGCACGGTGCCGTGCGGCGCACGGCGACGGCTTCGAGCGCCGCCCACGCCGTCGATTTCATGGCACTTGCCGTCGATCCGTCACCAAGTGCAGGTCCGTGCGAGAAGATCTGGAGACATTGTGAGATTCCCCGCCTCGCCGCCCCCCCGCCGGGTGCCGCGTTCGGGGCCGACGTCGGCCATAATGGCTGATGTGTCGACCGCAACGGCTGCCCCCCACGCCCATCAGCACGTGAGCGTCAACCGACCGAACCCCGTCTCGGTCGGGACGATCGTGTGGCTGGCCAGCGAGCTCATGTTCTTCGCGGGCCTGTTCGCCATGTACTTCACGGTCCGTTCCGTGATGCCCGCGGAGGAGTGGGCGGCCGAGGCCGGCACGCTCAACCTCCCGTTCGCGCTCGTCAACACCACCATCCTGGTGCTGTCGTCGGTGACGTGCCAGATGGGCGTGTGGGCCGCCGAGCGGTTCCAGCCGGTGCGCACGGGCTCGCTGCTCCAGGTGAACCGCTGGGGCATGAACGAGTGGATGACGCTGACGTTCCTCATGGGCGCGTTCTTCATCGGCGGGCAGGTCTTCGAGTACGCCGAGCTGGTCGAGCACGGCGTGTCGATCTCCTCGACGCCGTACGGCTCGGTCTTCTACATCACGACCGGCTTCCACGGCCTCCACGTCGTCGGCGGGCTCATCGCGTTCCTCTTCCTTCTCGGCCGCTCGTTCTCGGCCAAGAACTTCGGGCACCACGAGGCCACGACGGCCATCGTGACGTCCTACTACTGGCACTTCGTCGACGTCGTGTGGATCGCGCTGTTCTTCGTGATCTACATCCTGCGCTGACGAGCGTCGGGGCACTCCCCGCCAGCCCTCCCTCCCCCTGCTCCCCCACCTGCGAGACGAGGATCATTTCGTGAAGGCACTCGCCGCCCGCAGACACCACCGCCTCGCGCCGGTCGTGCTGCTGCTGCTGGCGCTGCTGGTCACCGGCGGCGTCTACGCCGCCCTTGCACCCACCCCGGCCAACGCCGAGACCGCCAGCACCGAGGACATCGAGACCGGCCAGAAGCTCTTCCAGGCCAACTGCGCCACGTGCCACGGCCCGAACGCCGAGGGCACGGACTCCGCGCCGTCGCTCGTGGGCGTCGGCGCGGCGTCGGTCGACTTCCAGGTGTCCACCGGCCGCATGCCCATGCAGATGGACGGACCGCAGGCGCTGGAGAAGCCGCGTCAGTTCGACGAGGAGCAGACGGCGCAGCTCGCCGCCTACGTCGCGTCGCTCGGCGCCGGCCCGGCGATCCCCACCGACGAGCAGGTCGACGCGGCGCAGGGCGACATCGCCAACGGCGCCGCCCTCTTCCGCACCAACTGCGCGATGTGCCACAACGCCGTCGGCGCGGGTGGCGCGCTGTCGGAGGGCAAGTTCGCCCCGCCGCTGTGGGACGTGTCGGAGCGCAACATCTACCAAGCCATGCTCACCGGTCCGCAGTCCATGCCGGTGTTCAACGACGCGACCGTGACGCCCGACGAGAAGCGCGACATCATCGCCTACCTCGTCGAGCAGCGTGACGGCTCCGCGGGCGGGCTCTCGCTCGGCTCCCTCGGGCCGGTCAGCGAGGGCCTGTGGGCCTGGATCGTGGGCATGGGTCTCCTCATCGGGGCCGCAGTGTGGATCGGAGCGAAGTCCTCGTGAGCGACTACCAGAACCCCCGCTCCCCGGAGAGCTCGTCCCGCCAGGTCGGGCACCGCGAGGAGCACGGCACGCTCGAGACGTTCCCGGACCCGGGTCTGCCCGAGCACAAGTCCCGGATGGCCGACCGGGACCCGCAGGCGTCGAAGCGCGCCGAGCGTCAGGTCTCGTTCCTCTTCGGCCTCTCGGTGCTCGGCACCATCGCCTCGATGGTCGTCTACTTCGCGCTGCCGCCGGACGGCACCACGGCAGGCGTGCGTCTGTCGACGCTGTCGCTCGGTCTCGCGATCGCGTTCGCGCTCCTCGGGATCGGTCTCGGTGCGGTGCACTGGGCCAAGGTCCTCATGTCGGACCACGAGAAGGTCGACGAGCGCCACCCCGTCGCGAGCGACGAGGCCACGCGCGCCGTCGCCGTGCAGGAGCTCGAGGCCGGCGCCAAGGACTCGGGCATCGCGCGCCGCGGTGTCCTCAAGGGTGCGGTCATCTCGGCCCTCGCGCTCTTCCCGCTGACCATCGCCGTGCCGCTCGTCAGCAGCGTGGGCGGCGACTGGAACGTGTCCAAGTTCAAGCACACGATGTGGAAGCGCGGCACCCGCCTCGCCATCGACCCGTCGGGCCGGCCTATCAAGGCCTCGGACGTCACGATCGGCTCGGTCGTGCACGTCATCCCCGACGTGAGCGAGGAGGAGCGCCAGTCGCACGAGTGGATCACGGAGAAGGCCAAGGCCGTCGTGCTCCTCGTCCGTCTGGACCCGCGCGACCTCAGGTCCGACCAGGCCCCGCAGGGCGAGACCTGGTCCTACGACGGGATCGTCGCCTACTCGAAGATCTGCACGCACGTGGGCTGCCCCGTGGCGCTCTACGAGCAGCAGACCCACCACCTGCTGTGCCCGTGCCACCAGTCGACGTTCGACGTGGCCGACAGTTGCAAGGTGGTCTTCGGCCCCGCGAAGCGGCCCCTGCCGCAGCTGCCGATCACCGTTGATGACGAGGGCTACCTGGTCGCGCAGAGCGACTTCCACGAGCCCATCGGTCCGAGCTTCTGGGAGCGTCTGAAGTGACCACCAGCACCGGCGCCGCCGCCCCCACCACGCGCGCGGGCAAGGCGGCCGACTACCTCGACCAGCGGACGAGCATCGGCTCGGCCGTCAAGGAGTTCGCGCGCAAGGTCTTCCCCGACCACTGGTCGTTCCTCCTGGGTGAGATCGCGCTCTACTCGTTCATCGTCCTGATCCTCACCGGGATCTTCCTGACGATGTTCTTCGTCCCGAGCATGTCGCTCGTGACGTACCACGGCCCGCCCGCGTCGATGGACGGCCAGCTCATGTCGGACGCGTTCGCCTCCACGCTGAACATGTCGTTCGAGGTGCGCGGCGGTCTGCTCATGCGCCAGATCCACCACTGGGCGGCGCTGATCTTCCTCGCGTCGATCGTCACGCACATGATGCGCGTGTTCTTCACCGGCGCGTTCCGCAAGCCGCGCGAGCTGAACTGGCTCGTCGGCATGCTGCTGATGATCATGGGCCTGCTGGCGGGCTTCTCCGGCTACTCCCTCCCCGACGACGTGCTCTCCGGCAACGGTCTGCGCATCACCGACGGCGTGGTGAAGTCGATCCCGCTCATCGGCTCGTGGCTGTCGTACTTCATCTTCGGCGGCGAGTTCCCGGGCGAGCACATCATCCCGCGCCTGTTCACGGTGCACATCCTGCTCGTGCCCGGCCTCATCCTCGCGCTCGTCGCGCTCCACCTGTTCTTCGTGGTGCTGCACAAGCACACGCAGTACCCGGGTGGCGGTCGCACCGACACGAACGTCGTCGGCTTCCCGCTGTTCCCCGTGTACGTCGCCAAGGCCGGCGGGTTCTTCTTCGTCGTGTTCGGCATCCTCGCCCTCATGGGTGGCACGATGGCGATCAACAACGTGTGGAACTACGGCCCTTACGACCCGTCGCCGGTCTCCGCGGGCGCACAACCCGACTGGTACATGCTGTTCCTCGAGGGGTCGCTGCGTCTGATGCCCGGGGGCGCGGAGTTCGTGACGTGGGGCGACTACACCGTGTCGCTCAACGTGCTCATCCCCGCGGTCGTGGTGCCGGGCCTGCTGTTCACCTTCCTCTTCGCCTACCCGTTCGTCGAGGCGGCCGTGACGAAGGACAAGCGCGAGCACCACGTGCTCGACCGCCCGCGCAACGTCCCCGTGCGCACCGGCCTGGGCGTCGCGTTCCTCACGGCGTTCATCATCCTGGCGCTGGCGGGGTCGAACGACCTCATCGCGACGCACTTCCACATGTCGATCAACGCGATCACGTGGGTCTTCCGCATCCTGCTCTTCGTCGGTCCGTGGTTCGCGTTCTGGGTCACGAAGCGCATCTGCCTCGGCCTGCAGCGCAAGGACCGCGAGCTCGTCCTCCACGGGCACGAGACGGGTCGGATCGTGCGCTTCGCCCACGGCGAGTACATCGAGGTCCACCGCCCGCTCGACGAGCAGGAGCGCTGGCTGCGGGTCAACTACCGCGCCCACGAGCCGCTCGAGATCGAGCCGGCCACGGACGCGCGCGGTGTGCGGCGCAAGGGCTACAAGAAGGACAAGCGCCTTCAGCGCCTCTCGCGGTTCTTCTACGAGGACCGTGTGGAGCCGGTGACGCCCGCCGAGCTGGCGGCCGCGCACTCGCACGGCGAGCACGACGCCCTCGAGGGCGCGGGCCACGCCCGCGTGGAGGCCGGCGCAGGTGCCGGCATCGGCGGACGGCGGGACCTCGTCGAGCCGGAAGGCGGTACCGACGAGCGTCATCCCTGACGTTCCTGCACAGTAGGACGGTGACGACCCGCGACGTGCTCCCTCGGATCTCCGAGGCGGCGCGTCGCGGGTCGTCGGCTTCTCGGGGAGCGTGACCGCGGTCGCGCTCCCCGTTGTCGTGCAACCAGCCGCCCGCCCGCGCCGGTGCTCGGGTGGCCCGACCAGGAGGATCACCGATGCCTGTCTACACGCTGCCCGAGCTGTCCTACGACTACGGTGCGCTGGAGCCGCACATCTCCGGGCGGATCATGGAGCTGCACCACTCCAAGCACCACCAGGCCTACGTCACCGGCGCCAACACCG
>NZ_LWGL01000006.1 GCF_001722485.1 Cellulosimicrobium cellulans | reverse complement strand
ACGAGGCCGCGGAGGCGGGCGCCGCCGAGGCCCCCGCCGGCGGGCGGACCGGCGGGCTCGGCCGGTCGTCGGCGCTCATGGCGTCGGGCACGCTCGTCTCGCGCGCGCTGGGGCTCGTGCGCAACGTGCTGCTCGTCGCCGCTATCGGGACGACGGGGCTCGTCGCCGACGCGTTCGACGTCGCGAACAAGATCCCCAACGTCCTCTTCGCGATCCTCGCGGGCGGCGTGCTCAACGCCGTGCTCGTGCCGCAGATCGTGCGGGCCTACCGTGCGCACGACACCCAGCAGCGCCTCGACAAGCTGCTCACTCTCTCGGGCACGGTGCTGCTCGCGATCTCGGCTCTGCTCACCGCGGGCTCGAGCATCCTCGTCGGGCTCTACACGGGCGACGGGTGGACCTCCCCGCAGATGGCCCTCGCCGTGTCGTTCGCCCTGTGGTGCACGCCCCAGCTGTTCTTCTACGGCCTGTACACGCTGCTCGGCCAGGTGCTCAACGCGCGCGGGCAGTTCGGGCCGTTCATGTGGGCGCCCGTGCTCAACAACGTCGTGTCGATCGTCGGGTTCGGGGCGTTCATCGCCGTCTACGGTCCGGCGGCCACCGGGTCCGTCGACGACCTGACGCAGTGGGACGGCACCAAGATAGCGATCCTCGCCGGCACGGCGACGCTCGGCGTCGCGGCGCAGGCGCTCGTCCTCGTCGTGCCGCTCTGGCGCGCCGGGTTCCGGTGGCACGTGCGGTTCGGCCTGCGCGGGATCGGGCTGCGCTCGGCGGGCCAGGTCGCCCTGTGGACGTTCGCCGCCGTCGTCCTCGAGCAGGTCGGCGTGCTGTTCACGACGCGGTTCGCGAGCGAGGCGCCGCGCGCCGCCCTCGCGCAGCGCTTCGGCGACTACGCGGGTGACGCAGGCGCGCAGGGCGTCGTCACGAGCCTCACCGTCGCGTCCCCCGAGGCGTTCGCGGACCAGCTCACCGTCGCGGGCAACGCCGCGTACACGCAGGCGCTCATGATCTACCTGCTCCCCCACTCGCTCGTGACCGTCTCCATCGCGACCGCCCTGTTCACCGGGATGAGCGCGGCCGCGCACGCGGGCGACGTCGCGCGCGTGCGCCAGGACCTGTCGCGGGGCGTGCGCACCGTCGGCGTGTTCACCGTCTTCGCCACCGCGGTGTTCGCGGTGCTGGCCCTGCCGATCACCAAGCTGCTCGTGCCGTCGGTGGGGGCCGCGTCGGGCGCCGCGGTCGCCCAGGTGCTCGTGGCGATGGCGTTCGGCCTCGTGCCGCTCGGCGGCATGGTCCTCATGAAGTGGGTCTACTACGCGTTCGAGGACGGCCGGACGGTGTTCTGGATCCAGGTCCCCGGCACGATCGTGCTCGTCGGCGTGTCGTGGCTCGCGACGCGCACGCTCGACCCGCAGTGGTGGGTCGTCGGCGTCGGTGCGGCGATGAGCCTGTCGAACGTCGTGGCCGTCGCGCTGCGGACCGTCGGGCTGCGGCGCACGCTGCGGGGGCTCGACGGCTACCGGATCGTGCGCATGCACGTGAAGACCGTGCTCGCCGCGCTCGTCAGCGCGGGCGCCGGCTGGGGCGTGCTCCAGCTCTACGTGCGCGTCACCGGGGACATCTACGGGCTGTCGTGGTGGGAGGCGCTTCTCGTCGTGGCGCTCGTGGGCCTCGTCATGACGGGCGTGTACGTCGCCGGGCTGCGAGCCTTGCGGGTGCGCGAGCTGGACGAGCTCGTCGGCCCGTTCGCCGGACGGCTCCGGCGGGTCCTTCGCCGGTAGATACCGGGCAATCCGGGCCCGCGTACGATGTGGTGATGCCGACCACGAGTCCCCCGAAGGAGGTCCGGTGAACGGCGTGGCTCCCGGAACACTGCTCGTCGCCCGCTACCGGTTGGACGACCGGCTCGCGTCCGACCTCGCCGACGTCTCGGCGTGGGCGGCGCACGACCAGATCCTCGACCGCCCGGTCCGCGTGTCGCTCGTCACCGGCCCGCACGTCGCCGAGGCGCTCGACTCCGCGCGCCGCGCCGCACTCGTCGCGGACCCGCGCCTCACGCGAGTGCTCGACGTGGGCTCCGAGGGCGACGTCGCGTACGTCGTGACCGAACCGTTCGTCGGCACCACGCTCACGGACCTCGTCGCGGGCGGCGTCCTCGACGCGCGCCAGGCCCGGGCCATCGTCGGCGAGGCGGCCTCCGCGCTCGAGGCCGCGCGCGGCCGGGGCGTGCACCACCTCGCCGTCCGGCCCGACGCGGTGCGCGTGCACGACGGCCGCGTCGTCGTCACCGGTCTCGGCCTCGACGCCGGCGTCGCGGGCCAGGACCAGCACGACGCCGAGCGCACGTCGCGCCTGGACGCCGTCGGGCTCGTGGCCCTCTTCTACTACGCGACGACGGCGCGCTGGCCCGGGCCGTCGCTCGACGTCCCGTGGATCTCCGACGCTGCGATCCACCCGCTGCCGGCCCTGCGGTCGGGCGACGCCGTGCTGGCGCCGTCCGCGGTGCGCGGCGACGTCCCGCCGGAGCTCGACGACCTGTGCGTGCGGACGTTCTCCCGCGACGTCGCCGCCGTGGGCGCCTGGTCGGCCCCCGTCCCGGGCGACGGTCCGCAGACGCCCGCCGACGTCGTGAGCGCGCTCGAGCCGTGGGGCGAGGTGTCCGCGGTCTCGCCGCAGGGCGCCGCGCAGGCGGGCGCGGGCGCGGGCGTCAGCCGGCAGTCCGTCCGCAGCGCGTTCGACAACCGCGGGGCGGCCGCTCCCCCCGGGACGCCGCCCCCGGCACCGCCCGTCCGGCGCCCCACCACGGGCCGGATCCACCGGGTGGGCGAGGTGCCCGGGTCGGCCGGCGCCGTCGCACCCACGGCCGCCTACGCCGCCGGCGCCTACGCCGTGTCCAGTGCCGCCCAGGACGGTGCCACCGCGGTCGGCGCGCAGCCCGTCCCGCCCCCGCCGCCCGGCTACGGCCCCGGCACCGCGCCGGCCCCCGCCTACGCCCCCGCTCCCGGCGCCGACGGCCCGGCCGAGGTCCAGCAGGGCGGTACCGGCGACGACGGCCCGCCGCGCCGAGGGAGCCGACGGTTCAACGCGACGCCCGTCGTCCTCGTCCTCGTGCTTCTCCTCGTCGGCATCGGCGTGATCTGGGCGATCAACACGGCGTTCTCCGGCTTCGACCCTGCCGTGACGACGGACGGACGCCCCTCGGCCGAGGCGAGCGAGCCCGCCGACGAGGGCACCTCGGACGGCACCGAGGAACAGCCCCCGCCGGAGCCCGAGCCGGAGGTCCGGCCGGTCATCGCGTCCGGGACCGCGCTCGACCCCGAGGGCGACGCCGCCGACCCGGAGAACGAGGGCGAGCACCCGGAGGCCGTGGCGCTCGCGTACGACGGCCAGCCCGAGACCGCGTGGTACACGCGCCGGTACAACAGCCCCCAGTTCGCCGGGCTCAAGAGCGGCATCGGGTACGCGATCACGCTCGAGCAGCCGGCCCCGGTCCAGACGATCATCGTCGAGACGTCCGTCAACGGCGGCAACGTCGAGATCCGCGCGACGTCGCCCGACGCCCCCACCGAGGGCGAGGTCCTCGCGTCCGGCCCGCTGTCGCCGGGCGTGGAGTTCACGTTCCCGGAGCCGGTCGAGACGGGCTCGATCGTCCTGTGGTTCACCGAGCTGCCGCAGAACGCGCAGGGCGAGAACCGGATCGAGATCAACGAGCTGCTCGTCTCCTGACGTCCGTTCGCCGTACCCGTCCGGCCGGCGCCGTGCGGGTACCGCCAGGGCCGGACCGCGTCGTCGTCCCGGTCCTGGCGAGGCGCGCGCACGCCGCCGCGTCGCGGGCCGTACCGTGGAACAGAAGCCGGCCCCCGCGTGTTCACCACATCGCGTGGCCGACCGCCACGCACCGAGATCGAGGAGCTTTCACGTGACCGAGCAGCCGACCGTCGAGAACCTGATCATCGTGGGGTCGGGACCCGCGGGGTACACCGCGGCCGTCTACGCCGCGCGCGCCGGGCTGAACCCCGTCGTGCTCGCCGGGTCGGTGACCGCCGGCGGCGCCCTGATGAACACGACGGAGGTCGAAAACTTCCCCGGGTTCCCCGACGGCATCATGGGGCCGGACCTCATGGAGTCCATGCGCAAGCAGGCCGAGCGGTTCGGCGCGCGCGTGCTGTGGGACGACGCGGAGAAGCTCGAGCTCGACGGCCCCGTCAAGACGGTCGTGACCGCGAACGGCGAGACGTTCCGCGGCCGTGCCGTGATCCTCGCGACCGGCTCTGCGTACCGCGAGCTCGGCATCGACGACGAGAAGCGCCTGTCGGGCCGCGGCGTGTCGTGGTGCGCGACGTGCGACGGCTTCTTCTTCCGCGACCAGCACATCGCCGTCGTCGGCGGCGGCGACTCCGCGATGGAGGAGGCGACCTTCCTCACGCGCTTCGCCGAGAAGGTGACGATCATCCACCGTCGCGACGAGCTGCGTGCGTCGAAGATCATGGCCGACCGCGCCCTCAACGACCCGAAGATCGACTTCGCCTGGAACTCCGAGGTCGTCGGGATCCAGGGCGAGAACAAGGTCGAGGGCGTCACGCTGCGCGACACCGTGACCGGCGAGGAGCGTCCGTTCCCCGTGACCGGCCTGTTCGTCGCCATCGGCCACGAGCCGCGCAGCGAGCTCCTCGCCGGCCAGGTCGACCTCGACCCCGAGGGCTACGTGCAGGTCGTCGGGCGCTCCACCGCGACGAACCTCCCCGGCGTCTTCGCGTGCGGCGACCTCGTGGACCACACCTACCGGCAGGCCATCACCGCCGCCGGATCCGGCTGCTCTGCCGCGCTCGACGCCCAGCGCTACCTCACCGAGCTGGCCGACGCCGCCGGGCACGCCGACCTCGCCGGCACCCCCGAGGCGCCGAACCCCGAGGAGCTGCCCGAGGCCCTCGCCGAGCTCGGCTCCTGACCCTTCCCCCTCTCTCGCTCCCGTCCGTCCCGGACGCCCGACCGACCACAGGAGGTCACGTGGCCACCGTCCCCGTCACCGACGCCACCTTCCGCTCCGAGGTCCTGGAGTCCGACTTGCCCGTGCTCGTCGACTTCTGGGCCACGTGGTGCGGTCCGTGCCGCCAGGTCGCGCCCATCCTCGAGGAGCTCTCCGAGGAGTACGCGGGCAAGATCAAGATCGCGAAGCTCGACACCGACGCGAACCCCGAGACGACCGGCGCCTACGGCATCGTGTCGATCCCGACGCTCAACGTCTACGTCGGCGGCGAGCTGCAGCGCTCCATCATCGGCGCCCGCCCCAAGCGCGCGCTGACCGAGGAGATCGACGCGGTCCTCACGACCAGCGTCTGACCGTCGCGCGTCGGCCGGAGAACCCGGCCGACCCCGGTCCACGACCGCACGACGCCGGAGGGCGGGCCACCTGCGGGTGGTCCGCCCTCCGGCGTCTTCACGGGATCCCCCGACCCGCCGTGCCACACTGGGGATCGTGAGCGCGCCGACGAACCCTCCGCAGCCGCCCGCCACGGGCGGGACCCGACTCGACCCCTGGTTCGGGGCGTACGCGGAGCGAGCGCACGGCATGCGGGCGTCGGAGATCCGGGCGCTGTTCGCCGTCGCGAACCGGCCGGAGGTCGTGTCGCTCGCCGGCGGCATGCCGTACCTCGACGGGCTCCCCCTCGACACGATCGCCGAGACGGTCCAGCACCTCGTCGCGACGCGCGGTGCGACGGTCCTGCAGTACGGATCCGGCCAGGGCGACGAGGCGCTGCGCGCGCGCATCCTCGACGTCGTCCGTCTCGAGGGCATCGAGTGCCACCCGGACGACGTCGTCGTGACGACCGGGTCGCAGCAGGCGCTCGACCTCGTCACCCGGATCTTCATCGACCCGGGCGACGTCATCGTCGCCGAGGCGCCGAGCTACGTCGGGGCGCTCGGCGTCTTCCGGTCGTACCAGGCCGACGTCGTGCACGTGCCGCTCGACGAGCACGGCCTCGTCCCGGAGATCCTCGACGAGACCCTGACGTCGCTCGCGGCCGCCGGACGCCGCGTCAAGCTGCTCTACACGGTGCCGAACTTCCACAACCCCGCCGGCGTGACGCTCTCCGCGGAGCGACGGCCACGCGTGCTCGAGATCGCGAAGCGCCACGGCGTGCTCGTCATCGAGGACAACCCGTACGGCCTGCTCGGGTTCGACGGCGAGACGCTCCCTGCGCTGCGGTCGCTCGACGAGGACGGCGTCCTCTACCTCGGGTCGTTCTCCAAGACCTTCGCGCCGGGATACCGCGTCGGCTGGGTCGTCGCGCCGCACGCCGTGCGCGAGAAGCTCGTGCTCGCGAGCGAGTCGGCGATCCTCTGCCCGTCGAACGCCTCGCAGATGGCCATCGGCGCGTACCTCGACACGTGCGACTGGAAGGGCCAGATCAAGCAGTTCCGCGAGCTGTACCGCGAGCGTCGGGACGCGATGGTCGGGGCGCTCGCCGAGCACCTGCCCACCGCGAGCTGGACCGTCCCCGAGGGCGGCTTCTACACGTGGGTCCGCCTCCCCGAGGGTGTGGACGCCCGGTCGATGCTCCCGCGCGCCGTCACCGCCCGCGTCGCGTACGTGCCCGGCACGGCGTTCTACGCCGACGGCAACGGCGCCGACCACATGCGGCTGTCGTTCTGCTACCCGACCCCCGAGCGGATCCGTGAGGGCGTCCGCCGGCTCGCCGGCGTCGTCAACGCGGAGCGCGAGCTCGCCGAGATGTTCGGCACCGGCGCCGGTCTCGACCCCGACCCCACGGACGTCGAGAACCCCTCCCCCGACCTCGCCTGAGCCTCACCGACCGCCTCGCCGATCGTTGCCCGGAGCACGGGCGACGACGCGCCTTCGTGACAAGGAGTCTTCGTGGACACGCCCCCCGGACCCCGCACCTCGACCGCCGGGACGGCCGCGGTCACGACGCCTGAGCACCCGGTGCCCGGCACGAGCGCCGGGTCGGCGACGGTGGACGGTCGCGACGCGAGCGACGCGGCGCGTGGTGCTGCTCGCCGACCGGAGCAGCACGTCGCGATCCTCGCCGGCGGGCTCTCCCACGAGCGCGACGTGTCGCTCCGGTCCGGCCGCCGCGTCGCCGAGAGCCTGCGCGCAGCCGGCCTCGAGGTGTCCGTCCACGACCTCGACGCCGACCTGCTCGGCTTCCTCGACCAGCACCGCCCCGACGTCGTGTGGCCGCTGCTGCACGGCGCGAGCGGCGAGGACGGGTCCGTCCGCGACGTGCTCGAGCTCGTGGGCGTCCCCTACGTCGGCACCGGTCCTCGCGAGTGCCGGACCGCGTGGAGCAAGCCCGTCGCGAAGAGCATCGTCCTCGGCGCCGGGCTCTCCACCCCGGAGTACGTCACGCTCCCCCAGAGCCTGTTCCGCGAGCTCGGCGCCCAGCCGGTACTCGACGCCGTCGTCGCGCGCCTGGGCCTGCCGCTCGTCGTCAAGCCCACCCAGGGCGGCTCAGCCCTCGGCGTCACGCTCGTCGAGAGGGCGGACCAGCTCCCCCGGGCCATGGTGGACTGCTTCGCCTACGGCAACGTCGCGCTCATCGAGAGGGCCGTGCGCGGCACCGAGCTGGCCGTGAGCGTCGTCGACCTCGACGGCGGACCGCGAGCCCTGCCCCCGGTCGAGATCGTCACCGACGGTCCCTACGACTACGACGCCCGGTACAACCCCGGCCGCACCGAGTACTTCGCGCCGGCACGTCTCGACGCCGACGTCACCGCCCGCGTGCAGGACGTCGCCGTCCGCGCGCACAAGGCACTCGGCCTCCGGGACCTCTCCCGCACCGACGTCGTCCTCGACGCCGACGGTGTCGTCCAGTTCCTCGAGGTGAACGTCGCTCCGGGGATGACGGAGACGTCGCTCTTCCCGCAGGCCGCACGCGCGGCCGGGCTCGACCTGACCGAGCTCTACGTCTCGCTCGTCCGGCTTCACGCAGCGGCCTGACCTTCGTCGACGACGGGGAGGCTCCTCGTCGGACGTCGTGGTCGACCGGACGAGGTCGGAGTCTGGCCCTAGGCCCGTGGCTGCGCCGGCGGCCGCGGCAGAGCCTGAGCTCGAGCCCGAGCCGACCGCGAGATGTCGCGGTAGAGGCGGCTTCGGCGGCGCACCGGACTCGTCGTGGTCTCTGGTCGTAGTCCGGAGGGATGTTCATAGCCGGAGTCCGGGGTGGGCCTCGCGGCCGGCGTAGAGGCACGGCGTCGGTCGTCGCCGCTCGGTAGAGCGCTGGCGTGCGCCTGCGGTGCCCTGTGGGGCGTCGAGGCCGTTGCGCCGCGCCCGTGCGAAGGTGTCGCGCTTCGTGTCGGCGTCCGTACCCCGGGCTGGTCATCGTGGATTCGCACCATCCCGACTGTCGCGGTGCGGCGGCGGTTTCACGTGAAACGCCACGGGCGGGTAGGCGACCGAGCGCTCGACCCGACCCCGGCCACGCGTCGACGTGCTGGTGCAGCAGGCCATGACGGCGACGTCGACTGCGACGTCGGGGTCGCCCCGAGCCGCTCGCGCTGGCTTGTGACGGGGCGGCCCTTGTGTCGTTCGGCCCGGCGCGTCGCGAACTCCGCATGCTGGACGGGTACGCGCGCCTCCGGGGACGGACGACGCGCTGCCGACGAGTTACACAATCTCCGATTGCCGATTCAGGTGTCGGCGCCGGTCCGCACCGCGCGGGGAACGGCGGTGACGTGCATGAGAGGCGTCGCGCACATCGCTTCATCGCTTCGTCGGACTCCGGCTTGGGGTGGACGCCTCACCCGTACCGCCACGTCCACCGCAACGTCCGGGACCAGCTCACGAGCCTGCGGCTCAGGTACCGATCCTGTCGAGGATGCCGTGCCACATGCCGTGGACGGCACGCAGCGACGCCGCTGGCGCACGGAGGTACTCGAGATGGGCCGAGGACTCATGGTGCGCCGTCCGCGCGCACGGGGTCCGGTCCGCCTCCGCCTCGAAGGTCGTCATGATGTCGATCCGAGCGCGTGTGATCGGCCGCGGCGACATGGACGCACGTCGACGAGGCGCTGACGCGCGTGCCCACGGTCCGGAGTGTGACACCAGGCCAGGGAGGACGATCTCGGCGTTGCCTCGGGACCACCACATGGCCTGCGACCGGTGGCAGCGTCACGATCCGCCTTTCTCTCAGGGCGGCGACTGACCCACATCGGCTCCTGTCCCCCGCTCCGTCAGCAGGCTCCCGGCAAGCCAGAGCCAGCGGCCCCCCGCGGGCGAAGACGGCGCCGAGGCACGGCAGGCGCCACGAAGCTCCTGATGGCGCGACCGCGGTTTCACGTGAAACGAGGGGACCCGCGCTCGCCGCTATCGGCGCCCGGGCGCGGGTTGTGGATAGCGCCGCAGCATTGCGATCGACGTCGGGAGATTCGGTTGGCGACGCTCCGGGCCTGCGCGTGGGATGTCGGATCCCGGCGCGCGCCTGGCCTCGACTGCACCGATGTCCGCGCGCTCGCGCGTCCAGGTATGCCACCGTCGCCGTACGTCCTCCTCGGGCGGGCGCGTGCGCATTCGCCTGTGCGTGGCCTCGTGGTGGCACGCTCCCGCAGCTCCCCACGCACAGGCACGGATACGGACACGGTTGCGGGCACGGGCACGGGCACGGGCACGAAACACCGTCGCCCCCGCCCCTCGCGCGGACCAGGCGCGAGCACCGTGCGCCATCCACCGTCCGGCGAGAAGCCCGCCCGTGCATCTGACCGGCGCTTGCGTGGTCGCCGAACCGGGAAGGGCTCAAGGGCGTCGCCATTGTCTTCGGCGGTCGCGGGCGAGCATCCTGAAGTGCATTCGGATGGCGCGTCGACGCTCCGTCGGGCCCGACCGCGGACGCGTACGGTCGAAAGCTGAATGTGCCGTGGGAAAGATCGACGTGAGGCTCGGTGTGCACTCCGCCTCAGACCGGCGCGTTCTAGCACGCCAAACCGCCGCCGGCAGCCCCGTGCCCCGACAGCGGTGGGAACTTCTCGAGAGGACGCACACACAGCCAGACCGGCGGCTAGCTGCGCAACCACCTATCCGCGGAACGTACGAGCGTTACGGACCGCACCCGTCGGCGTTCCAACTCGCCACGCAGGCCAGCACCAGCCCACCAACCCCGCACAAGACACCGAGCTCAACACACGACACCGCGCTCCCGAAGGGCGTTGTTCCACGTGAAACGCCGGCTCCACCGCGTATCGACCGTGTACCCACGCCCTGGCAGAATGGCGTCGCCGTCTGCCACGATGGAATCCCGGGCCGCCGCCCCAGCCTTCGGCCGGTCGGCGCTGAGCACATGGCGGGCGCCACGAGCACCGTCATCAGCGCGCTGCCGAGCGGCTCGCCTGTAGGCCCAGCGTCGTCCGCCACGACGTCACCGAGACTTCGGCATCGCAACGCGCCGCTGTCCGAAGCGCTCGTTCTGCACCGGCGATGTGAATCACTCGCGCCTGCGCGACGGCGGCCCGCAGGCGAAGTCCATCCCGACTAGTCCACGCGCGGGATCGCACACCGACCCCTGTCCGAGAAGAGTCGCCGTTTCACGTGAAACACCTCACCAGGGCGCGCGACATGGAACGACCCTGCCGTGATGGTGCCACGGTGGTTTCACGTGGAACATCGACGCCGCCATTTCGGTATGCGTGACGGTCATCACGGCGGGCGGATAGCTGCCCCCGCGTGGAGACCTTTGCTGCGACGCCCGTTGCGGCACCATCTGAAGGCCGAACAGTCCCGTCTGAGAGGTGCGCTTTCCTGGTGCCGTGCGGGATGATCACGAGCCGATCCTCAGTACGAGGGGTTCATCACGCGCCGCGCACCACGACCACAGTGCGCGGCGCACAACCCCGGCGCGCGCCCGTGAGTGACGCGCCAGGCCACCCGCGCTCTCGAGAGCTCGACCTCCTAGATTGCCGAGTCCCACGGCCACAGCGCCCCTGACGTCGGACCGTCCGTGCGCCACGCATACCGCAGCCTTGCACCGACAGCAGTCGTCGTCCTGACCGTGGTCAACGAGATCGGTCGGAAGCGGAAGTCGGCGACGCCCCATCGCTCACACCAACGCCCGGCGTCAAACCACTCCCCTCCCCCACCGCGGCTCCACAACGGACGAAGCCCGGGAGGGCTTTACACCTTCCCGGGCTTCTTGAGGTCGCGGGCCTGGATCAGGCGCGGAGCAGACCTGGGTCGTCCGGTGCCATGAGATCGAGGATGCGGTTGAGGTCCTCCACCGAGGCGAACTCGACCGTCAGACGTCCCTTGTTCTTCCCAAGGTCGACCTTGACCCGCGTCTCGAAGCGGTCGGAGAGACGGGTCGCCAGCCCGTCGAGGGCCTCCGATCGCTGCCCGGCGCGCGGTGTGCGCTTCTGACGCCTCTCCTCGTCGAGGCCGCCCATCGCGACGATCTCCTCCGTCGCACGGACGGACAGTCCTTCCGCCACGATGCGCTGTGCAAGGCGCTCGATCTCGGCACCGTCCGTCAGACCCAGCAGAGCACGCGCGTGGCCGGCCGACAGCACACCCGCCGCGACACGGCGCTGCACGAGCGGCGGGAGCCGGAGCAGTCGCAGGGTGTTCGAGATCTGCGGCCGGCTGCGCGAGATCCGCTCCGCAAGCTCCTCGTGCGTGCACCCGAAGTCGTCAAGAAGCTGCCGGTACGCGGCCGCCTCCTCCAGCGGGTTCAGCGCACTCCGGTGCAGGTTCTCCAGCAGGGCGTCGCGAAGGAGATCCGAGTCCTCCGTCTCCCGGATGATGGCGGGGACCGTCGCCAGCCCAGCGGCCTGCGAGGCACGCCAGCGGCGTTCACCCATGATGAGCTCGAAGGCGGCGTCCTCATCGGGCACCGGTCGCACCACGACAGGCTGCAGAACGCCGATCTCCCGGATCGAGCCCACGAGCTCCTCGAGCTCACCTTCGTCGAACACCGTCCGCGGCTGACGGGGATTAGGACGAATCGCCGTGACAGGCACCTCCGCGAACCGGGCACCAGGAACTGGAACGAGATCGTCGGCGACGCCGCCAGCCCATTCCACAACAGGGCTCCCGGCGTCCGCGGTGTCTCTGGACTGCTCCTCGGCCGAGATATCGACCGACTCGGTCGCACCCGACGACGTCGTTTCACGTGAAACGCCCGCGTCACCGTCGATATCGGTGCGAGAACCGCCATCGAGGTGATCGGCCGCGCCGTCCGCGACGGCGTCCGTGATGGCGACGTCCTGAGGGTCGGCGATCGCCTCGAGTGTCGCGAGATCGTCCACGGACAGCGTGGCGATCGAGTCAAGGTCCGCGGGCCCGGCACCCGCCTCAAGGGTGACCACCGCGGCCTTCACCGCCGAAGGCTCGACCCGGGCAGATGCGCCCTGGTCGTCCCCAGCGGGTGCGGAGGAGGCCTGCTCGCCCTGGTCGGCCTTCGCGACGCTCGGGAAGAACACGTCGACGGGACGTGTGCCCTCCGAGCTGGTGGGGATCAAGGCACCCAAGCCGCGGCCCAGTCCGCGCCGCTTCTCGCTCATCGCTGCTCCTCAAGGTGGACGGCCGTTCCTCCGATGGACCCGGCCAACTCGTGATCCCTATGCGCCTCGGCGCGGTTCTGGACGGCGTGCTCATCGCTGAGGACATCACCTGACCGCGACCTCGCCTCGTCCGACGCCACGCCCGGCGCCGTCGATACGGCGAGGAGTGGCGGTCCGGGCGGACCTCCCTGCGCGCCCCGCTGAGTGAGCTCACGTGCCGCTTCCAGGTACGCCAACGCTCCGGTCGAGCCACCGTCATAGGTCATGACGGTCTGGCCGTGGCTGGGCGCCTCTGAGATTCGCACCGAGCGCGGCACCGTCGTCCTCAACGTCTGGTCCGGGAAATGCTCACGGACCTCCGACGCCACCTGCTGTGCGAGGTTCGTCCGCCCGTCGTACATCGTCAACAGGATCGTCGACACGTGAAGGCTGGGGTTTAAGTGAGCGCGGATCAGCTCGATCGTCTTGAGCAACTGGCTCAGTCCCTCGAGCGCGTAGTACTCGCACTGAATGGGGATGAGCACCTCACGCCCGACGACGAAGGCGTTGATCGTCAGCAACCCGAGACTCGGCGGGCAGTCGACGAGCACGTAGTCGATTCGAGGCTCGCCGTTCCTGACCCGCTCCTCGAGATAGTCATCCAGGGCCCGCCGAAGCCGTGTTTCACGTGAAACCATCGACACGAGCTCGATCTCCGCGCCGGAAAGGTCAATCGTCGCCGGCACGCACCACAGCGTCGGGATCTCGGGGCACTGCTGGACAGCGCTGCTCAGAGGATCTCCCTCGACAAGCACCTCGTACACCGACGGCGTGCCCGCACGGTGCTCCACTCCGAGCGCCGTAGACGCGTTGCCCTGCGGGTCGTTGTCGATGACGAGGACGTTAAGCCCGGAGAGGGCCAGCCCTGCCGCGAGATTCACGGTGGTGGTCGTCTTGCCAACGCCGCCCTTTTGGTTCGCCACCGTGATGATGCGAGTCGACGGCGGGCGCTCGAACTTGCGGCCTTGCAGGTCGATGCGGCGGCGCGCGTCGACCGCCAGCTGCGCGGCAAGCGGCGTCGACTCGTCCGTCTCAGGAAGGCTTGCCATCAGCGCTGCGCGACGGTCGTCCTCACTGTCGGGCATCGTCCCGTCTGGCCGCGCCGCCGTCCCGTCCCAGCGCGTCGTGTCCCCGCTGCCCCCATGGGTGCTGTCCGTCACGCGTCTCTTCCTCTCGACTCTCCGACCCGCTTGAGCCACGACACACCCTGGTGGTCGGGTGCGCATCGCGGGGCGACCGCGATCAGCGTGCTCCAGTCTGCCGTACGATCCGCACGACCGTGGTGCTCTCCACACCGGGAACCGTCGACGCGTCGAGAATCTCGGGCTCCGCACCCTTGAGCTTGCGCACCACCTTGCGCGCAGGATCGACCTCCTTCGCGACGTTCCTCCCCTTCAGGACGACCATCGCGCCGCCCGGCCGCACCAACGGGAGCGAGATGCGCGCCAGCTTGTCGAGCGCGGCGACTGCCCGCGAAGTCACCGCATCGCACTCGAACGCACCGTGATACTCCTCCGCACGGCCGCGCTTCACCTCGACGTTTGGAAGGGCGAGATTTGTCGCGATCTCCGTGAGCCACGCACACCGCCGCTCCATCGGTTCGATGAGATACAGGCTCGCGTCCGGACGCATCGCTGCGACGACGATTCCCGGCAGCCCAGCACCCGATCCGACGTCAGCGATGAGGCCTGACGTCGGCAGAAACGGGACGACAGCGGCGGAGTTGAGGATATGCCGGTCCCAGATGCGATCGACCTCCCGCGGACCGATGAGCCCCCGGAGCTCGCCTTCGACGCGAAGTCGTTCCGCGAAGGCCTCGACTTTCGGATACGCGTCGCCGAAGTACGCCGCCACCGCATCCGTGTCGAGCGACTGAGGCGCATCCGGGTTCCCGGTGTCGGGGCTCATTGTTCGTCCTTCTCTCTCCGTCGAAACGGGCCTATCGTGTCACGCCGCAGCGTCCGCCCTGTTCCGTCGTTCATCTTTCGCACCGGCTCTCCACGGAAGGAGACGTCCGCGCGACACGACGACGCCCCGTGCCTCACGCGACGTTTCACGTGAAACACGGGGCGCTGGTGGGTGCTGCCGGAGCGCCTCAGGCGTCGGGGTAGATCACCACGTGGCGGTTCGGCTCCACGCCCTCCGAGTCGCTGCGCAGGCCTGCGGCCGCGACGACGTCGTGCACCACCTTGCGCTCGAACGCGTTGAGCGGCTCGAGCGCGATCTTCGACTGCTCCGCACGCGCGCGGGCGATGGACTCCTCGGCCAGCGCGGTCAGTTCCCGCTTGCGACGGGCACGGAAGCCCGCGACGTCGAGCATCAGGCGGCTGCGCTCGCCGGTGCGCGCCTGGACGGCGAGCCGGGTGAGCTCCTGGAGCGCCTCGAGCACCTCGCCGTCCTCGCCGACGAGCGCGTCCAGCGCGCCGTCGTCCTCGGCGACGATCTCGACCGCGGCACGGTCGTGCTCCACGTCGATGTCGATGTCGCCGTCGAGGTCGGCGATGTCGAGCAGCTCCTCGAGGTAGTCAGCGGCGATCTCGCCTTCCTCCTCGAGGCGGCCGGTGGCAGCGTCGACGGACTCCGTCTCGTCAGGCAGGGGGATCTCGGTGGACGGCATGCAGGTGCTCCTCTGGACGGCAGGGGCGCGCGAGCGCGGTGACTACGGCTTCTTCTTCGGCTTCTTCGACGTGCCGGTCGACGGTGAGTCGCTCGGTGCTTCCTCCACCGGTGCGTCCTCGACGGGCTTGCCCTGCCGGTTGGCGGCGGACGTGCCACCGTTCCCCTGCTGAGGTCGCGCACCCTTCTGCCGGTCCTTGCGCTTGGGCTGCTGACGCTGTCCGCGGGGCTGCTCGATCACGGGCGTGGTCGTCTCCTCGACGATGCCCTTGGCGGCCTTCTTCCGGGCCTGGCGCTCCTTGAGGAGGCGTTCCGCCTCCGAGCCGGGGGCCGGCATCCGTCGGATCGTGTAGAACTGCTGGCCCATCGACCAGAGGTTCGTCGTCGTCCAGTAGACGAGGACACCCACCGGGAAGTTCACGCCCGACACCGCGAAGATGAAGGGGAACAGGTACAGCATCATCTTCTGCGTCTGGGCCATCGGGCCCTCGAGCGCGGCCTTCGGCATGTTCTTCATCGTCAGCTGGCGCTGCGTGAAGAACGTCGTGGCGCACATCGCGATGATGAGGACCGCGATGACGATCCGCGTCTGGAGGTCGTCGGTCCGCAGGAAGATGTCCGAGAGCTGGGCCCCGAAGACGGTGGAGCTCTCAATGTCCGAGGCCACCGACGCGTCGATCGGCCCGATCGCGTCGTCCCGACCTTCGGAGATCGGCACGAGGCCGTTGAGCACTCGGAACAGCGCGAAGAAGATCGGGGACTGCAAGAGGATCGGCAGGCACGAGGCGAACGGGTTCGTGCCGTGCTTGCGGTAGAGCTCCATCGTCTCGCGGCTCATGGCCTCGCGGGACGCCGGGTCGGTCTTCCCCTTGTACTTCTTCTGGATCGCCTGCATCTCGGGCTGCAGCATCTGCATCCCGCGCGACGCCTTGATCTGCTTGAAGAAGAGCGGGATGAGCAGGATCCGGATGATGATCACCAGGCCGACGATCGACAGGACCCACGCCGGGCCCGGTCCGTCGGAGAAGCCCAGGTACGTCAGGCCCTGGTGACACAGGTACATGATCCACGCGACGGCCCACTCGATGGGGGCGAGGAACGCGAAGAAGTCCATCGGTGACTGCTCCCTAACCTTCTGACAAAGCTCGTGAATCGCCCTCGGCGGGGCTCAGGACTGGTGCGTGTGCGCGTCTCGTGCCGGCGGGACGTCGTCGACCCCGCCGAGGCTCCAGGGGTTGCACCGGAGCAGTCTCCAGAGGGCGAGCCCGGTGCCCCGCAGGGCACCATGCCGCTGCACAGCGGTCAGGGCGTAGTGGGAGCAGGACGGGTAGTACTTGCAGGTCGGTCCCGTCATCGGCGAGATCACGGCCTGGTAGGCCCGCAGCATGCCGATCAGCGTCAACGCCGGCACCCGGCGGATGACGTCGAGCACACGGCGCGCGTGGCCCGCGGCGCCGGTGTGACGCTCGTCCGTCTCGCTGGTCGGGTCCGACGGCGGCGACGGCTGGTCGCGGACCGCCGTGTCGACGGCCTGGGGCGCCGTCATGGGCGGACGTTCTCGCGCTCGCGCAGACGCGCCACCGCACGCTCGAGACCGCGGACGAGGTCGCGGCTCAGCTCGGCGTACGTCGCGTCGGCGGACCCCGGCAGGGCACGGACGACCGCCCGGCTGTGCGCAGGAAGACGCTCGAGCTGCGGCGCGGTCGCGGCACGCAGGCGGCGCTTCACGAGGTTGCGGTGCACGGCGTTCCCCACGGCCTTGGATACGACAAAGCCGACCTGTGGTGCTCCGTCTCCCTGAGAATCCTCAGCGAGATGGACCACCACGGTCGACCTGCCGGCGCGCACGCCGCGACGCACCGCCCGCTCGAAATCCACGGAACGGCGCAGTCGGTGCGCCGCGGGGAGCACGTGCGATCAGGCAGAGAGCTCGGTGCGGCCCTTGCGGCGGCGAGCAGCCAGGATGGCGCGGCCGGCACGGGTCCGCATGCGCAGCCGGAAGCCGTGGGTCTTCGCACGGCGCCGGTTGTTCGGCTGGAAGGTCCGCTTGCTCACGAGGTACTCCAAGAACGTCGGGGAGGTACACCGTCAGTGTCCTCGACGATGCAGTGACAGGCTCCGGTGGACCCTGCCGATGGTTCGGTACTGCTGCACGGGCGGTCTCCCGCCCCTGGCCGTCCAGCTCGATCGCCACGACGCACGCGGCGGGCGCTCGTCTCACGGTCGAGTCGTCCGGCGACGGCATGTCGTCGACGTCCCTCGTGTGGGCGCGCCAAGAGCACCTGGAAAGGCTGTCTGACGTTACGCTGCCGAGACGCGTACGGTCAAACCCGGGTCGCGAGCTTGACCCGGTGCGCTCCCGTGCGGTAGCTACGCACAGCCTGTGGACAACTATGTGGACGAGTGGATCCGTGGCACGATCGTCCGTGCACCACCGCCATCCTGACACCACGTCGCTCCGCGCCGCCCGTCGTGCCGATCCGTCGCCCGACCCGCGGACGCACGGCCGACGCACACCCACGAGCCCGTGAGGACCCACCCGTGCCGAACCCGGACGAGAACATCGGCGACGTCTGGGCACAGACGCTGAGCATCCTCGAGGCGAGCCCGGACATCACCCCGCGCCAGATCGCCTTCATCCGGCTCGCCAAGCCGCTCGCGATCCTGGACGACACGGTCTTCATCGCGGTCCCGCACGAGCAGACGCGCACGTATCTCGAGACGCGGGTCCGGGACGAGCTCGTCACGGCCATGTCCTCGTGCCTGGGGCGTGACGTGCGCTTCGGCATCACCGTCGACCCGGAGCTCAGCTCGGAGCCCGTCTCGGCACCCGCCGCGCGGCCCGCGGTCGAACGGCCCTACGTCGACCCGGACGACGACCTCCCGGACCTGCCGCCCCCGCCCCCGCCGCGCCCGCAGGCCGAGCCGAGCCGCCTCAACCCGAAGTACGTCTTCGAGACGTTCGTCATCGGCTCGTCCAACCGCTTCGCCCACGCGGCGGCCGTCGCCGTCGCGGAGGCGCCCGCGAAGGCGTACAACCCGCTGTTCATCTACGGCGACTCCGGGCTCGGCAAGACCCACCTGCTGCACGCGATCGGGCACTACGCGCACAACCTGTACCCCAACGTGCGCGTGCGCTACGTGAACTCCGAGGAGTTCACGAACGACTTCATCAACTCCATCGGTGAGGGCAAGGCCGGGGCGTTCCAGCGCCGCTACCGTGACGTCGACGTGCTCCTCATCGACGACATCCAGTTCCTGCAGGGCAAGGAACAGACGATGGAGGAGTTCTTCCACACGTTCAACGCGCTCCACAACGCGAACAAGCAGGTCGTCATCACGTCCGACCTGCCGCCGAAGCAGCTCAACGGTTTCGAGGACCGGCTGCGCTCGCGCTTCGAGTGGGGCCTCATCACCGACGTGCAGCCGCCGGACCTCGAGACGCGCATCGCGATCCTCCGCAAGAAGGCCAGCAGCGAGCGTCTGAACGCGCCGGACGACGTCCTGTCGTACATCGGCTCCCGGATCTCGACGAACATCCGTGAGCTCGAGGGCGCGCTCATCCGGGTCACCGCGTTCGCGAACCTCAACCGGCAGCAGGTCGACCTGCCCCTCGCCGAGATCGTCCTCAAGGACCTCATCACCGACGAGGACTCGGCGGAGATCACGCCGGCCGCGATCATCGCGCAGACCGCCGCCTACTTCGGCCTGACGATCGAGGACCTGTGCGGTGGCTCGCGCTCGCGCGTGCTCGTCACGGCCCGCCAGATCGCCATGTACCTGTGCCGTGAGCTCACGGACCTCTCGCTCCCGAAGATCGGGCAGCAGTTCGGCGGGCGTGACCACACCACAGTCATGCACGCGAACCGCAAGATCACCGAGCAGATGGCCGAGCGTCGGTCGACCTACAACCAGGTCACCGAGCTCACGAGCCGCATCAAGCAGCAGCACCGGGGCTGACCTCCGCCCCGTGGTGCCGGCCCGTCATCACCACGGACGACGCCGGTGACGTCCCGTACCGCGCGCCGTCGCACCCGGACGGCAGCATGCCGTCGTCCCGCACCCTCGCGCACCTCGCGGCGCCAGCACCGGACCACGACGACCGGCGCCTCTCCCCTGCCGCCCTGCCACGCCACCCTCCGGCCGTGCACATGGTGTGGGCCGAGTTGTCCACAGCCATCCACAGGGTTGCTGTGGGCAACGAGACTCCCGGGATCATGCGGCGGTCGTGTCGAACGACCCCGCGCCGCATCGGTCGGGACGCGTCGGCACGCGCCGTCGTCCACGACCTGCATGTGGACGGTTCGCGGCGTGGGACAACGACGGTCGGGCCACATGTACACACTTGTGCACGGCTCTGTGGATAACTGTGGACGACGGGCCCTTCGATGTGGACACGCACCCTCGCGTCGGTGGACGCCGTGTGGGGACGAACGCTCCGCCCACAGGCCGCGCGACTTACCCACATCCCGACCACCACCTCGTCCACACCCAGAAATTGCCGCTGACCTGCGGCGACGCACGATTTCCCCGGTTCCCACAACACCGATGACGATGACGAAGGTGTTCTTCAAGGGGAGATTCCACACGCCTTCATCAGGCCTCGGCCGGTCGAGCGACACACCCTGCGTCCTCCCGGGGAGGACTGGTGCCTCCGATGCTGCTCCTCGCGTAGGGTTCATGCACGAGATGACGTGCACCGTGGCCGCTGCTGCTCGCGCCGTGACGCGCCACCGCACCGAGGTCGGACCTCGACGCCCGTGCGGGCCGGGACGCGGAGCGCGGCGGGACGCCCCGACGGTCACGAGCAGCACGGACGTCCGGGACATGTGAAGATCGAGTCCGATCCTGGACGCAGGGACGAGAGGGTGTGGGATGAAGTTCCGGGTTGAGCGTGATGTCCTGGCCGACGCGGTGACCTGGACGGCGCGGACCCTGCCGACCCGGCCCCCGGCTCCCGTCCTCGCCGGCGTCCGGCTCGAGGCCGACGCCTCCGGCACGATCGGCCTGTCGAGCTTCGACTACGAGGTCTCCGCGCGCTCGGAGATCCCGGCCGAGGTCAGCGAGCCCGGCACGGTGCTCGTCTCCGGCCGCCTCCTCGCGGAGATCTCCCGCGCGCTGCCCGCCAAGCCCGTCGACGTCGTGCTCGAGGGCAACAAGGTCATCGTCACGTGCGGCGCGAGCCGCTTCACGCTCCTGACCATGCCCGTCGAGGAGTACCCGGCCCTCCCCGCGATGCCCGAGCTCACGGGCACGGTCTCCGGCGACGAGCTGACGCACGCCGTCGCGCAGGTCACCGTCGCGGCGAGCCGCGACGACACGCTCCCCCTCCTCACGGGCGTGCGCGTGGAGATCGAGGGCGAGCGCATCACGCTGCTCGCGACCGACCGCTACCGCCTCGCGCTGCGCGAGCTCACCTGGACGCCCGTGACGCCGAGCTACTCGGCCGTCGCGCTCGTGCGCGCGCGCACGCTCAACGACGTCGCGAAGTCGCTCGGCGGCTCGGGCCTCGTCAACGTCGGCCTCAGCACCGGTGCGGGCGTCGACCTCATCGGCTTCGAGGCGGGCGGTCGCCATACGACGTCGCAGCTGGTGGACGGCGACTACCCCGCCGTGCGCCGTCTCTTCCCGGACGAGACCCCGATCCACGCCGTCGTCCCCACCGCGGCCCTCATCGACGCCGCGAAGCGCGTGTCGCTCGTGGCGGAGCGCAACACCCCGATCCGGTTGTCGTTCACCGACGGCCAGGTCGTCCTCGACGCCGGCCAGGGCGACGACGCGCAGGCGTCGGAGGCGCTCGAGGCGGTCCTGGTGGGTGAGGAGATCTCCGTCGCGTTCAACCCGCAGTTCCTCCTCGACGGCCTCGGCGCGCTCGGCACGGACTTCGTGCGCCTCAGCTTCACGCACCCGAACAAGCCGGTCGAGTTCACGGGTCAGGAGTCGCTGGACGGCGAGGACTCGTCCGCCTACCGCTACCTCCTGGTCCCGATCCGCTTCGCCGGCTGACGCGCGTCCAGCGCGCGCCCGCCCGGTCACCACGGCACCCCACCGCATCCACGCACCCGGAGGACTCCGCATGGTCACCCGCATCGGTCTCGTCGGTCTCGGCAAGATGGGCAACAACATGCGCGAGCGGATCCGCGCCGCGGGCATCGAGGTGACGGGGTACGACCCGCGCCCGGAGGTGTCCGACGTCGCGACGCTCGCCGACCTCGTCGCCGCGCTGCCGACCGACGGCCCGCGGATCGTCTGGGTCATGGTGCCCGCCGGCGACCCGACCCGCGGCGTGGTCACCGAGCTGGGCGGTCTTCTGGGCGAGGGCGACGTCGTCATCGAGGGCGGCAACTCCTACTACCGCGAGGACCAGGCCCGGGCGGCAGAGCTGGCCGAGAAGGGCGTCGGCTACCTCGACTGCGGCGTCTCGGGCGGGGTGTGGGGGCTCGCGAACGGCTACGGCCTCATGGTCGGCGGCCCGAAGGAGCTCGTCGACGCCGCCATGCCGGTCTTCGACGCGCTGCGGCCCGAGGGGCCGCGCGAGGAGGGCTTCGTGCACGCCGGCGACGTCGGTGCGGGCCACTTCGCGAAGATGGTCCACAACGGCATCGAGTACGGGCTCATGCAGGCGTACGCGGAGGGCTACGAGCTGCTCGCCGCGAAGGACGTCGTCACGGACGTGCACGGCACGATGAAGGCGTGGACGCGCGGCACGGTCGTGCGCTCGTGGCTGCTCGACCTGTTCGTGCGCGCGCTCGAGGAGGACCCGGAGCTCGCGCAGATCGACGACTGGGTCGACGACTCGGGCGAGGGCCGGTGGACGGTCGACGAGGCGATCGACAACGCCGTCCCGCTGCCCGTCATCTCGGCCGCGCTGTTCGCCCGCTTCGCCTCGCGCCAGGAGCAGTCGCCCTCGATGAAGGCCGTCGCGGCGCTGCGCCAGCAGTTCGGCGGCCACGCGGTGAAGGCGGCCGGTCCGGCGTCGCCCGGCGCGGGGCCGCTCGAGCCCCCCGCCTGACTCGCTCCCCCTTCCCGACGCACCACCTCGAGCTGCCATGTACGTCTCGCACCTGTCCCTCGTCGACTTCCGCTCGTACGAGACGGTCGACGTCGAGCTCGTGCCGGGCGTCAACGCGCTCGTCGGTCCGAACGGCCAGGGCAAGACCAACCTCGTCGAGGCGATCGGGTACGTCGCCACGCTGTCGAGCCACCGCGTGGCCGGCGACGTCGCCCTCGTCCGCGCGGGGGCACCACGCGCCGTCGTGCGCACGCGTGTCGTCCGCGGCGACCGGGCGAGCACGGTCGAGCTCGAGCTCAACCCCGGCAAGGCCAACCGCGCGCGGATCAACCGCTCGCCCGCGTCGCGGCCGCGGGACGTCCTGGGGATCGTCCGCACCGTGCTGTTCGCCCCGGAGGACCTCGCCCTGGTCAAGGGCGACCCCGACGGGCGCCGGCGCTTCCTCGACCAGCTCGCCGTGCTGCTGGTCCCCCGCGTCGCGGCGCTGGTCGCGGACTACGAGCGTGTGCTGAGGCAGCGCGGCGCGCTCCTCAAGTCGGCCGCGGCGCTGCGTGGTCGTGGCCGCGGCCGCCCGTCGCGCACCCCGGCTCCCCCGGTGCCCGACGACGCCTCGGACGCCTCTGCAGCGGACGGCCCCGAGGCGGCTCTCGCCACGCTCGACGTCTGGGACGCGCGCCTCGCGACCCTCGGCGCCGAGATCACCGCGCTGCGCCTGCAGCTCGTCGCCGCCCTGACGCCGTACGTGGCGCACGCGTACGAGCAGGTCAGCTCGGGGCAGGGCGAGGCGCGCGTCACCTACCGCTCGTCCGTGGACGAGGCCCTCGGTGACGACCTCCCGGGGCCCGACGGCTCAGCGCCCGACGCCCGACCCGGGACCGCGGAGGCCGGCGCCACCGCGCCCGGCGAGGCGGCGACGTCGGACCTCCCCGACGTGCCCACGCTGGAGAAGCGCATGCTCGAGGCGCTGCGCGTCGTGCGGGCCAAGGAGATCGAGCGCGGCGTCAACCTCGTCGGGCCACACCGTGACGACCTCGTGCTCACCCTCGGCGGCCTGCCGGCCAAGGGGTACGCGAGCCACGGCGAGTCCTGGTCCTTCGCGCTCGCGCTGCGCCTCGCGTCCTACCGCCTGCTCAAGGACGGCGCGCCCGCGGGCCTCGAGTCCCTCCTGTGGGCGGACCAGTGGGGGCCCGACGGCGAGCCGATCCTCGTGCTCGACGACGTGTTCGCCGAGCTCGACGCGCGGCGCCGCGACCGCCTCGCGGAGCTCGTCGCGGACGCCGGGCAGGTGATCATCACCGCGGCGGTCGCGGAGGACGTCCCCGCGCTGCTCACCGGTGCGCGCTTCGCGGTCCAGAGCGGGACGGTGACCCGTGCCGACTGACGACGAAGCGGAGCGCGAGACGCACGCCCCGTCCACCGACCCTGTGGACGAGGAGCCGCGCGCCACGGGGCTGCCCGTCGGGCACGTCGTGGACCTCACACCGCCGGCGGAGGTCGCACGGCAGGCGCTGAACCGTGCGAAGGCCGCGGCGCGCGCCAAGGGCCTGCGGCCCGGGCAGGAGCCGCGCCGTCGCGTCCTCGGTGACCAGCCGACGTCGGGCGCACGGCCGGGAGGGCGCGACCCGCAGCGTCTCGCGGACGTGCTCGCCCACCTGCTGCGCGAGCGCGACTGGGTCGCCGACGTCTCCGTCGGCGGGGTCGTGGGCCGGTGGCGCGAGGTCGTCGGCGACCAGGTCGCGGACCACTGCGAGCCGGAGACGTTCGAGGACAAGGTCCTCGTCGTGCGCGCCGACTCCACCGCGTGGGCCACGCAGGTGCAGCTCCTCGCGCCGCGCCTGCTGGAGCGGCTCGCGCAGGAGGTGGGCGAGGGCGTCGTCGAGACGGTGACGGTGCTGGGCCCGGCGGGGCCGAGCTTCCGGCGCGGCAAGCGCTCGGTCCGCGGCCGCGGACCGCGCGACACCTGGGGATGACACCGGAGATGACGACCGGGGTCGACACCCGGGGATGACGGTCGGCGCAGCTGTGGATACGTCGAGGGCCCGCCGCGATCTCTCGCGACGGGCCCTCGGGCCGAGCCGTCAGGGGTGACGGTCCGGCGACGGCCTCACGCCTGGACGCGACGGCGCAGCCAGAAGACGAGCACGCCGCCGCCCACCAGCAGCACGGCGAATGCCGCGGCGCCGGCGACGGTCGCACCCGTCGAGGCGAGCTGCGAGCCCTCGTCCTCGTCGCTCACGAGCGTGACGTCCTCCGCGGCGATCGGCGCGACCGGCGGGTTCGCGCACTCGCTCGACGCCGGCGGGTACTCGACGACCGTCGAGTACGACGGGTTGACCTCGAACCGCACCTGCACGCCCTCGCGCGTCCACGCGTAGTTGCCCTCGGTCTGCGTGTAGGAGCCGTCCTCGTTGCGGACGTACCCCGGCCACTGCTTCGGCTCGGTCGCCGAGGCACCGGGCCACAGGACGCGGCCGGACAGCGGCTGCTCGCCCACGACGTAGTCCTCGCCGCCGCGCGGGTGGAGGAACGTGATCGTCAGCGGGTTCTCGCCCTCGGCCTCGACGCCCTCGGGCAGCGTGACCTCGTAGCCCAGGTACGGGACGTCGGCCTCGCACACGGCCTCGACGGCGCCCGGGACGAGCGCGCAGTCCTCGGCGGCGGGCAGGACCGCCTCCGCGGGGAGCACGGCACGGCGGCCGTCCTCCGCGAGGACGTAGCCGGCGGGAAGGTCGGTGAGGGTCACGCCCTTCGCCGCCTCGGCGACGACGCCCTCGGCCGTCGTGGTGTAGCGGATGAGGTCGGTGCTCCCGGGCAGCACGACGTCCTCGAGCGTGGCACCGCAGACGGCGGCGGCGGCCGGCGCCACGGGCGTCGCCTCGACGGGCTCGACGGGCTCGACGGGCGCGGGTGGCGCGCCCTGCGGGCCGCGGGACGGGGCGCAGGCGCCCTCGGGCAGCAGGTCCACGAGGTCCGCGTGCTCCCACGCGACGAGGCTCCCGGCGGGGAAGTCGCCCTTGTGGTGGCCGTCGGCCGAGTACTCGATCTCGGCCGGGAGCTCGTACTCGCCGGCGGGGAGGTTGATGAGGTCCTGCTGCACGCCCCACGCGGTGCAGAGCTCCTCGACCGGGACGTCCTCGCCCACGACCTCGCGCACCGCGTCCAGCTCGAGCGGCCGGACGGTCCAGGTCATCGCCCACGGGTCTGCGGGCACGGCGGCCTCGTGACCGGTGACGAACTTCTGCGGGCCGGAGTTCTCCCAGGCCGCGTCCTTGGTGGGGTCGACCTTCGGGTACACGTACACGCCGACCTGACCGAGGTCCTCGTCGGTCGGGCACGCCGTCGTGGTGCCCCGCTCGCTCCAGTCGTAGCGCGAGCTGTCCGCCGCGTCGACCTCGACCTCCCACTCGTGGTCGGTCGTCGGGTCGAGGTCCACGGACGTCCGGAAGTCCCGTCCGAAGCTCGCCTGCTCCACGACGTCGCCGTCGACGCTGATGGTGACCTCGTTGTCCTTGCCCTGGTCCGCGTACGCCCAGAGCGCGACGTCGACCGACGAGCAGTCGGCGTCCACCACGGGGGTGTGCGCGGAGGCCGGTGCGGCGCTCACGACCAGCGCGGCGCCCAGTGCGAGCGCCGTGGTGGTGGCGCCCGCGAGAAGTCTCTTCACGGGGGAGGTGTCCCTTCGAGGCATGGGCCGGCCGCTGCCCCCTGACAGCCGGCACGAATGTGGATGGTCCGGGCCATCCAACCATCATCCGCCCGAAAAGCCGATACCTGGTCAAGGTATGCACAGAGCGACGGAACCGGACGTATGTACCGTACGGCCGCCGTGGACGGGCCTGTGGACAACGGTGTGGAGAAGTCGCGCGACGATGCCGGCGAGCACGTGACCGGTCGTCCTCAGGAACGCGCAGATCCGCGGTTTTCGGCTCGCTGCGGGTAGACTGGGACGGTCATTCCGGGTCGTGCCACCGCCCTTCCCGCAGCCCTCGCGCCCCGCGCGTCCGGCCACCCGCCGGCCACGCTCCACGGCGCGTCGAGGAACCTGCGGTGCTGGCGGTGCAGGCCCGGAACCTATGAGCCGTCGACGACCGTCCTGCGCGGGAGGAACGGCCGGATCCGGGCCGGAACCCGGCCGGATCCGGGCCCGTACCTGCAGCGGCAGCCGTCGTGTGCACGACGACGAGGAGCAGTCCTGCCCGTGGCAGACCACACCGACACCGCCCAGCCCCTGAGCGCGGCAGCAGCCGACGGCACACCCCCTGCGGGTGGTGGCTACGACGCCAGCAACATCACCGTCCTCGAGGGCCTCGAGGCAGTCCGCAAGCGTCCGGGCATGTACATCGGCTCCACCGGCGAGCGCGGCCTCCACCACCTTGTGTACGAGGTTGTGGACAACTCGGTGGACGAGGCCCTCGCCGGGCACGCCGACACCATCGACGTGACACTTCTCGCCGACGGAGGTGTACGCGTCGTCGACAACGGGCGCGGCATCCCTGTGGCGATCCACCCGACCGAGGGCAAGCCGACCGTCGAGGTCGTCATGACGATCCTCCACGCGGGCGGCAAGTTCGGCGGCGGCGGCTACGCCGTCTCGGGCGGTCTGCACGGCGTCGGCATCTCGGTCGTCAACGCGCTCTCCACGCGCGTGGTCACCGAGGTGCGTCGCGACGGCTACGCGTGGCGCCAGGAGTTCGCCGACGGCGGCAAGCCCGTCACCGGGCTCGAGCGGGGCGAGGCGACGACGGAGACCGGGACGTCGCAGACGTTCTGGGCCGACCCGGGCATCTTCGAGACGACCGAGTTCGACTTCGAGACCCTGCGCGCGCGCTTCCAGCAGATGGCCTTCCTCAACAAGGGCCTGCGTATCACGCTGACGGACGAGCGCCCGTCGCACCTCGACACCGGCGACGAGGTGACCGGTGCGGACGACGCGCGGGACCCTGCAGAGGGCGACGTCGCCGAGGTCACCGACGGCACGACGGCCGGCGCGTCCGCGGACGCACCGACGGCACGCACCGTGACGTACAAGTACGACGGCGGCCTCGTCGACTACGTCAAGCACCTCAACTCGGCGAAGAAGGTCGAGCTCGTCCACCCCGACGTCATCGACTTCGAGGCCGAGGACACCGAGCGCAAGATCTCCGTCGAGATCGCGATGCAGTGGACCAGCGCCTACTCCGAGTCCGTCCACACGTACGCCAACACGATCTCCACGACCGAGGGCGGCACGCACGAGGAGGGCTTCCGCGCGGCCATGACGTCCCTCGTCAACCGCTACGCGCGCGACAAGGGCATCCTCAAGGAGAAGGACGACAACCTCACGGGCGACGACATCCGCGAGGGGCTCACCGCCGTCGTCTCCGTGAAGCTCGGCGAGCCGCAGTTCGAGGGCCAGACGAAGACCAAGCTCGGCAACACCGAGGCCAAGACGTTCGTCCAGCGCGTCGTCAACGAGCGACTCGTCGACTGGTTCGACTCCCACCCGAACGAGGGCCGCGACGTCATCCGCAAGGCGATCCAGGCGTCCCAGGCCCGCATCGCCGCGCGCAAGGCCCGCGAGGCGACGCGCCGCAAGGGCCTCCTCGAGTCCGGCGGCATGCCCGGCAAGCTCCGGGACTGCCAGTCGAACCGCCCCGAGGAGTGCGAGATCTTCATCGTCGAGGGCGACTCGGCGGGCGGGTCCGCGGTCCGCGGCCGCAACCCGAACACCCAGGCGATCCTGCCCATCCGCGGCAAGATCCTCAACGTCGAGCGCGCGCGCCTCGACCGGGCGCTGTCCAACCAGGAGGTCCAGTCGATCATCACCGCGTTCGGCACGGGCATCGGCGAGGACTTCGACCTCCCCAAGCTGCGGTACCACAAGATCGTCCTCATGGCGGACGCCGACGTCGACGGCCAGCACATCGCGACGCTCCTGCTCACGCTGCTGTTCCGCTACATGCGCCCGCTCATCGAGAACGGCCACGTGTACCTCGCGCAGCCGCCGCTGTACCGGCTCAAGTGGTCCAACGCGCCGCACGACTACGTCTACTCCGACCGGGAGCGCGACGCGTTCCTCGCCGCCGGCCAGGCCGCCGGCAAGCGCATCCCGAAGGACAACGGCATCCAGCGCTACAAGGGTCTCGGCGAGATGGACTACTCCGAGCTCTGGGACACGACCATGGACCCCGAGCACCGCACGCTCAACCAGGTCACGCTCGACGACGCCGCCGCCGCGGACGAGATCTTCTCCGTCCTCATGGGCGAGGACGTCGAGCAGCGCCGCAGCTTCATCCAGCGCAACGCCAAGGACGTGCGGTTCCTTGACATCTGACCCGCGCGCAGCCGTCGCCGGGTGTGCCGGGGCGCGGCTCTCCGGGGCGGCCGCGCCGGGTCTACCATCCGCGGCCTCGTCCCTCGGCCGCTCCCGCCAGACCCGCCACGACCCGGCACGGCCGCCCCTCCGGCCACGACCTGGCACGGCCGGTCCGTGGCGGGACGACGGGCGAGCGGGCGGTGCGGCGTCGGATGCGAAGGGCGTAGAAGCCGGGCGCGGCCGCGGACTGCCGGCAGCGCGAGGTGACGGCGCGGCCAGCCCGAGCACCGACGGCGCACCGCCCGCGGACCGGACCGCCGCACCTGACGGAACCACGACTCACGAAGAGACGAACGAACGAGGTAGACCGTGACCGACGAGCAGAACCCCGAGACGGAGACGAACGTGCCGGGTGACGGCGCGCCCGACGAGGTCGTGCACGCGGACGGGACCGCGGTCGCGGTGCACCACGGGCGCATCGAGCAGGTCGACCTGCAGCTCGAGATGCAGCGGTCGTACCTCGACTACGCGATGAGCGTCATCGTCGGGCGCGCGCTGCCCGACGTGCGCGACGGCCTCAAGCCGGTGCACCGCCGCGTGCTGTACGCGATGTACGACGGCGGCTACCGGCCGGACCGCTCGTTCTCGAAGTGCTCGCGCGTCGTCGGCGACGTCATGGGCAAGTTCCACCCGCACGGCGACAGCGCGATCTACGACGCGCTCGTGCGCCTCGTGCAGGACTGGTCGATGCGCTACCCGCTCGTCGCGGGCCAGGGCAACTTCGGCTCGCCGGGCAACGACCCGGCGGCGGCGCCGCGGTACACCGAGTGCCGCATGGCCCCGCTGGCCATGGAGATGGTCCGGGACATCGACAAGGACACGGTCGACTTCCAGGACAACTACGACGGCCGCACGCAGGAGCCGGCGGTCCTGCCGGCCCGGTTCCCGAACCTGCTGGTCAACGGCTCGGCGGGCATCGCCGTCGGCATGGCGACGAACATCCCGCCGCACAACCTGCGCGAGGTCGCGGACGGCGTGCAGTGGCACCTCGACCACCCGGAGGCGAGCCGCGAGGAGCTTCTCGCTGCGCTCCTGCAGCGCATCAAGGGACCGGACTTCCCGACGGGCGCGACGATCCTCGGGCACAAGGGCATCGAGGAGGCGTACCGCACGGGCCGTGGCTCGATCACGATGCGCGCGGTGGTCAACGTCGAGGAGATCCAGGGCCGCATCTGCCTGGTGGTCACCGAGCTGCCGTACCAGGTGAACCCGGACAACCTCGCGGCGAAGATCGCGGACCTCGTCAAGGAGGGGCGGATCCAGGGGATCGCGGACATCCGTGACGAGACGTCCGGCCGCACAGGCCAGCGCCTCGTCGTCGTGCTCAAGCGCGACGCGGTCGCGAAGGTCGTGCTGAACAACCTGTACAAGCACACGCAGCTGCAGGACTCGTTCGGCGCGAACATGCTCGCGCTGGTGGACGGGGTGCCGCGCACGCTGAGTCTCGACGCGTTCGTCCGGCACTGGACGACGCACCAGGTCGACGTGATCCAGCGCCGCACGCGCTACCTGCTGAACGAGGCCGAGCGCAGCATCCACATCCTGCGCGGGTACCTCAAGGCGCTCGACGCGCTGGACGAGGTCATCGCGCTGATCCGCCGCTCCCCGGACGTGGACGTCGCGCGCTCGGGGCTCATGGAGCTCCTGGGCGTCGACGAGATCCAGGCGACGGCGATCCTCAACCTGCAGCTGCGCCGTCTGGCCGCCCTGGAGCGGCAGCGGATCATCGACGAGCACGACGAGCTCGAGCGCCGGATCGTCGACTTCCGCGACATCCTCGCCAAGCCGGAGCGGCAGCGCCGGATCGTGGGCGACGAGCTCCGCGAGATCGTGGACCGCTACGGCGACGAGCGACGGACGACGGTCCTGCCGTTCGACGGCGAGGTGTCCGTCGAGGACCTCATCGCCGAGGAGGAGATGGTCGTCACCATCACGCGCGGCGGGTACGCGAAGCGCACCCGCAGCGACAGCTACCGCGCCCAGAAGCGCGGCGGCAAGGGCGTGCGCGGCGCGCAGCTGCGCGAGGACGACATCGTCGACCACTTCTTCGTCACGACCACGCACCACTGGCTGCTGTTCTTCACGAACCTCGGCCGCGTGTACCGGGCGAAGGCGTACGAGCTGCCCGAGGGCGGCCGCGACGCGAAGGGCCAGCACGTCGCCAACCTGCTCGCGTTCCAGCCGGGCGAGAAGATCGCGCAGGTCCTCGACCTGCGCGACTACGACGCCGCGGAGTACCTCGTGCTCGCGACGCGCCGCGGCCTGGTGAAGAAGACGCGCCTGACCGAGTACGACTCGGCGCGCTCGGGCGGTCTCATCGCGATCAACCTGCGCGAGGACGAGAACGGCACGCCCGACGAGCTCGTGTCCGCGCGGCTCGTCGACGCGACCGACGACCTCATCCTCGTCTCCCGGAAGGGGCAGTCGATCCGGTTCCAGGCGGACGACGAGGCGCTGCGGCCGATGGGTCGCGCGACGTCGGGCGTGACGGGCATGAAGTTCCGCGAGGACGACGAGCTGCTCTCGGCGGACGTCGTCGTGCCGGGCTCCGACCTGTTCGTCGTGACCGAGGGCGGGTTCGCGAAGCGCACGCGCGTCGACGAGTACCGCGTCCAGGGACGCGGTGGCCTGGGCATCAAGGTCGCAAACCTGGTGGAGGCGCGTGGAGATCTCGTGGGGGCTCTGGTGACGGAGGCCGACGACGAGGTCCTCGTCATCATGGAGCGGGGCAAGATCGTGCGGTCCGCCGTCGGCGAGGTCAACCTCACGGGTCGCAACACCCAGGGAGTGACGTTCGCGAAGCCGGACAAGGGGGACCGCATCATCGCGGTCGCCCGGAACGTCGAACGTCGTCTCGGGGAGGATCGGGATACCGTGGGCGACGAGAGCACGCCGAGCACTGCCCCGGACTCCGACCAGAGCGCCACGGCCGAGGAGGCCGGTGGGACCGAGACGGCCCCCGGAACCACCGAGGAAACCAGATGAGCAGCGAGAAGAACGCCCCGCCGAGCGTGACGCCGGAGGTCGCGGTGCCGCGCCCCGACACGACCACGCGGACCGCGACCCGTCCTGCCGCCGGAGAGGGCTCCGCGTCGACGAACGGTCACGCTGCCGCCTCGAGCAACGGGCACGGTGCCGTCGGCACGAGCGCGCCTCCTCCCCCGCCGCCGCCCCCGCCGGGCGACGCCTCCGCGGGTGACCGCTCCACGGACGAGGGCATGGAGACCGCGTCGGGCGAGAGCCGCGTCTCGGTCGCCCGGGCCGGGGCGGTCAAGGCCGCCGCCGCTGCCCTCGCGGCCGCGCGGTCCGCCGCGAAGAAGGTCTCCGCCTCCGCGCCGGCAGAGCAGCAGGGGCGTGCGGAGCACGACGTCGACCAGGGGGAGAGCCGCATGGCCACGACCGCGGACACCGGGGCGGGACCGGACACGTCCACGATGCACTACTCGGCGGCCGGTGTGACCGGCACGGCGAGCTCGCTCACCGGCGCGGGGACGGCGGCGTCGACCGCCACGGGCGCGACGCCGGCGGTCCGCGGGGACGGCCCGCGGCGCGTGCGCCTGTCGGTGTCACGCATCGACCCGTGGTCGGCGATGAAGCTGGGCTTCCTGCTCGCCGTGGCGATCGGCATCATGACGGTCGTCGCGACGGCCGTCGTCTGGTACGTGCTCGACGGCATGATGGTGTTCCAGAAGATCCAGGACTTCGTCACGCAGATCGCGGGCGAGGAGAGCAACGTCGACATCATGCAGTTCGTCGAGTTCGGCCGCGTGGTCTCGCTCGCGACGCTGCTGGGCGTCATCAACGTGGTGATCATCACCGCGCTGTCGACGATCCTCGCGTTCCTCTACAACATCGTCGCCGCGCTCGTGGGCGGCGTGCACCTGACGCTGACCGACGACTGACACGAGGGTCGCCCGCCCGGCGGTCCGCGCACCCGCACCGGGACCCGTCCCGGTTTGGGCCAGCGGGCCCGGGTGGGGTAACCTCAAGCGCTGCCTGCGTGCGGCGGAATCCCTTCCGGTCCTCGTGACCCGGTCCGGGTACGTCGCACCAGGGTGCGAACGGGCCTATAGCTCAGACGGTTAGAGCGCTTCCCTGATAAGGAAGAGGTCAGAGGTTCAAGTCCTCTTAGGCCCACTGTCGAACCCACCGAGGGGGAACGTGATGAAGAAGCTCGTGATCCTGCTCCTCGCCGCCGCCGCCGGCTTCTTCGTGTGGCGCAAGTACTCCGAGGACGCGGCCGAGCGCGACCTGTGGGCCGAGGTCACCGACACGTTCGAGTGAGCCCCGCGGCTCGCACCTCCGGCTCCCCGCCGGAATCCCAGGGGCCATGGCGCAATTGGTAGCGCACCTGCTTTGCAAGCAGGGGGTTGGGGGTTCGAGTCCCCCTGGCTCCACGTCTCGCACGACCACGAAGGGTCCCGCACCTCCCGGTGCGGGACCCTTCGTCGTGCGCGGGTACCGGTGCGGTCAGGCGCCGGCGGGCTTGTCGCCGCCCTGCTCCGGCTTGTTCTCCTCCGCCTTGCGCGCGGCGTGCTCGACGTGCGCCGCGGCCTCGTCGGCGTCCGTCCCGGCCGAGGCCTCCGTCTCGTCGCCCGGCTCGGCCGACCACTGGCCCGTGGCGTTCTTCGCCGCGCCACCCCGCGAGCGGCCGGTCGCCTTCTTCGCGGCGCCGCGTGCGTCGGAGACGGCGTCGTTCACGCGGCCCGAGACGTCCTCGCGGACGCCCGCGGCACGCTCGGCGAGCTTGTCGGTCGCCTCGCGCCCGCGCGCGACGGCGGAGCCCGCCGCCTCGCCGAGCTGCTCGGCCGCGTCGCCGACGGCGTGGCGCGCGTCGCCGACGACGTCGTCGAAGCGGACCTGCTGCTGCTCCTGCTCCCACGGCTCGGCCCACGGGTCCGTCTGGGGCTGCGCGCGCCGGTAGAGCACGTAGCCGACGCCCGCGGCCGTCACGCCGCCGACGACCCACCAGATCGCGCGGCCCTTGCCGCCGGAGGAATCGGCCTCCGCGGCCTTCTTCGAGGCCTTCCTCGCTGCCTTGTCGGCGGCGGCGGCGACCTTGAGCGCGGCCTTGTCGGCGGCCTTGGCCGCCTTCCTCCCCGCGCGTCCCGACGCCTTCTTCGCCTGCTTCGCGGCCTCCTTGGCGGCCTTCTTCGCCTGCTTGGCGCCCTTGCGGCCCGTGCCGCTGTCCGCGGCGGCCGCCGTGGTCGCGGCTGCCGCGGTCGCCGCGGTCGCCGTCGCGGCCGCGGCGTGCTCGGCCGCGCGCTGCGCGGCGTCGTTGAAGCTCGTGACGATCTTCGGCAGCACCTCGTCGACGAGCTTGTCGTGGGCGTTGTCGATGACGGGGCCGGCCTTGCCGGCGGCCAGCTCGACGCGCGGCGCCGCGGCCTGGATGCTGTCCTGCCACGCCTTCTCGACGCGCGGCTGCAGCCACTCGAGGAACGCCTCGGCCTTCGGCGTCCCCCACTCCCTGGCGTGCACCGCGGCGTCCTTGGCCTGACCGGCGAGATGCATCGCCGCGGTCTGCGCCGTCGCGACGGCGCCCGCCGCCTGGTCCTTCATCTTCTCGGTGTCCAGCGTGCCGATCGTGTCCTTGACCGTGCTGGTCCCTGAGCGAGAACGAGTCATGCGCGCTCCTCGGTTCGTCGTCCGACGCGGACGGTGGTGGAAGGTGACGTTCCGCCCACTCTGCCACCACCCCGCGCGCACCGCGAGGCGTCCGGCGGGTCCTTCTCGGACGGGCCCTGAGCGGGGATCGTGGGAGGATGGTGCGCATGTTCGCAACCCTCCACACGACCGCTGGTGACATCCGGATCGAGCTCCTGCCGAACCACGCCCCGAAGACGGTGGCGAACTTCGTCGGCCTCACGCAGGGCACCAAGGCGTGGTCCGACCCCCGCACGGGCGAGGAGCGCACCGACCCGTTCTACGACGGCCTGATCTTCCACCGGGTCATCAAGGACTTCATGATCCAGGGCGGCTGCCCGCTCGGCACCGGCACGGGTGGCCCCGGCTACACGTTCGACGACGAGATCCACCCCGAGCTGCAGTTCGACCAGCCCTACCTGCTCGCGATGGCGAACGCCGGCCTGCGCCGCAACCCGGTGACGGGCGCGACCGAGGGCACCAACGGCTCGCAGTTCTTCGTCTCGACCGTCGCGACGCCGTGGCTCAACGGCAAGCACACGATCTTCGGCCGCGTCGCGGACGAGGAGTCGAAGAAGGTCGTCGACGCGATCGAGGCGACCCCCACGCGCCCGGGCGACCGGCCGCAGGAGGACGTGGTCATCTCCTCCGTGACGATCGAGGACTGACCATCTCCCAGCCTCCGGTCCCCCCAGGACCTCCTGGGCACCCCCCGTACGGGACGGCGGGTCCGCACGACGGCCCCGTCGTCCCGCCGGTGTGCCCGCGGCACCCCGACCGCGTCTCGTACGTGCGGTGCCAGCGGTGCGGGCGACCCGTGTGCCCCGAGTGCCAGCGGCCGGCGGCCGTCGGGGTGCAGTGCGTGGACTGCGTCCGGCAGGCCGCGCGCCAGGCGCCGACGGCGCGCACCGAGCTCGGCGCGAAGGTCCGCGGCGGCCCGCCGGTCGTGACGTTCACGATCATCGGGCTGTGCGTCGTGAGCTGGGTGCTCCAGCTCGTGACCGAAGGCGACTGGACGCGGCTGTGGTGGTTCGCGCCCGTGATCGGCGAGCCCGAGCCCTACCGCTTCCTCACGTCGGCGTTCCTGCACGCCACGAGCCCCGTCCACATCCTGTTCAACATGTACGCCCTGTGGATCACGGGGCCGTTCCTCGAGCAGATGCTCGGGCGGTGGCGGTTCGCCGCCCTCTACGCGCTCTCGGCCGTCGGCGGGTCCGTCGGCTACCTCGTCCTCGCGGGCGGTCCGCTCGCGGACGCGTGGTACCAGCCCGTCGTGGGCGCCTCGGGCGCCGTCTTCGGGCTGTTCGGCGCCGTCCTCGTCGTGCTGCGCCGCACCGGGCGCAACGCGATGCAGATCGTCGTCCTCATCGGCATCAACGTCGCGCTCGGGTTCTTCTTCCCCGGCATCGCGTGGCAGGCCCACCTCGGCGGCCTGGTCGTCGGTGCGCTCCTCGGGCTCGCGTACGCGTACGCGCCGCGTGCGCAGCGGACCCTCGTGTCGGTCGGCGCCACCGTGGCCGTCGCTCTCGCTCTCGCCGTCGCGGCGTGGGTCACGTACCGGGTCGCGTACCAGGCGTTCGTGCCGGCCGTCGGCCTCGGCTGAGGCCTACGCCACACCGTCCCCAGGGTTGTCCACAGGTGTGGATCGAACTACACGGGTGCCATTCGCCCTATGCAGCGCTTCACCCGTGTGCCTGCTATCGCCAGCGGGTCGTCAGCGCGAAGCCGGCGATGACGAACGCGAAACCGACGGCGAGGTTCCACGCACCGAGCGCGGGGATCGGGAGCTGCGCCGAGCCGCTGAGGTAGAAGAGCACGATCCAGGCGAGCCCCAGGAGCATGAGTCCCAGCATGGCGGGGACGAGCCAGCGCGGGTTGCCGCCCTCGGCCTTCGGCTGGCGCGGCTCGCGGACCGGCTTCGCCGGCTTCTTGCGGGACTTCGACTCGGGCACGAGGGTGGCTCCTGTCCTGTGGGGTCCGCCGCCCGACGACGCGGTACCCGCGGGTGCGGGCGGCTGCCGTCGTCGTGCAGGGACCGTGCGTGGCTCGGGTGGACGTCGTCGGCGACCGGTCCGCGTGGCGCCGGAGGCGTCCCCGGTCGCGGCACTCGTCCCGTCCGTGGACGGCGTTCGTCGTCTAGCGTAGTGGTCGCGCACAATAGGCGGTGTCACCCGCCGGCGACGGCCCGAGCGCTCGGGCCCAGGAAGGAGGGCGCGTGAGTCCCGAGGCGACCCCGGCGACCTCGCGCGCGCGACGCCTCCGCGCGTCCCTGTCCGTCGCCCTCGTGCTCGTCCTCGCCGGCCTGCTCTTCACGGCGAACGCGCGTCTCGCCCAGGGCGAGGAGAGCCGCTACCCCGAGGACCTCGCCCAGCTCGTCGACCAGGAGTCGCGGCGCAACGCGGGTCTCGCGAGCCAGGTGGACGCGCTCGACGACGAGATCGCGCAGCTCTCCGCGTCCGCCCCCTCCGTACCCGGCGTCGACGAGGACCTCGCCCGGCGGTCCGCCGTCGCCGCCGGCACCGTGGCCGTGAGCGGCCCGGGCGTGTCGGTGATGCTCGACGACGCCCCGCGCGACGCGACGTACCCGGCGTCGATCCGCCCCGACGACCTCGTCGTGCACCAGCAGGACATCCAGGCCGTCGTGAACGCGCTGTGGGCCGGGGGCGCGGAGGCGATGACGCTGCAGGGCCAGCGGGTCACGGCGACGTCGGCGTTCCGGTGCGCCGGCAACATCCTCCTGCTCCACGGCCGCGTCTACTCCCCGCCGTACGTCGTGGAGGCCGTCGGGGACCCGGAGCGGCTGCGCGCCGCGCTCGACCGCTCGGAGAAGATCGACCTCTACAAGCAGTACGTCGACGCGGTGAACCTCGGGTGGGCCGTCGAGGACCACGGCCGGATCGACATGCCGCGCTACGAGGGCGCGCTCGAGCTCGAGTACGCCCGGCCCGCCGGGGTGGCCTCGTGACGAGCGCCCCTCCCCGACTGGTGCGGCACCGGTCCGCGCGCGCCGGCCGGCGCGGGGGACCCGTCGCCGCCGCTGTCGGCGTGCTCGGGGAGCTCCTCATCACCCTCGGCGTCCTGCTCGGCCTCTACGTGGTGTGGCAGCTGTGGTGGACCGACGTCATCGCCGACCGCGACCAGGCGCAGATCCTCGCGGAGATGGACGCGCCCGTGCCCGACGAGGCCGACGTCGCCGTCGAGGTGCGCCGCGACGCACCGCCCGTGCCGACGCCGGCCGCGGCCCAGGAGGTCTTCGGCACGCTCCACGTCCCGCGCTGGGACGACGCCGTGATCCCGCTCGCCGAGGGCACCGACAAGCGCGCCGTCCTCGACCGCGCGATGGCGGGCCACTACCCCGAGACGGTCATGCCCGGCGACGTGGGCAACTTCTCCGTCGCGGGCCACCGCATGACCTACGGTGCCGTCTTCCACCGGGCCGAGGAGCTCCAGACGGGCGACCCGCTCGTCGTGGAGGCGGGCGGCACGTGGTACGTCTACCGCGTCACCGAGGCGCGCGTGGTCGAGCCGAGCCAGGTCGAGGCCGTCGCCCCCGTGCCGTGGCAGCCCGGGGTCGAGCCGACCGAGCGCTACCTCACGCTCACGACGTGCCACCCGATCGGCCTGAACTCGCTGCAGGAGCGGTACATCGTCAACGCGGTGCTCGACTACTGGCTCCCCGTCGACGCGGGGACGCCGCCCGACCTCGTGGGCCAGGCGGCACCCCCCGCGGACGGCGGTGCACCGGCCGCGCAGGGCACTGAACCGGACCAGGGAGGCGCGTGATGTACGGAGCGTTGTGGCGGGCGCTGCCCGGACCCGCGTGGGTGCGGGCGCTGACGCTGCTCGTGCTCGCGGCCGCCGTCGTGCTCGCGTGCTTCGAGTGGCTCTTCCCCGTCGTCGCGGAGCACATGCCGTTCAACGACCCGAACGTCCAGACGGGCACCGACGGCGCCCTGCCCGCGGTCCCCGCGACGGTCGGTCCCGCCCAGTCCCCGGAGGTCCTCGCGTGACCCGCATCCTCGTCGTCGACAACTACGACTCGTTCGTCTACACGATCGTCGGGTACCTCGACCAGCTCGGTGCCGAGACCGTCGTCGTGCGCAACGACGCCGTGCCCGAGCCGGACCCGGACGGCGTCTACCGCGACGCCGACGGCACGCCGTTCGACGGCGTCCTCGTCTCCCCCGGCCCCGGTACGCCCCAGGAGGCCGGCCAGAGCGAGCAGGTGATCCGGACGTGCGCCGCGTCGAGCACCCCGATGCTCGGCGTCTGCCTCGGCCACCAGGCGCTGGCCGAGGTGTTCGGCGCGACGGTCACGCACGCGCCCGAGCTCATGCACGGCAAGACGAGCCTCGTGGAGCACGACGGTGCGGGCGTCATGGCGGGCCTCGCGGAACCGTTCACCGCGACGCGCTACCACTCGCTCGCGGTCGTGCGCGACACCGTGCCCGCCGAGCTCGTCGTCACCGCCGAGACCGCGGGCGGCGTCGTCATGGGGCTGCAGCACCGGGAGCTGCCGCTGCACGGTGTCCAGTTCCACCCCGAGTCCGTGCTCACCGAGGGCGGGCACCGGCTCCTGGCCAACTGGCTCGAGGCCTGCGGTCTCGAGGGCGCCGTCGAGCGTTCCGCCGGCATGGCGCCGCTCGTCCGGCAGTGAGCGCTCCCGGATCTCGGTTCCGGCTCTGCCGTTCCTGACCACGGTCTGATCGACCCGCGCGCTTCTCCGGGAACGACGACGGCCCCTCACCTCGCGAGGTGAGGGGCCGTCGTGCGTCGCCGTCAACGGACGTCAGCCGCCGTTGTTGTTGTTCTCGTTGCCCTCGCCGCCGCCGCCACCGTTGCCACCGCCGTTGCCGCCACCGTTGCCGCCGCCGTTGCCGCCGTTCGGCCCCGGCCCCGGCCCCGTCGAGACGATGAGCGACACCTCCGTGCCCTCGGGCACCTCGGAGCCGCCGCGCGGGTCGGACCCGATGACGGTGCCCGCCGGCCACTGGTCGGACGCCTGGGTCTGCCGCGGGCCCGCGTTGAGGCCCGCGCCGCCGAGCGCCTCGCGCGCCTGCTCCTCCGTCATGCCCGCGAGGTTCGTCGGGACGGTCGTGGTCTCGACCGCCCGCGGGATCGCGACTTCGATCGTCACGTCGGAGCCCTGCCGGACGCTTCCCGGTGCAGGGCTCTGACCGAGCACGGTGCCCTCGGCCTCGTCCGACTCGACCTCCTCGATCACCGGGTTGAGACCGAGCTCGCGGACGGCCTGCTCGGCCTGCTCCCGGTTCATCGTCGTGAGGTCGGGGAGCGTCACACGACCGCTGGAGATGAAGAGCGTGACGGCAGAACCCGCACCCACGCTCTCGTTCGCCGCGGGCTCGGTCCGGGTCACGGCGTCCTGCTCGACCGTTGCTGAGTCCTCGGGCGTGACGTTGCCGACCTGGAGGCCGGCCTCCTCCAGCGCCTGACGGGCCTCGTCCTGCGTGAGGCCGACGACGTCGGGCACCTGGACGCTGTTCGGGCCGGTGGAGAACCACACGTCCACGGTCTCGCCGGGCTCGACCTCCTCGCCGCCCTCCGGGCTCTGGCGGACGAACTGGCCCTCGGGGATCGAGTCGCTCGGCTCGAGCACCGGGCTGAACTCGAGGTCCACGCCCTCGAAGAGAGCGCGCGCCTCCTCCTCGGTCATGCCCTGCTGCACGGTCGGCACCTCGACGGTGTCCGGCTCCGGGGGCGTCCGGTTGAGCAGCAGCATGGTGACGATCGCCGCGACCGCGATGACGCCGACCGCGATGAGCGCCCACATGAGGCCCTTGCGGTTCTTCGGCTCCTCCTCGGGTTCCGCGGGCGCGGTGCCGCCGTTCGGCGGGACGGCGGGTGCCGCCGTCGTCGCCCAGGGCGACGGGGGTCCGCCGGCGGGGCTCATGACTTGGGTCGCGGACTCGACCATCGTCGGCCGCATGTCGGCGGCCGCGGCACCCGCCCCGAGACCCGCCGCAGCGGCGGCGACGCCGAGCGCCGGCGCGATGACCGACCCGCCGCGCACCGCGTTCTCGAGGTCGGCGCGGAACTCCGCCGCGCTCGAGTAACGCGCGTCGCGGTCCTTCGCGAGGGCCTTGAGCGTGATGCGGTCGAGCACCTCGGGGACGTCCGGCGCGACGGCGCTCGGCGTCACCGGGGCCTCGCGCACGTGCTGGTACGCCACGGCGACCGGGGAGTCGCCGATGAACGGCGGACGACCGGTGAGCAGCTCGTACAGCAGGCAGCCGGTGGAGTAGAGGTCGCTGCGGGCGTCGACGGTCTCGCCGCGCGCCTGCTCGGGCGACAGGTACTGCGCCGTCCCGATGACGGCCTGTGTCTGCGTCATGGTCGCCGCGGAGTCCGCGACGGCGCGCGCGATGCCGAAGTCCATGACCTTGACCGCGCCCGTGGGCGTGATCATGACGTTCGCGGGCTTGATGTCGCGGTGGACGATGCCCGCGTGGTGGGAGTACTCGAGCGCCGCGAGCACGCCGGCGGTGATCTCGACGGCCTCGTCGATGGGCACGGCCTGACCGTCGCGCAGGATGTCGCGGACGGTGTGGCCCTCGACGTACTCCATGACGATGAACGGCACGTGCACCGAGGCGCCCTGGGTGTCCGTGTGCACGTCCTCGCCCGTGTCGTACACGGCGACGATCGCGGGGTGGTTCAGCGCGGCGGCGGCCTGCGCCTCACGACGGAAGCGGGCGAGGAACGACGGGTCGCGGGCGAGGTCCGAGCGCAGGATCTTGATCGCGACGGTGCGCCCGAGGCGGGCGTCGTGCCCGATGTGCACCTCGGCCATGCCGCCGCGGCCGATGAGCTCGCCGACCTCATAGCGTCCGGCAAGCACTCGGGGAGCGTTGTCCACCACTCATTCGTCCTTCGGTGTCGTCGGAGCCGCGGGCGCGTCCGCGCGCGGCACATCTGGCGCAATCATCCCACCCGTGGGGGTCCCGGCGGGCGGACCAGGCAACGATGTCGTCACGATGTCACCCTGAGTCACCCCGCGTCCGCGGGCTGCGCCACGGCTCGCTCGGCGAGCAGCGGGGCGAGCGTCCCGGCGGAGTCGTCGGAGCCGCCACCGCCGGTGACGATCGTCGCGACGAGCACCACGAGGAGGAGCCCGAGCAGAGCGACGAGCGGCCAGGTCATGCCGCGCGGGATGCCGCCCAGCCGCTGCCCGGTCGTCGTCGACGTGCGGCGGGCGCCCGCGGGACGGCTGGGCGCCTCCTGCGCCTGGCGGCGCATCTCGGCCCGCGTGGACGGCGGGGCCGACGGCGTCCGCTCGCTCTCTCCGGCCGTCTCCCGGTCGAGATGTCCGCCGGAGCGCGTGGCCGCACCGACGCGCTCGCCCGGACGCTGCCCGGAGGCCGGCCGACGTCCGCGGGACGTGCCGTGCATCTCGCGCCGGGGCGGGTAGGCGCGCGGGAGGGTCGTGTCGCCCGACGGCACAGGGTCGAGACGCTCGGTGTCGGCGGGCGCGGACGGGCGCTCCCACGGCAGGGCGGGGCCCCCGGCGGGGCGCGCCGACGGCTCGACCGTCCCCTCGCCCTCGGAGCCGCGCACCGTCGTCGGGATGACGATCGGCGTGATGACGGGCGCGACGTCGGCGTACTGCTCGCGCGGCGCCTCGGGCGCGGGCGTCGGTGCGTCGCCCGCGACGGGTGTCGACTCCGGGCGCGCGCGCCGCGCGCGACGGGCCGGGGTGGTGACGCGCGCCGACCAGGGGTCGGCCGCGAGGCGCGCGGCGATCTCGTCGAGCGCCTGGGCGAGCGCCGCGGCCGTCCGGGGACGAGCGGCAGGCTCCTTGGCGAGCATCGCCATGATGAGCTCGGCGAGCTCGGGGTCGACGGACGACGGCAGCGGGGGCACGGGCTCGTTGACGTGCGCGACGGCGATGTCCACCGGCGTCGACCCGGTGAACGGACGGTTCCCGGCCACGGACTCGTACGCGACGATCCCGAGCGCGTACACGTCGGACGCGCCGGTCGCGGCCTGGCCGACGGCCTGCTCGGGCGACAGGTACTGGGCCGTGCCCATGACCATCCCGGTCGCCGTCATCGGCACCTGGTTGGCCGCGAGCGAGACGCCGAAGTCGGTGATCTTCACGACGCCGGCGCGGTCGATGAGGATGTTGCCCGGCTTGACGTCGCGGTGCACGACACCGGCGACGTGCGCCGCGTGCAGCGCGCGCGCCGTCTGGGACAGGATCGGCAGGAGCCGCAGCGGCGGGAGCACGGGCTCGCGCTCGAGCAGGTCCGCCATCGGCTCGCCGACGACGAGCTCCATGACGAGGTAGCCGGACCTGTCCTGCTCGCCGTAGTCGTACATCTGCGCGATGTTCGGGTGCGACAGCGCCGCGCTGTTGCGGGCCTCGGTGCGCAGGCGGTTGAGGAAGTCCTCGTTGCCCGCGTACTCCGTGCGCAGCACCTTGACCGCGACCTCGCGGCCCAGCGCGTCGTCCGACGCCACCCACACCTCGCCCATCCCGCCGACGGCGATGCGCCGCACGAGGTGGTACCGGTTGCCGAGGCGCAGCCCGCGCACGGGCTTCATCGGTTCACCACCGCCTCCATGACCGCCTTGGCGATCGGCGCGGCGACCGCGCCGCCGGTCGCCTCGCTGCCCTTCGACCCGCCGTTCTCGACGATGACCGCGACGGCGACCTGCGGGTTGTCCGCCGGGGCGAAGCTCGTGAACCACGCGTGCGGCGCAGCGCCCACCACGTTCTCCGCCGTGCCCGTCTTGCCCGCCACCTGGACGCCGGACATCTGCGCCGCGGTGCCGGAACCGTTCTGCACCACGCCGACCATCATCTGCGTGAGCTGTTCCGCGGTGGACGGCGACACGGGCGTGCCGAGACGCTGCGGCTCCCGCTGCTGCACCACGTCGAGGTCCGGGCCGCGGATCGTGTTGACGGTGTACGGCTCCATGAGCACGCCGTCGTTCGCGATCGCGGCGGAGACCATCGCCATCTGGAGCGGCGTGGCCTTCAGCTCGCCCTGTCCGATCGAGACGTCAGCGATGTTCGACGCGTTGAGCTGGTCGTCCGTCGGGAAGTGGCTGGCCGTGACGTCCATGGGGATCTGGAAGTCCTCGTCGAAGCCGAATGCCTGCGCCTGCTCGCGCAGAGCGTCGGCGCCGAGCGTCACGCCGAGGTCGGCGAACGCGGTGTTGCACGAGATGCGCAGCGCGTCCGCGAGCGTCATCTCGCCCGTCGGCGAGCAGCGGGTGCCGCCGAAGTTCTCCATCAGGGTCGTCGACTGCGGCCGCTGGTACACGTCCGGTGCCGGGATGACGGACTCCGCCGTGTACTGCCCGCTCTCGATCGCCGCGGCCGCCGTGACGAGCTTGAACGTCGACCCGGGCGGGTAGGTGTTGCCGCGGATCGCCCGGTTGCTCATCGGGTTGCCGTCGGCGTTCGTCAGCTCCTGGAACGCCGCGCTCGCCGCGGCGGTGTCGTGCGAGGCGAGGGCGTTCGGGTCGAAGCTGGGCTTGGACACGAGCGCGAGCACGCGCCCGGTGCTCGGCTCGAGCGCGACGACGGCGCCGCGCTGGTCGCCGAGCGCGTCCCACGCCGCCTGCTGCGCCGCCGGGTCGATGGTGAGCTCGACGGACGCGCCTTGCGGCTGCTCACCCGTGAAGAGGGCGCTGAGACGCTCCATCCACAGGGAGCTCGCCTCGCCGTTGAGGAACTCGTTCTCCGCCCGCTCGACCTCGGACGTTCCGTTGACCACGGAGAAGTAGCCCGTGACGGGCGCGTACAGCGGCCCGTTCGCGTAGGCGCGCTGGAACCCGAACGGGTCGTCGACGGGCGACGACGACGCGACGGCCTCGCCGGCGACGACGATCGGCCCGCGGAAGTTGCCGTACTCGCGGTAGATCGTGCGCACGTTGCGCGGGTCGTTGTTGAGCTGGTCGGCCTGGAAGACCTGGATGTACGTCGTCGAGACCATGAGCGCGAGGAACATGACGAGCACGACGCTCGCGACGCGGCGCAGGGGGACGTTCACCGGGCACCTCCTCGCGGCTCGTCGCCGTCACGGGGGCGCTGCACGACCTCGGTGCGCAGGTCGTCCGGGACCGGGTGCGGGTCGTCCGGACCCGGGACGGGAGCACCCGGAGCGTCGACGGCGGGCTGGACGCCCGTCGTCGCGCGCACCGGCCCCGTGCTCGGCCGGGCGGCGCCGACCGTGGTGGGCGCGTCGTCGGGCGCGGCTCCCACGGGGACCGCCCCGGTGCCGCCGACCACCGGGACGGGGTCGCTGTCGGTCCGTGTGCGGACGCCGCCCGCGGCGACCTGGCCGCGCACGGGCAGCGAGGAGGGCCGGCGGGCGTCGTCGCTGATGCGCAGGAGCAGGCCGACGACGAGCCAGTTCGCGAGGAGGGAGGACCCGCCCTGCGCGACGAACGGCATGGTCAGACCGGTGAGCGGGATGATGCGCGTGATCCCGCCGACGACGACGAACAGCTGCCACGCCATGACGAACGCGAGGCCGCCCGCGAGGAGCTTGCCGAAGCCGTCGCGCACGCCGATGGCGGTGCGCAGTCCGCGCTCGACGAGCACGAGGTAGCACAGCAGGATCCCGAGCAGCCCGGTGAGCCCGAGCTCCTCGCCGAGGGAGGCGTAGATGAAGTCGGAGAACGCGTACGGCACGAGGCGCGGGTAGCCCTCGCCCAGGCCGGTGCCGAAGAGGCCGCCGTTCGCCATGCCGTACAGGCCGCGCACGAGCTGGCCCGAGCCACCGGGGTCGCGGTCGAAGATTTCGGGCGCGAATGGGGTGAGCCACACGTCGACGCGCGCCTGGACGTGGCCGAACGTCGTCGCCGCGAGCACCGCGCCGGCGGCGATGAGCACGAGGCCGATGACGACCCAGCTCACGCGCTCCGTGGCGATGTAGAGCATCGCGACGAACAGGCCGAAGAACAGCAGCGACGTCCCGAGGTCGCGCTCGAACACGAGGATCGCGAGCGAGACGAGCCAGACGATGATGATCGGGCCGAGGTCGCGCAGGCGCGGCAGCTGCAGCCCGAGCACCTTCGGCCCGGCGAGCGCGAGCGTGTCCCGGTTGGTCACGAGGTAGCCGGCGAAGAACACGGCAAACGCGATCTTCGCGAACTCCGCGGGCTGCAGCGAGAACCCCGCGATGTTGATCCAGATCTGCGCGCCGTTGATCCGCGTGCCGAGACCCGGGACGAGCGGCAGCGCGACGAGCACGATGCCGGTGATCATCGCCGTGTACGTGTACCGCCGCAGCGTGCGGTGGTCGCGCAGGAACCAGATGACGAGGAACGCGCAGAGGATCCCGAGGGCCGTCCACTGGAGCTGGCGGGGCGCGAGGTCCTGCTCGCCGCCCGTGAGCTGGGAGCCGAGGTCGAGCCGGAAGATCATCGCGAGGCCGATGCCGTTGAGCGCGACGGCGACGGGCAGGATGACCGGGTCCGCGTACGGCGCGCGCAGGCGCAGCAGCACGTGCGCGGCGCCCGCGAGCACGACCATCCCGATCGAGTACACGAAGAAGCGGCTCGGGAGCTCGCCCGTCATCCGCAGGCCCACGAGGGCGTACGCCCCGATGCCGAGCACGAGCGCGAGGACGAGCAGACCGAGCTCCACGCCGCGGCCGCGGCGCACGTGGGTGGTCTCCACCGTCGCCATCAGGCCCCCGCGTCGGTGGTCGTGGTGGTGGTCGGCTCGGGGGTGGTCCCCGTGGGCTCGTCGGTCTCGTCCGTCCCCTCGGTGCCGGCGGTCGCCTCGGCGACGAGCCGGTCGGCGCGCGTCCGCGCGTCGGCGAGCGACTGGGCGGGGATCGTCGTCTCGAGCCGGTCGACGACGTACCCGGGCAGGTCGTCGACGCGCGTGCCGGTCAGCTCGACGGCGGTCGACAGCGTGAGGGGCCCCGCGCTCTCGGGGATGCCGCGGAAGACGGCGACCTGGCCGTCCGCGACGCCCACGTAGTACTGGGTCTGCGTCCAGCGGTAGCCGGCCCACGCCGCGACGCCGAGGCCGACGACGACGAGCGCGACCGCGACGACCGTCACCCAGCGGCGCGGGGCGCGACCGGGCCGCACGTCGTCGTCGCCGTCACCGCCCTCCTCCTGCGCCGTGGCGTCGTCCTCCGTGGCGTCGCCGGGCTTCGTCGCCGCGCCCAGCGCGGCCGCCCGCGCCGCCGGGGAGTCCGACGCCGCGCTGGGAGCGTCGCGGTCGACGGCGGCCGAGCCGACCACCTGCGCGCGCGTGGTGGGCGCCCCGCCGTCGGGCAGGGCGTCGACGTCGACGACGTCCGCCACGACGACCGTGACGTTGTCCGTGCTCCCGGCCCGCAGCGCGAGCTGCAGGAGCCGGTCGGCGCACTCGTCGACGTCGGGCGTGTCGAGGAGCGTCTGCTCGAGCGTCTCCAGGGACACGAATCCCGAGAGTCCGTCGGAGCACAGGAGCCACCGGTCGCCCGGCTTCGCCTCGCGCACCGACATGTCGGGCGTGAGGTCGATGTCGAAGTCGCCGAGCACCCGCATGACGACGTTGCGCTGCGGGTGCGTCTCGGCCTCGTCCGCCGAGATGCGCCCCGTGTCGACGAGGTGCTGGACGAACGTGTGGTCCGTCGTCGCCTGGCTGAGCTCGCCGTCGCGCAGCAGGTACGCGCGCGAGTCGCCGAGGTGGGCCATGGCGAGCTTGTTGCCGGCGCGCAGGATCGCCGTCACCGTCGTGCCCATGCCGACGAGCTCGGGGTCGGACACGCTGCGCTCGACGAGGTCCTGCCGCGCGTGCTCGATCGACTGCTCGAGCTCGGCGAGCGCGTCGTCGGGGCCGTGCGACTCACCGTCGAGGGGCGCAAGCGCTGCGATGGCGATGGACGACGCGACGTCTCCCCCGGCGTGGCCGCCCATGCCGTCGGCGACGACGAGCAGGTGCGGGCCCGCGTAGCCCGAGTCCTGGTTGTTGGAGCGCACGAGCCCCACGTCGGAGCGCGCGGCGTAGCGCAGGGCGATGTTCACGACCGGCTACCTCTGCAGCTCGACGACGGACTGGCCGATCCGCACGCGCGTGCCCGGGCCGAGCGGGGTCACCTGGGAGATGCGCTGGTCGTCGACGTACGTGCCGTTCGTGGACCCGAGGTCCTCGACGAACCAGCTCCCGTGCTGGGGGAAGATGCGCGCGTGCCGCGACGAGGAGTAGTCGTCGTCGAGCACGAGGGTGCAGCTGGGGGCGCGGCCGAGCAGGATCGACGACGTCGACAGCGGGACCGTCGTGCCGCGCAGCGGGCCGGCGGTCACAGCGAGGCGGCTCGGGCCGGACGAGGACGCAGGACGCGACGGCTCGGGGGCGGCCGCACCGGCGGGCGCGGAGCCGGAGGCCGCCGCGGGACGGCTGCCGTTCTCCGACCGCTTGTTGCGGCGCGGCGTGATCTTCGTCCCGTACAGGTCCCGACGCAGCACCCCGATCGCGGAGAGCACGAACACCCAGAGCAGCACCAGGTAGCCCAGCCGCAGCAGGGTGAACGTGAGATCGGTCATCGGGGCCGGATCACCACTCCTCGTCGTCGGACGCGCCGGTCCAGAACATGATGCGGGTGCGGCCGATCGTCAGGGAGTTCCCGTCCAGGAGCGTCGCCGCGGGAACCTGGTGGCCCTCGACGAACAGCCCGTTCGTCGAGCCGAGGTCGGACGCGATGACGCCCTCGGCCGTCACGCGGATCTCCAGGTGGCGGCGTGAGACGCCCGGGTCGTCCACGACGATGTCGGCCTCCGAGCCGCGGCCGATGACGGTGACCGGGCCGGTGAGGAGGTAGCGCTGACCGTCGATGTCGACGAGCGGGTGGCGCGTGCTGGGCGACGCCGAGGTCGCGGGCGCGACGTTGCCGCGCACGCTCGCGGACCGGAGCTGGAAGCGGCCGGTCTCCAGGGAGTCGACCTGCTCGAAGCTCACGCTCACCGGGCCCACGAACGCGTAGTGCTGCGACGCCGCGTACTGCGTGACGTTGGAGGCCAGCTCGTCGGCGAGCGTCTCCGCGCCCCACCCCTCGACCTGGGCGAAGTCGTCGGTCGACAGCTCGATGGTGAACTCGTTCGGGACGACCGTACGCTCGCGGTCGACGACGGCGGCGCGGTCGTCGACCTCACGGCGCAGCGCGCTCGCGAGCTCCACGGGCTTGACCTCGCTGCGCCCGACCCGGGCGAACGCGTTGTTGACGACGCGCTCGACGCTCTTCTCGAAGCGGTCCAGGACTCCCATGCCACCTCCTCCCCGGTGCGTGCTGCTCGGTGCACCGCTCGTGCGGCGCGAGTGCCTGCGCAGGTCGGCGACCCACGTCCAGGCACACTACCTAGATCGTATCGACCACGTCTGCGGCGCCGGCCCGAAACGTCGCGAGAATCCGGGACGGATGTGGCGCTTTCATGGCGGAGCGTGTGAACGTCGGGCACGTGCCCGTGGCGGTGGCCGGCGGTTCCAGGCTCGACCGCCGCGCGTGCTAGTCTTCTGCGGCACGCGCGAGTGGCGGAATAGGCAGACGCGCACGGTTCAGGTCCGTGTGCCCGAAAGGGCGTGGGGGTTCAACTCCCCCCTCGCGCACGTGAGAAGAAGTCCCTTCGGGACGGTTCTTCTCGAGACCCCCGGTCGGTTGATCCGACCGGGGGTCTCGTCGTCTGCCCAGGGTGCAGTAGCCTCCGGCACATCATCAGCCGGGAGAGGGCAGGCGTCGCATGAGGCGGGCAGGGCGGTTCATCATGGGTGTCGCGGCGCTGACGGGCGTGGCCCTCGGAGCGGTCGCGTGCAGCACGGAGGCACCGGACGCCCCGGTGGAGAGCGTGACCACAGGGACCCCGGGGGCGGGTGCCGAGAGCCCGACCTCTCCGACGGAGGAAGGTGCGGACGCCGCCTCCGACGCGCGGGCTCCCGAGCCTCACGAGGAGCTGCAGGTGGTCGAGGGACAGGCATGGCCCGACGGGATGGGCCAGTGGACGTACGTCGCCGTCGTCGAGAACCCGTCGGACGAGCTCGCCTACTTCTCCGACGCCTTCGACGTCCAGGCCGTCACCGCGGACGGCACCGTCCTGGACACGGGCACCACGTACTCCACCGTCGCGCCGGGAGGGCGTGCCGCGCTCGTCGGCAGCTTCCGCGACCTCACGGGACTCGGTGCGCAGACCATCACCGTCAGCGTCCCGGAGATGGCCACGGTCGTCGACCCGGGCTCGGTGGGGTTCTTCGAGGTCCAGCACGCGGAGGTGTCCACCGACGGTGAGGGCCGACCGGCCGTCGTCGGCAGCGTCGTCTCGCGCTTCACGCAGGAGCAGCAGGACCCCGAGGTGATCGCCGTGCTCCGCGACCCGGTCGGCACCATCGTCCACGTGGCCACGTCAGGGATCTACGAGGTCGTCGCCCCAGGCGCGACGGCGCAGTTCGCTGCGCACACGTTCGGCGAGATGCCGGCCGACGTCGTGCCGGAGGTCTTCGTCGTCCCCACCGGGGTCCTCCAGGGACCGTAGACCTGTGCGCGGCCGTCGCAGCGCCCGTCAGCCGAGCAGCGGGTAGCTCCCGCGGACGGTCCCCTGGGGGTCCCGCGACCGCTTGAGGTCCCGCAGCCGGGCGAGGGCCGCCTCGTCGTACGCGGCGGACACGCTCTCCCCTGGGGACAGGAACGTGGCGGGCTTGCGCCCGGTGGCGAGGCCGCGCAGCTCGGCCGGCATCTCCGCGAGCCGGTGGCCGACGGCGGTCGCGAGACCGGGCTCGAACGCGAGTCCGAACGCGTACAGCAGGTACGGCTCGGTGATGGCGCCGAGCGCGCCGGCGTCGTCGCCCGCCGCGGCGAGCGCGCCGCCGAGGTGCCGCAGCTGCACCATGAGCAGCGGCGCGACCGGTGACGTGAACAGGTAGTCCACCGCCTCGTCGTCGACCCGGGCCAGCAGCTCGGACCGCGACCGGCCGGCGGCCGGGTCCGTCGGGTCCGCGGTGATGGCTCCGACGTCCGCCAGGCCGACCGGGCCGATCGCGGCGTCGAGGCCCGGGCCGAGCGCGCCCGGCACGGCGGCGAACGGCCGCAGGAGGTCGCGCGCGACGTCGGCGTCGCCCAGGTATGCCGCGTGCACGACGACGACTGCCGGGGCGCCGGGGGCCTCCACCCGGGTGAGCCAGAGGCTGAGGGCGTCCGGGGCGGTCGCGGTGACCGTGCGAAACACGTCGAGCACCTCGGGCGCGCGCTCGGCGGGCCATGCGAGCCGTCCGCCGGAGAAGGACCGCACCGGTACGAGGTCGATCTCCATCGTGGTGACGACGGCGAGATCGCCGCCCCCGCCGCGCAGCGCCCAGAACAGGTCCGGGTCGGACTCCGCCGTGACGGTGGCGCGCTGGCCCACGGCGTCGACCACGTCGAACGACCGGACGTGGTGGGCCGCGAGGCCGTGGGCACGGCTGAACCACCCGAGCCCGCCGCCGAGCGTGTAGCCGACGGCGCCCACGCCCGGCGCGCTGCCGAGCAGCGCGGTCAGCCCGTGCGGGGCGGCGGCCGCCTGCACGGAGCCCCACCGCG
>NZ_LWGL01000059.1 GCF_001722485.1 Cellulosimicrobium cellulans | reverse complement strand
GCGGGCGGCGCGCCGTCGGGCCCGGTGAGCACGAACGGCGGGCGGTCGGTGCCCGCGAGGCGCTCGGGGACGCGGCCCGAGCGCGTGACGACGGCGAGCTCGAGCGGCGCGGGACGCAGGTGCTCCAGGCCCCGGGGACGGTCCAGCGCGGTGTACCCCTCGGCGCGCGCCGTGCCCGCGCCGACGAGGACGACGTCGGCCAGCGCCCGCAGGACCCGGAAGACGCGCCAGTCCGCCGCGTCGTTGATCGAGCCGGACCGCTGGTCCGGGCCCCACGCCGCGCCGTCGAGGCTCGCGACCATGTTGGCCCGCACCGAGCTGGTGCCCCGCACCGGCGCGTCGTACGCGTAGAGCGCCGCCAGCGCGGTCTCCCGCGCGTCCGGCGGGAGGTGCCGGGCGGCCGGGACCAGCACGTCGAGGGCCGGCAGGTCGGTGCGCGTGGCGGGGCTCACAACCGCCACCGTAGCCGCAGGCGTACGCTGGATCCTCGTGACTCCAGCGCCCGCACCCGCGTCGCACGTCCGGGCCCTCGCGGACGTGCGACCCTCCGTCTCCCCGTCCCGGATGCTCGCCGACCTCGTGCCGCCGCGCCACTTCGCGACCGCGCGCTTCTCGACGTACCGCTCCGACGCGCGCTACCCCAGCCAGGCGAGCACCGTCGCGCGGCTCGAGGAGGTCGCCGCCACGATCGCGCGCCCGCCGCGCCGCGGCCTGTTCGGCGGACGCCGGACCACCGCGCCCGCCGTGTACATGGACGGCGGCTTCGGCGTCGGCAAGACGCACCTGCTCACGTCGCTCGCGCACGCCGTCGGCCTCGACGTGAGCGCGTACGGCACCTTCGTCGAGTACACCAACCTCGTGGGCGCGCTCGGGTTCGCCCCCACCGTCGACGCGCTCGCCGCGAAGAAGCTCGTGTGCATCGACGAGTTCGAGCTCGACGACCCGGGCGACACCGTGCTCGTGTCCCGGCTCCTGCGCGAGCTCGCCGACCGGGGCGTCGCGCTCGCGGCGACGTCGAACACGCTCCCCGAGGCCCTCGGGGAGGGGCGGTTCGCGGCCGAGGACTTCCTGCGCGAGATCCAGGCGCTGGCGGCCCGGTTCGAGGTGCTGCGCGTGGACGGCGAGGACTACCGGCACCGGGCCGTCGTCACCGACTCCGCGCCCCTGCCCGAGGACGCCGTCCGTGCCATCGCCGCCTCACGCCCGGGCACGACGCTCGACACGTTCGACGCCCTCCTGGCGCACCTCGCACAGGTGCACCCGAGCCGGTACGGCGCGATGCTCGACGGCGTCGAGGCGGTCGCGCTCACCGGCGTGCGCCCCGTGACGGAGCAGGCCGCGGCGCTGCGCCTCGTCGTGCTCGTCGACCGCCTCTACGACCGCGACGTGCCCGTGCTGCTCGGCGGCGCGGGGGAGGGCGGGCTGTTCACCGAGGAGATGCTGCGCGGCGGGTACCGCAAGAAGTACTACCGCGCGCTCTCGCGCCTGGGGGCGCTCGCCGAGGACGGGCGCACGCTGGCCCGCGCCGCCTGACGGCACGGCGCCGCTGCGGGCGTCACGTCGCGGCGAGGCGGCGCTTCTCGGCCTCGACGTCGAAGTCCGCGACCGGCCAGCCGAGGTCGAGGCGGCGCAGCGCGTCGAGCAGCAGCTCGCTCACGGCGAGCCGCGCGAACCACTTGCGGTCCGCCGGGACGACGTACCACGGGGCCGCCGGGGTGCTCGTGCGGTCGAGCATCACCTGGTAGGCCTCCTGGTACGCGGGCCACAGCGCGCGGGCGTCGATGTCCGACGGGTCGTACTTCCAGTGCTTGTCCGGTCGCTCGAGGCGCTCGGCGAGGCGCGCACGCTGCTCCTCGGACGACACGAGCAGCACGACCTTGATGAGGGTCGTCCCGGACGCGACGACCTCCTCCTCGAAGCGGTTGATCTCGTCGTAGCGGTCGTCGAGCACGTCCGGCTCCACGAGCTCGCGGACGCGCGCGACGAGCACGTCCTCGTAGTGCGAGCGGTCGAAGACGCCGATGTAGCCGGGCTCCGGGAGGGCGTTGCGCACCCGCCACAGGAAGTGGTGCCGCAGCTCCTCGGCGCTGGGCACGCCGAACGACCGGTGGGCGACGCCCTGGGGGTCGACGAGCCCGACGACGTGGCGGACGATGCCGCCCTTGCCCGCGGTGTCCATGCCCTGCAGCACGAGGAGCACGGACCGCGAGCCGCCGGAGCGCCCCTCGGCGAAGAGCCGCTCCTGGAGCTCGGACAGCTCGTCGGCGTGGTGCGCGACGAGCGCGCGCCCCGCCGCCTTGCCGCCCGTGAAGCCGGGCGTCGACGAGCGGTCGACGGACGCGAGGTCGAAGCCCGCCGGCACGCGCAGCACCTGCGTCGGCGCGGCGTCCCAGCCGGGGGACACCGGACCGGGGTCCTCGCCCGACATCGTCGCCGTCGTCCCTCCCGCCTTCTTCGCCGTCACCATGCGCGCGAGCGTAGTCACACCCAGGAGACGACGGCGACCGAACGTGCCGGCAGGTGCACGACCTGGCCGTCGACCGTGGTCGCGGGGTCCCACGCGGCGAGGAGGCGGGGTGCGCCGCGGAGGGCGACCCGCACGTCGCGCGGCTCGCGCCCGAGGTTCACCGCGACCGCGACCGTCCGCCGGTCGACGACGAACGCGGGCCCGTCGTCCGGCCCGAGGCGGCCCTCCTCGCCCGACGCGTCGTCGTCCTCGCCGCCCGGCCCGTGCACGCGCACCGCGGACAGGTCGCCGGAGCGGACGTCGTCGCGCTGCCGCAGCGCGACCATGGCCCGGTACCAGGCGAGCAGGCGGGCGTGGTCCGGCTGCGCCGGCTCGGCCCAGTCGAGGACGCTCGCGTCGCGCGTCGCCGGGTCCTGCGGGTCGGGGACGGCCGGCGCGCCCTCGTCCCAGCCGTGGCCGGAGAACTCCGCCGCGCGTCCCTCGCGGATCGCCCGCGCCAGCTCGGGGTCGTCGTGGTCGGTGAAGTACTGCCACGGCGTCGTCGCGCCCCACTCCTCGCCCATGAAGAGCATGGGCGTGAAGGGCGAGACGAGCACGAGCGCCGCCGCGACGGCGAGGGCCCCCGCGTCGAGGGTCGCCGAGGGCCGGTCGCCCTGCGCGCGGTTGCCGACCTGGTCGTGGTCCTGGGCGAACACGACGAACGCGTGCCCGTCGGTGCCCTCCGGGACCGGGTGGCCCCAGCGCTCGTTGCGGAACGTCGAGAACGTCCCGTCGTGGACGAACACGCCCGTCAGCGCCTTGCGCAGCACGGCGACGGACCCGAAGTCGACGTAGTAGCCCTGGCGCTCGCCCGTGAGCAGGGCGTGCAGGGCGTGGTGCACGTCGTCCGCCCACTGCGCGTCCATGCCGCGCCCGCCCTGGTCGGGGCCGGTGACGGTCGCCGGGTCGTTCTGGTCCGACTCGGCGATGAGGGTCAGCGGCCGCCCGAGCGTCTGCTCGAGGCGCTCGACGCGGCGCGCGAGCTCGGCGAGCAGGTGGGTCGGGGAGTCGTCGACGAGCGCGTGCACGGCGTCCAGGCGCAGGCCGTCGACGTGGAACTCGACGATCCAGCGCTCGGCGTTGTCCATGACCCACTCGCGCACCTCGCGGCTGCCCGAGCGGTCGAGGTTGACCGCCGCGCCCCACGGCGTGTGGTGGGCGTCGGTGAAGTACGGGCCGAACTCGGGCAGGTAGTTGCCGGAGGGGCCGAGGTGGTTGTAGACGACGTCGAGCACGACCGCGAGACCCCGCGCGTGCGCGGCGTCGACGAAGCGCTGCAGCGCGCGCGGTCCGCCGTACGGGTCGTGCACGGCGTACAGGTGCACGCCGTCGTAGCCCCAGCCCCAGCGGCCGCCGAAGGCCGCGACCGGCATGACCTCGACCGCGCCGACGCCGAGCTCGACGAGGTGGTCGAGCCGGCCGATCGCGGCCTCGAGCGTGCCCTCGGGGGTGAACGTGCCGACGTGCAGCTCGTAGACCACCTCGCCGCGCACGTCGCGGCCGGGCCAGGCGTCGTCGGTCCACGCGAAGTCCGGGTCGAACGTGCGGCTCGGGCCGTGGACGCCGTACGGCTGCCACGGGCTGCGGGGGTCCGGGCGGCCCGGGCCACCGTCGACGGCGAAGCCGTAGTCCGTGCCGGACGGCAGCTCGTGGTCGTGGCCCCACCACCCGGGCACGTGCGCGCCCACGAGCCGCAGCGGTTCGCGTCGCGCCCCCTCGAACGTCCCCGTGCCCTGCTCCGGCAGGAGCAGCTCGACCTGCGCCGCCGCCGGCGCCCACACGAGCGGACGCGGTCCGGGCACGGGCAGCATGGGCGTCCCGCGGGGCGCGGGCACCGGTGGCTGGGCGGTCATGCGTCTCCCTCTTCGACGAGCAGTGCGACGGGCAGGTCCTCGAACAGCAGGTCGAGGGACACGGTCCCGGCCGGGTGCCGGCGGCCCGTGAGGACGTCGCGCCAGCCGCCGGGGGCGTCCGGCAGCGCGACGACGTGGTCGCGCCAGCCGCCCAGCCGCCGGACCGTGCCGTGCAGGCGCGTCGCGACGGTCACGACGCGCGGGCGGCCGGCCACCGTGCGCGCGAACGCCAGGGCGCACGGGCTCGAGGTCGCGACGGGCGCGTACCCGGCGTCCGGGCCGACGAACGCGTCGACGGCCTCGAGCCGCAGGCGCAGGGCGCGCGACGTGACGAGCAGCTTCTCGTCGGCGAGCGTGCGCGCCGCGCCGCCCTCGTCGAGCCGCGCGAGACGACGGGCGAGGTCGTCGACGTCCACGGGCCGGCGGTTGTCCGGGTCCACGAGCGTGGGCTCGTACGACTCGCTGCCCTGGTAGACGTCCGCCACCCCGGGCGCGGTGAGCTGCACGAGCTTGATGCCGAGGCTCGCGGCGCGCAGCTCCTCGCGGTGGTCGTGCGACCAGCGCTCGAACGCGTGCAGCACCGCCGGGTCCTCGAGCGCGTGCCGGGCGAGGTCCTCGACCGCGCGCTCGTACGCCTCGTCGGTGCCGGTCCACGACGTGCGGACCTTGGCCTCGCGCAGCGCCTTGCGCAGGTAGTCCACGAGGCGGTCGGCCTCGATCGCGCCCGGCGCGCCGTGCTCGCCGCCCTCCTCGACGTCGCCGGGCGCCGCCGCTCCGGGGCGCCAGGTGCCGGCGACCGTCTGCCACAACAGGTTCTCCGCGAGGCCGTCGACCAGCACGCCGCGGTAGGGGGCGCTCGCCTCCCGCACGCGGTCCACGAGGCGGGCCCAGCCCGCCGCGTCCTCCGAGAGGACGCCGAGCGCCGCGCGCGTGTCCTCGCCGCGCTTGGTGTCGTGGGTCGAGCCGGCGGTGAGCGCGAGCGGCGTGAGCGCGGCGACGCGCTGGGCGAACGCGTGCCAGTCGTGGACCCCGATGCTGAACCGGTCGGGCTCCCCGCCGACCTCGCACAGGCTCACGAGCTCGGTCCAGCGGTAGAACGCCGTGTCCTCCACGCCCTTGGCCGTCACGGCGCCGCACACCTGCTGGAAGCGCACGACGAGCTCGTCGCGCCGCGGCTCGCGCCGGCGGCCCGCGCTCCCGGCCTCGCGGCCCAGGACGAGGTCGACGACGACGTCGAGCGTGTCGTACCGCTGCGGGTCCAGGCGCGCCCGCGCACGCTCGGCGGCCTCCTCCACGGCGCGCACGGCCTCGTGCCGCGGGGTGGTCCCGGGCACGACGTACGCGCGGTACCGGTCGAACGCGACGAGCAGCTCGCGCAGGCACTGGTGCAGGCCGCGCCACGTGTGGTCGCGCAGGCGCGGGTCGTCGTGGCAGACGGCGGCGGCCAGGTCGGTCAGGCGGTGCACCTCCGCGTACAGCGGCCCGCCGACGACCTCGCGCTTCGCCTCCTCGACGACCGCCTCGAGGCCGCCCGGGACCGCGCCCGTGAGGCGCGTCATCGTCGCGTCCAGCCCCGCGCGGCCGCCCGGGTCGACGTACAGCTGCTGCAGGCGCCACGCGACGTCGTACCCCGTGGTGCCGACCGTCGCCCAGTCCGCGGGCACCTGCTCCTCGCCCGCGAGGATCTTCTCGACGACGACCCACGCCCCGTCGGTGCGCTCCGCGAGCCGCTCGAGGTACTGGGCCGGGTCGGCGAGCCCGTCGGGGTGGTCGATGCGTAGGCCGTCGACGACGCCCGTGCGCACGAGGTCGAGCACGAGCGCGTGCGTCGCGTCGAACACCTCCTCGTCCTCGACGCGCACGGCCGCGAGCGAGCCCACGTCGAAGAACCGGCGGTAGTTGAGCTCCTCGTCGCCCACCCGCCAGAACGCGAGCCGGTAGTGCTGGCGCTCGACCAGCTCGGCGAGCGGCAGGTCCTCGGTGCCCCCGCGCACGGGGAACACGTGGTCGTAGTACCGCAGCACGGTCGTCGGCGCGTCCTCGCCGTCGCCTGGCACGACGACCTCGTCGAGGACGAGCTCGCCCGCGGCCAGCGCGTCGCCGAGCCGCACGCCGAGCACGGGCATGAGCACGGCGCCGTCGTCGGACGACCAGTCCACGTCGAACCACGACGCGTACGGGGACTGCGGGCCGTGCTGCAGCACGGACCACAGGGCGCGGTTGTGCCAGGCGGGCGTGGGGACCGCCATGTGGTTGGGCACGACGTCGAGGACCATGCCGAGGCCCGCGGCGTGAGCGCGCTCGGCGAGCCGCTCGAGGCCGTCCCGTCCGCCGAGCTCCGCGCTGACGCGGGAGTGGTCGACGACGTCGTAGCCGTGCGTCGAGCCCGGCGCCGCCTGCAGCACGGGGGACAGGTACAGGTGCGTGATCCCGAGCGAGGCCAGGTAGGGCACCTGGCGAGCCGCGTCGTCGAACGTCAGGTCGGGCCCGAGCTGGAGCCGGTACGTCGACACAGGGGTCGCACGGTCGGCACCCTCGCGGGGGGTGCGCGGCGCCCCGGTCTCCGGGGCGGTCACGACGCCGGCGGGCGGGTCAGGACGACGACGCTGCGCCCCGCCACCGGGAGGGTGTCCCCGGGGCTCAGGGCGCCGCTCGCGTCGAGCGATCCGTCGGTGTCGAGCACGACGTCCCACGCCTGCCCGTACTGCTCCGGCGGCACGGTGAACTCGAGCTCTTCGGAGTGGGCGTTGAGCAGCAGGAGGAACGAGTCGTCCACGATGGGCTCGCCGCGCCGGTCCGTCTCCGGGATGGCACTGCCGTTGAGGAAGACCATGACGGTGCGGGCGTAGCTGTGGTCCCAGTCCTCCTGGGTCATGCGCGACCCGGTGATGTCGAGCCACTCGATGTCCGGCAGGTCGTCCGGTCCGGTGCCGCCGTCGCGCCCGACGAAGAACCGGCGACGGTGCAGGACGGGGTGGTCACGGCGCAGCCACACGAGGTGGCGCGCGAAGTCGAGGAGCGCGCGGCGCTCGTCGCGCTCCTCGGTGCCGCCCGCCCCGACGCCGGCCTCGCCCTCGGCGGGCTCCTCGGTGCCGTCCTCGGCGAGGAAGCTCCAGTCCATCCAGGTGAGCTCGCCGTCCTGGCAGTACCCGTTGTTGTTGCCGCGCTGCGTCCGGGCGATCTCGTCGCCGTGGGAGAGCATCGGCACGCCCTGGGACAGCAGGAGCGTCGTGAGGAAGTTGCGGCGCTGGCGCGCCCGCAGCGCGAGGACCTCCGGGTCGTCCGTGGGCCCCTCCACGCCGCAGTTCCACGACCGGTTGTGGCTCTCGCCGTCGTTGTTGCCCTCGCCGTTCGCCTCGTTGTGCTTCTCGTTGTACGACACGAGGTCGTTGAGCGTGAAGCCGTCGTGCGCGGTGACGAAGTTGATGGAGGCGATGGGCTTGCGGCCGCTGTGCTCGTAGAGGTCCGACGACCCCGTGAGCCGGCTCGCGAACTCCGGCAGCGTCGACGGCTCGCCACGCCAGAAGTCCCGCACCGTGTCGCGGTACGCGCCGTTCCACTCGGTCCACATCGGCGGGAAGCCGCCCACCTGGTAGCCGCCGTCGCCGAGGTCCCACGGCTCGGCGATGAGCTTGACCTGGGAGATCACCGGGTCCTGCTGGACGATGTCGAAGAACGCCGAGAGGCGGTCGACCTCGTGGAACTGGCGCGCGAGGGACGAGGCGAGGTCGAAGCGGAAGCCGTCGACGTGCATCTCGGTGACCCAGTACCGCAGCGAGTCCATGATGAGCTGCAGCACGTGGGGCGAGCGCATGAGCAGCGAGTTCCCGGTACCGGTCGTGTCGAAGTAGTGCGCCTCGTCGCCGTCGACGAGGCGGTAGTACGCCTTGTTGTCGATGCCCCGGAAGCTCAGCGTGGGGCCGAGGTGGTTGCCCTCGGCCGTGTGGTTGTAGACGACGTCGAGGATGACCTCGATACCGGCCTCGTGCAGCGCCTTGACCATGGACTTGAACTCCATGACCTGGTCGCCGCGGGTGCCGAAGGCGGCGTAGCCGTTGTGCGGCGCGAAGAAGCCGATGGTGTTGTAGCCCCAGTAGTTCGACAGGCCCTGGTCGACGAGGTGCGGGTCGTTGACGAACTGGTGGACCGGCATGAGCTCGACCGCCGTGACGCCGAGCGAGGTGAGGTGCTCGATCACGGCGGGGTGGGCCATGCCCGCGTACGTGCCGCGCAGCTCCTCGGGCACGTCCGGGTGCCGCATGGTCATGCCCTTGACGTGCGCCTCGTAGATCACGCTGTCGTGGTAGTCCCGGTTCGGCGGCCGGTCGTGGCCCCAGTCGAAGAACGGGTTGACCACGACGGACAGCATCGTGTGCGCGGCCGAGTCGTCGTCGTTGAGCGGGGGAGCGGCGGGCGGCGCCTGCTCGTCGTCGGTGCCGTCGTCCGCGTCGTCGCCGGCGGTGTCCTGCGCATCCGCGAACCGGTACGAGTACAGCGACTCGTCGCCGTCGACCTGCCCCTCGATCGCCTTCGCGTACGGGTCGAGCAGGAGCTTCGCGGGGTTGCACCGGTGCCCGTTCGCCGGGTCGTAGGGCCCGTGCACGCGGTAGCCGTACCGCGTGCCGGGACCGACGCCGGGCAGGTAGACGTGCCACACGTGCGCGTCGACCTCCTCGACGTCGACGCGCTGCTCGGTCCCGTCGTCGTCGAGCAGGCACAGCTCGACACGCTCGGCGATCTCGGAGAAGAGGGCGAAGTTGGTGCCCGAGCCGTCGTACGTGGCCCCGAGGGGATAGGCATGGCCAGGCCAGGTCTGCATCCCCCGAGGATGTCACGCACTGCGTGGCGCCGCTCAGGGGGCGCGGGCCGCAGAGTGAGACGCACGTCACATCAAGAAGCGCGGCGGAAAAAGTGTGCCAAGCGCGTCAAGACCGGGTGCGGCGGCTCCGCGGACCTGGTAGACCCGAGCCATGAGCACCGACGCGAGCCACCAAGACGACGTCAACACCTCCGACATCGCCTACGCACGCCTGTCGCCCCCGCGGGACGACGAGGAGGAGCACGGCGACGTGCTGGCGGGCGGGGACCCGACGAAGGCGCCGCACTCCCTGTCCGAGACCGAGCGGCGCCCGATCGAGGGGGCGTCGTCCGGCACCTCGTGGGACGACCCGGACGAGCTCTGACCCGCCCCTCGGCGACCCGCGGGACCGCCCCCGCCGCCGCGAGACGTCGCGGTCAGTCGAGCCGCGGGAGCCGGTCGGCGTCGACCGGCAGGATGCGCGGCATGCCGGCGGGCGCGACCGCGCTGAGCGCGAGGTAGCGCGCCTCCGCGCGGTGCAGGCGGATGTGCTCGTCGACGGTCCAGTCGGGGCCGTTGGTGAGCACCATCCCGCACGAGCACTCGATCGTCACGCGACCGGACGCGTCCTCGACGACCTGGCCGGTGGTGACGTGCGCGGCACGCGCGCCCGCCTTGGCCCGGCGCATCGACGCGCTGACGGGCTCCGGGCGTGCCGTGCGCCCGGGGTGGGCCGAGCTCTCGCGGCTGCCGGTGTCGGAGGTCGGGGGAGCGGGTTCCACGGGCCCGAGCCTAGACGCCCGCGGCACCGCTCCCCGCGCCGGCGTGCACGTGGTCGTGCTCGGCGGGCGCGTCGTCGCCCTCGCCGTGGTCGTGGTCCTCGTCGTGGTCGTGCGCCAGCCCGAGCGCGTGGGCGAGCTCGTGCGCCCGCTCGGCGGCCTCGCGGGCCGCGATGCGCGCGCGCACCTCCTCGCGCCGCAGCGGCGGGACCGTCGCCGACGGCTGACGGCGCTCCGGCAGCTCGTCCAGGAGTCGGGCCACGATCGCGGAGACGTCGGCGACAGCGCGCTCGAACGGCTCCTCGGTCGCGGCGCTCGTGCGCTGGATGCCCGTGACCTTGCGGACGAACTGCCGCGCGGCGGCCTCGACCTCCTCCTCGGTCGCGGGAGGGACGAGGCCGCGCAGGGTCGTGATGTTCCGGCACATGCTCACGACGCTACGGGCACGTGTCGAGCGTCACAAGGGGCTGTCGCGACCCGGCTCAGACGAAGCGCGCGGTGAGCGCGACGGTCCTGCTCGCGTCGACGTCGAGCCGGAGGTCGCCCAGCCGCACGCCGGCCGGGAGCTCGGCGGCGAGGTCGAACGTCCGGCCGCGCAGCTCCTCGACGTGCCTGCGCGCGACCACGAGCAGCGCGGCGACCGCCGGGTTGCGGCTCGACAGGTCGAGCTCCCGCACGGTGAGGACCGAGCGGTCGTCGACGTCGGCGGCCAGCACCGCCTGGACGCTCGCCGACAGCAGGCCCTTGCGGACGCGGGCGAAGGCCCGCACGGCCACGGCGCGCGGCCCGGACGAGGTGATCTCGACGTCGAGGGACGAGAGGGCGAGCCCCCGTGCCGACAGCTCGTCGGTGAGCAGCCGGCGTGCCGTGGCGACGACGGCGTCCTGCGGGACCGCGACGCGCACGTGCCCGCTCACCGGATGCGCCTCGTCCGGCTCGACCGGGGCGATGCCGAGCCGGTCGTCGTGCGTCTCGACCCAGTCGAGGCGCAGGCCCTCGGCCACCGCGGTCACGTCGACCGGGACGTCCTCGACGACGACGGGGTGCGCGTCGACGCGCAGCGTCCGGACCGTGCCCGGCTCGGTCGATCGCCGCTCGGCGGGGCGCCACGGCGCGTGCGGCGCCTGGGGCGACCCCACCCGGACGCGCGCCACCACTCCGGAGAGGTCGACGGCGAGGGACGCGACGTCGGCGCCGTCGAGCGCGGCGGCGACGCGGACGCGCTCCGGTGCTGTGAGCCGGTCGCCCGCCTCGTCGCGCAACGCCTGCAGGATCCGGGCGGTGAGGTCGGCGTCGGTCGTGGGGCGCGGTGCGCGGCCGAGGGGGACGAGCTCGTCGGGGCTCGCGTCGTGAGACATGACCGAGAGCCTAGGTGCGCGGAGCCGGTCCCGGAACCGCAGGTCGCGGCGTCGACGCGGAAGGCCGCCCCGGACGTGTCCGGGGCGGCCTTCGTTCGGTGGGCGATACTGGGATCGAACCAGTGACCTCTTCCGTGTCAGGGAAGCGCGCTACCGCTGCGCCAATCGCCCAGTGCTGCGAGGTGGAGATGGGATTCGAACCCACGTATACGGCTTTGCAGGCCGCTGCCTCGCCTCTCGGCCACTCCACCGCGAGACTCGTCCTCCCGGCGGCCGGACGAACCGGCCGGAGAGCGGCCTCCGAGCGGATGACGGGACTCGAACCCGCGACCCTCACCTTGGCAAGGTGATGCTCTACCAACTGAGCCACATCCGCGCGGCCGGTGCTCCGTGCCCTGACCGACACGTCGGTCGCAGGCCCGGTGTTCCGGCGCGTCCCACATACTAGCCGACATCCGCCGCGATCCGTGCATCCGCGGGCGAGAGCCCCTCGAGAACCACGAGAGCCCGCGCGCGAGCGTCGTCGGCACGAGCCGGCGCCGGGACGCGCCCTCGCGGAGCGTGGGGGAAGGACGGCGAACGCCGCCCCGGACGGTGTCCGGGGCGGCGTTCGTGGTGGTGGGCGATACTGGGATCGAACCAGTGACCTCTTCCGTGTCAGGGAAGCGCGCTACCGCTGCGCCAATCGCCCGAGGGTGCTGCTGCGAGGTGGAGATGGGATTCGAACCCACGTATACGGCTTTGCAGGCCGCTGCCTCGCCTCTCGGCCACTCCACCGTGACTCGTCCCTCTCCTTGCTCTCGGGAGAGAGAGTCGGGGAGTGGTCTCCGAGCGGATGACGGGACTCGAACCCGCGACCCTCACCTTGGCAAGGTGATGCTCTACCAACTGAGCCACATCCGCGCGGCCGGTGCTGCGGATCCCCGTTCGCGTCTCTCTCGAGACCTTCTCGGTGACCCCGGCGTTCCGGCGCGTCCCAGACATTAGTCGACCGGAGCGCTCGACGTCCAACCGGCTCCCCGGCGTGACCTCGGTGGTCCCGGTCGGGCGGCCCTCCGGTGCCCGCACCCGGTCGGTAGCGTGAGCCCGTGCCAGGACCAGGGAGGACGCCGGTCCGCGCGGGCGTCGCGCGGTTCGCCGGACGGGCCGCGCGCGGCGCGGTCGAGTGCGTGGACGTGCTGCGCGCCCCGGAGCGGCTGCTCGAGGGCGGGCCGTGGTTCCTCGTCGCGGACTTCGACGCGCCGGCCCACGGGGGACGCGTCCGGGCCTGGCGGTTCGCCGAGCGCGTGGACCCGGGTGACCCGTGGCCCGACGTCGCACCGGGGGCGTGGCGAGGACCCGACCCGTCGGCGTGGAGCAGCTCGCTCGACCGGGCCGCCTACGAGGCCGCGGTGGCGCGCGTGCGCGCCGAGGTGCGCGAGGGCGAGGTCTACCAGGCCAACGTGTGCCGCGTGCTCGCCGCCCCGCTCGCGTCCGAGGGCGGGAACGAGCCGGACGCGGAAGCGCTCGCGCGCCGTCTGGACCGGGGCAACCCGGCGCCCTACGCCGGCGTGCTCCACGTGCCGGCGAGCAGCGGCGTGGACCCGGTCTGGGTCGTCAGCGCGTCGCCCGAGCTCTACCTCGGGCTCTGCGGCGGCGTGCTGACGTCGGGTCCCATCAAGGGCACCGCGCCGACGCCGGGCGGTCTCACCGCCAAGGACCGCGCCGAGAACGTCATGATCACGGACCTCGTCCGCAACGACCTGCAGCGCGTGTGCGACCCGGGGACGGTCGAGGTGACCGACCTGCTCGCCGTCGAGGAGCACCCGGGCCTCGTCCACCTCGTGAGCCGTGTCGCCGGGCGCGTGCGCGGCGACGTGCTCGTCGCGGAGGACCGGTGGGCGCGCGTGCTCGGCGCGACGTTCCCGCCCGCGTCGGTCTCCGGGGCCCCGAAGTCGTCGGCGCTGCGGGTCATCGGCGAGCTCGAGCCCGTGCCGCGCGGCCCGTACTGCGGGGCCGTCGGGTGGGTCGACGGGGACGAGGCCCTGCTCGCCGTCGGCATCCGCACGTTCTGGTGGGCGGACAGCGTGCTGCGCTTCGGGACCGGTGCCGGCATCACCTGGGGCAGCGAGCCCGCGCGCGAGTGGGACGAGACCGCGCTCAAGGCGCACCGGCTCGTCGCGCTCGCCTCGGGCACACTGGACCCATGACGCAGCCCCTGCCGACCCCCGGCGCCCCGACGGCGCCGCCCGAGAACCTCGTCGTGTGGGCGGACGGCCGCCTCGTCGGGCCGCAGGACGCCGCCCTGAGCGCGGTCGACCACGGGATCACCGTGGGCGACGGCGTGTTCGAGACCTGCGCGGTGTCCGACGACCAGGCGTTCGCCCTGACACGCCACCTGCGCCGCCTCGCGCGGTCCGCCGCCGGGCTCGGGCTGGACGCGCCGGACGAGGGGACGGTGCGCGCCGGCGTCGAGCAGGTGCTGGCCGAGGCGCGGGACCGCGCGGCGGCCGGCGCGGTTCCGGTGGGGCGCCTGCGCATCACCGTGACCGCGGGCCTGGGCCCGCTCGGGTCGGGGCGCACGCCCGGCGCGCAGACGGTCGTCGTCGCGGCCGGGCCGGCGACGGTCGTGGCACGCGGGCGCGCCGTCCGCTCGCCGTGGACGCGCAACGAGCGGTCCGCGGTCGCGGGGCTGAAGACGACGTCGTACGCGGAGAACGTCGTCGCGCTCGCCGACGCGGTCGCGAAGGGCGGCGACGAGGCCCTGCTCGCCAGCACGGCGGGGGAGCTGTGCGAGGGCACGGGGGCGAACGTGTTCGTCGAGCGGGCGGGCGAGCTCGTCACGCCGCCGCTGTCGTCCGGCTGCCTCGCGGGCATCACGCGCGAGCTGCTGCTCGAGTGGGCGGCCGAGGACGGGTTGCCGGTGCGCGAGGCGCTGCCGGGCGAGCTGCGGTTCGACGTGCTCGACGAGGTGACGGAGGGCCGCGCGGGGCTCGTGCTCACGAGCTCCGTGCGCAACGTCCAGCCGGTGGCGTGGCTCGACGGCGTCGAGGTCCAGGCGGGCACCGTCTCGCTCGCCGCGCGCGAGCTGTTCGAGCGCCGTCGACGCGAGCGCCTGGACCCGTGACCGCTGCTCCGCGACCCGCCGTGCGAGCCGGTTTTTCGATCCGGTCCGGTTCGCGCTAGTATCGTCCACGCACTCGGGCGATTGGCGCAGTGGTAGCGCGCTTCGTTCACACCGAAGAGGTCACTGGTTCGAACCCAGTATCGCCCACCGAGCATCATCAAGGTCGAGGGCCCGTCACCGCAGGAGCGATGACGGGCCCTCGTCGCTTCCCGTCCTCGTCCGGCGACCGGTGCGCCGGGCCGACGTGTCCCTCGCCACAGCCGCGTCGCGTCATCCTCCGGTGCCAGCGCGAGTCCTCCCTCCTGGACAACTGTCCAGAAGCGAAGGAGAACGCCGTGCCCCCCACCACCCGACTCTGGCGGCCCACCCCACGCCCGACCGCACGACGCGCCCTCGCGGCCGTGGTCTCGCTGCTGCTCGTCCTGCTCGGGCTCACCGCCGTCCCGGCGACGGCGAGCGCCGCGGAGCTCGACGCGATCACCGGCGTCGAGATCACCGAGCCCACCGGGGGGATCCACCAGGGGGACACGATCCGTCTCGACGCGACGTGGGCCGTGCACGACGACGCGCGCCCGGGGGACACGTTCCGCCTCACGCTCCCCACGAGCCCTCGTGTCGTGGGAGCACCGGACTCGTTCGAGATCAGCGATCCCACGGGTGCCGTGGTCGGCGCCTGCACGGTCGACGGGAGCGGCTTCGCCTGCACGCTCGGGGAGTACGTCGCCACCCACACCGACGTCGAGGGCACGCTGTTCTTCTGGGCGGAGGTGACCGAGACGAGCACGTCCGAGGTGCTCGTGTTCACCACGGGAGGCGGCGTCGAGATCCCCGTCGACGTCCCCGGAGGTGTCCGCGAGAGCGACGGCGGGGGCTGGGAGGCGCCCACCTCACCGGTCAAGAACACCTGGTACGACACGACGCGCGGCCACGCGCGCTGGCAGGTGAACATCCCCGGTCCCTATCTGACCGGCCCGGACGGGGCCCCGGTCGTGGTCACCGACACGTTCGACCCGCGCCTGAGCCTCGTCGAAGGCAGCATGCGCGCGCTCGCCGTGCCCGTCGACGGGTGGAACCGCGGCGACTTTTGGGGCGGAGGTTTCGGGCTGGACGAGTCCCAGTACGTGATCGAGCCCGGCCCGGGGGCCAACCAGTTCCGGTTCAGCGTCCCCGACGCCCTCGGTCCCGGCTACGTCTACGTGCTCGCCTACGCGACCGCCCTCCCGGACGACGCCCGCGACGGCGACCGGTTCGTGAACACCGTCACCGGCCTGGGCGCGAGGGAGATCGTGGCCTCCATGGAGTACGCCGGCGGGGGCGGGACGGGCCGGGGCGAGGCCGTGCGGTCGATCCGGCTCACCAAGCAGGTCGACGGCGACGCAGCGCAGGGCGTGACTGGTCCGTTCGCGTTCGAGCTCGTCTGCACGGGCACGGACGGCGCGACGCTCGACGGCTTCCCGCGCACGGCCGCCGTCGTCGCCGGGGGGACGACGACGTTCGCGGGCGTGCCGGTGGGTGCGGTGTGCGAGCTCACCGAGACCGACGACGGCGGCGCGGACCGCGTGACCTTCGCCCCGGCGGGGCCGGTCGTGGTGACGACGGAGTCGCCGGGGACGATCGACGTCGTCGTGACGAACACGTTCGACGCCCACGGCGGCGCGGTCCCCGTGACCGAGCCCGTCACGGACCCGGGCGCCGGCGGCGTGCCCGACGGCACGACGACGCAGGCCGCGCCGACGGAGGAGGCGACCACCTCGTCCGGCTCGACGCCGCCGGACGCGGCCCTCGCGGCCACGGGTACCACGGTGCTCGCCGCGTCGGTGGGTGCGCTGGCGCTCGTCGCGGTGGGGGTCCTGGCGGTCGTCTCAGGGCGCCGTTCCCGGGCATGACCCTCACGGCGCCGTTCCCTGGCCTGCTCGCCCACCGGGCGGCAGGCCAGGGTGCTCCGTCCGCACCCGGGAGCGGTGTCCGCGCGGGCGCGTCAGTGGCACCCTGGGAGTATCCGGCGCCCCGGCGGGACGCGCCGCACGGCTGCCGGCGGTCACGAAGGAGTGAGGCAGCGATGGTCAGCATCCGACGCGGGTTCTCCAGCTTCTCCGCGGACGATTTGGAGGCGGCGCGCGCGTTCTACGCGGACACCCTCGGCCTGAGGGTCACGGCCCTCGACGACGGGAACGGGCTGGTGCTGCACCTCGACGGCGGCGCCGACGTGTTCGTCTACCCGAAGGAGGACCACCGGGCGGCGACGTACACCGTCATGCACCTGACGGTCGACGACGTCGACCAGGCCGTCGACGAGCTCACCGCGAAGGGCCTGACGTTCGAGCGGTACGAGGGCTTCGAGCAGGACGACAAGGGGATCGCCCGCGGTTTCATGGAGGGCGGCGACGGGGCCTGGCTCACGGACCCGGCGGGCAACATCGTCGGTCTCGCGGACGGCGAGAGCATGGAGCGGCTCGTCGGGGGCTAGGGGCGCGGGCCAGGAGCGAGGTGGCCGGTCGTGACCGACGCCCGCGACGCGCTCGGCACCGTGAGTGTGGTCGACGCCGCCCGTGCAGGGTCGGCGCGCTCCTCCTAGGGTCGTCGGCATGACCGGGTCCGCGACGCCCCACGGACGAGGAGATGCCCGATGACGTACCGCGAGCGGGAGCGCACGCTGAGCGCGCCGGACGGCTGGGAGCTCCCCGCGCTCGAGCTCGACGGCCTCGTCGCCGAGCCGGACGAGCCGCTGCGGCTCGACGCCCTGTACTACGACACCCCGGACCTGCGGCTGCTCGCGCGCGGCGTCACGCTGCGGCGCCGGACCGGCGGGGAGGACGCCGGGTGGCACCTCAAGCTGCCGGCGCCCGGCGACGCGCGCGACGAGCTGCGCCGCCCGCTCGGCGCCGACGCCGGACCGCTGCCGACGGTCCTCGCCGACCCCGCGACCGCGCCCGCACCGCCCGACGAGCTCGCCACGCTCGTCGTCGGTCTCGCGCGCGGGAAGGCCCTCGCACCCGTCGGCCGCATCCGCACCGAGCGTCGCACCACCGTGCTCCGCGACGCCCGGGACGGCGGCGCGCCCCTCGTCGAGATCGCGCAGGACGCGGTCACCACCGAGCGCATCGCGCCCGGAGCCGGCCCGCAGCCGACGAACGCCGACCCCCACGCCGGTCGCGCGACCGACGCGTGGCGCGAGATCGAGGTCGAGCTCACGCCCGCCGGCCTCGGGACGGACGACCCCGAGGCCCTCCTCGCCGCGGTCGTCGACGCGCTCGTCGACGCCGGTGCGACGGCCGGGCCGAGCGCGCCCAAGCTCGCCCGCGCGCTCGGCGTCGGGGCCGAC
>NZ_LWGL01000058.1 GCF_001722485.1 Cellulosimicrobium cellulans | reverse complement strand
GGTCTCGCGCTCGCTCGCGGCGAGCCGGCCCCGTGCGGCGGCGAGGTCGCGCTCGACCTCGGCCTGCTGCGCCCGCAGCGCGGCCTCGTCGGCGATCTCCTGCTCGAGCGTCGCGGTGAGCTGGGCGAGGTCGTCGGCGAGCAGGCGCGCCCGCGCGTCGCGCAGGTCCGCCTGGATGGTCGCGGCCTTGCGCGCGATCTCCGCCTGCCGGCCGAGCGGCCCGAGCTGGCGCCGCACCTCGGTGGTGAGGTCGGCGAGGCGCGTGAGGTTGGCCTGCATGGCGTCGAGCTTGCGGAGCGCCTTCTCCTTGCGCTTGCGGTGCTTGAGGACGCCGGCGGCCTCCTCGACGAATCCGCGCCGGTCCTCGGGCGTCGCGCGCAGGACGGCGTCGAGCTGGCCCTGCCCGACGATGACGTGCATCTCCCGACCGAGCCCGGAGTCGGACAGCAGGTCCTGGATGTCGAGCAGGCGGCACGGCGACCCGTTGATCGCGTACTCGGAGCCGCCGCTGCGGAACAGCGTGCGGGAGATCGTCACCTCGGTGTAGTCGATCGGCAGCGCCCCGTCGGCGTTGTCGATCGTCAGCGACACCTCCGCGCGTCCCAGCGGCGGGCGGCCCGCCGTCCCGGCGAAGATGACGTCCTCCATCTTGCCGCCGCGCAGCGTCTTGGCACCCTGCTCCCCCATCACCCACGCGAGCGCGTCGACGACGTTGGACTTGCCGGACCCGTTGGGCCCGACGACGCACGTCACCCCGGGCTCGAAGCTCAACGTCGTCGCGGACGCGAACGACTTGAAGCCCCGCAGGGTCAGCGTCTTGAGGTGCACGAGCCCGAGCCTAGTGCGGCCCTCCCCCGATCCCGCGCATCCGCGGGCCTCTCAGCCCAGCTCGGGGAACCAGAGCGCGATCTCGCGCGCGGCGGACTCGGGCGAGTCCGACCCGTGCACGAGGTTCTGCTGGACCTTCAGGCCCCAGTCGCGGCCGAGGTCGCCGCGGATGGTGCCGGGCGCGGCCTCGGTCGGGTTGGTGGCGCCGGCGAGCGAGCGGAACCCGGGGATGACGCCCTGGCCCTCGGCGACGACGGCGAGGATCTTGCCGGAGAGCATGAAGTCGACGAGCGGCTGGTAGAACGGCTTGCCCTCGTGCTCGGCGTAGTGCGCGGCGAGGAGCTCGGGCGTGGCGTCGAGGAGGCGGACGGCGGCGAGCGTGTAGCCCTTGGTCTCGATGCGGCGCAGGATCTCCCCGGACAGGCCGCGGCGGACGCCGTCGGGCTTGACGAGGACGAGGGTGCGCTCGATCGTTTCGGTGACTGCGGGTGCGACGTCGGTCATGGCCGCGAGCCTACCGGGACGGGCGCCGGGGCTCCGAACCGCCGTCGGTGCACGTCAGCCCGCGTTGGGCGCGGTCTCGGGGTGCGCGGCGTCGTACGCGGCGCGCTCGCGGTCGATGCGGCCGCCGAGGCGGATGGAGACGATCCAGAGGGCGACGAAGATGCCGCCGACGACGAACATCATGGGGACGACGAGCCCGAGGCCGAGCACCGGGACCTGGGCGACGGAGCCGGCGACGTAGCCGCCCGGCGTGCCGACGGCGCGCGACAGTACGACGAGGACGAGGGCGAGCGCGCCGCCGACGACCCAGACGGAGGCGCCGGGGAGCTCGAGCGGGCCGCGCGAGTACGGGACGTCGCGCAACCCGTAGGCGACGAGCGTCGCGAAGACCACGAGGAACGCCTCGAGCAGCAGCGTGGTCGAGGCGAACTGCACCTTGGCCGGCTTCTTGGGCTTGATGCGGTCGCCGGGCGACGGGCGCGCCGGCCCCGCCGCGCGGCCGTGGCGGGACGGCTGCGCGGCGGGGTCCGGGGTCGACGGGGTCGACGGGGTCGAGCTCACCTGGTCAGGATACCGGCGCGTCGCCGCGCGGCCGGTCCTCGGACGGCCCGTCGGGACCGGCCGGGCGCTCCTCGTCGCCGGACGCGTCCGCGGACCCGACGAGGGCGACGACGGGCTCGTCGTCGGCCCCCTGGGCGGTGCCGGCATCGTCGGCTGCCGCGTGGCCGGGGTCCGCCACGGCCTCGCCGCGGGCGACCATCCCGGCGACGTCGGAGAGCTTGACCTCCTTGAGGAACAGGGCGAGCACGAGGCCGAGCGCGACGAGCGGGACGAGGTACCAGAAGGCGGGCGCGAGGGCGTCGCCGAAGGCGTCGACGACCTGCGTGTGCACGGGCTCGGGCAGCTGCGAGACCACCTCGGGCGTGAGCGACGACCCGCCGTGCGCGCCGGTCGGGGCTCCGTCGGGGACGGCCAGGATGCCGTCGAGGCTGTCGGTCAGGCGCGCGGTGAAGATCGTGCTGAACAGCGCGGTGCCGACGGCCACGCCGATCTCGCGGAAGAAGTTGTTGGCGCTCGTGGCCGTCCCGATCTCGCGGGGGTCCACGGCGTTCTGCACCGCGATGACGACGGTCTGCATGACGAGGCCCATGCCTGCGCCGAGCACGAAGATCATGGCGCCGAACAGCCACATGGACATGTCGCCCGTGATGGTGGTCAGCCACACCAGGCCCGCGGTCGTCACGGCGAGGCCGACGACCGGGAAGACCTTGTACCGGCCGGTGCGCGTGATGGCGATGCCGGACGCGATGGACGTGAGCATGACCCCGGCCATCATCGGCAGCATGAGGTAGCCGGACTGCGTGACCCCGGCCCCCGTGGCCATCTGCAGGAACGTCGGCAGGAACGCGAGCGCGGAGAACATGCCCATGCCGAGCACGAGGCCGATGAGCGTGGCGATGGTGAACGTCGGGTTCTTGAACAGGTGCAGCGGGAGCAGCGGCTCGGCCGCGCGGTGCTCGGCGACGACGAACGCGGCGACCGACACGAGCGTCAGCACGACGAGCCCGCTCAGGCGCAGGTCCGACCAGTCGTAGCCGGCCCCGCCGCTGACGGACTCCCAGCTCGCGACGAGCACGATGCCCGACGTCGCGAGCACCATCGAGACGATCCCGGCCACGTCGACGGGGCGGTCGGAGCGCCGCGACGGCAGCCGGAGGGCGAACCAGGCGACGACGAACGCCGCCACGCCGACGGGGATGTTGATCCAGAAGGCCCAGCGCCAGCCCGGCCCCTCGGTGAACCAGCCGCCCATGAGCGGGCCGAGCACGGCGGCGACGCCGAACAGCGCGCCCATGGGACCCATGAACTTCCCGCGCTCCTTGGCCGGCACGATGTCGGCGATGATCGCCTGCGACAGGATCATGAGGCCGCCGCCGCCGAGGCCCTGGACGGCGCGCCACGCGACGAGCTCGGCGAAGGACTGCGCGAACCCGGCGCCCGCGGACGCCACGGTGAACAGCCCGATCGCGACGAGGAACGGCCAGCGACGTCCCCAGAGGTCGCCGAACTTGCCGTAGAGCGGCATGACGATCGCGATGGCGAGGACGTAGGCGGTGATGACCCAGCCCTGGTGCTCCACGCCGTGGAGCTCGCCGACGATCGTCGGCATCGCGGTGCCGACGATCGACTGGTCGAGGGAGGACAGGAACATCGACGCCATGAGGGCGCCGAAGATGACCCACACGGTGCGCGGGGTCAGCACGACGAGCGGGGCGCCGCCGTCGGTCGGGGCCCCGGGCGGGGAGGTCTGAGGGCTGGCCATGGGAGATTCCCGTTCGGTCGGGACGGGTGCGGCGCGCGACGGCGTGCCGTGGCCCGTCGTCGGGGTGTGCGGTGCAGGTGCGGTGGTACGGGGGTGCGGGGGCGCGCGGGTCCCGGCTCAGTCGCCGGGGTCGGGCGCGAGGAGGGAGCGCAGCTGCTCCACGACGTCGGCCAGGTGGTCGGCCGGGGTCCCTCGGCCGTCGCCGCGCTGCCACGCGATCGAGGACGCGCGCACGAGGCTCATGACGACGAGGGCGAGCAGCTCCGGGTCGGCGACGAAGGGCCGCGCCGCGCGGCGGGCGGCGAAGAGCTCGACCATCCCGGCGTGGTGCTGCTCGATCCACGCGACGTGCCGCGCGAGGAGCCGCGGCTCGCGCTGGACGAGCTCGAGCGTGCGGTGCATGCGGTCGGTGTCGACCGCCTGCTCCCCGAGGATCTCGCCGACGAGGTGAGCGACGTCGTCGAGCAGGACGCCGGTGGGGCCGCCGCGCAGGAACGCGTCGGCCGCCTCGGAGCGCACCTCGAACGGCTCGAGGCCGAGCACCGCGTCGTCCTTCGACGCGAAGTAGTTGAAGAACGTGCGCGGCGAGACGCCGACCGCGTCGCAGACGTCCTCGACGGTCACGGCGTCGAGCCCCCGGTCGAGCACGAGCCGCTGCGCCGCGTCGACCATGTCGTCCCGGCGGCGGCGCTTCTTGCGCTCGCGCAGGCCGCCCTCGGCCGGCTCGGCCCCGGGCGGGGCGTCGGTCGCGGGACGGTGCCCGGTCGCGGGCGCGCTGGAGGCCGTCGGAGTCACCCGACAATTCTGCAGTCACCGCAAACTTGCATCAACTGCATTTCTGCATGACCTGCATCACACGGCGCGCGTCAGACCTCCCCGAAGCCGCCCTCCACGGCCGCCACGACCGCGTCGAGCGCCTCGCGCGCCTGCGGGCCGTCGGCCGCCACCGTGAGCTCCTGGCCCTGCGTCGCGCCGAGCTTCATGAGCTCGAGGACGCTCGCGCCGTTCACGCCGTCGATCGTCACCGTCGCGTCGAAGCCGGCGATCATGCGCGCGAGCACGGCGGCGGGCCGGGCGTGCAGGCCGAGGGGGTTGCGCAGCGCGACCGTCGCGCTGCCGCGCCCGTCGTCCTCCGCGGTCGTCGCGCCGCCGTCCGGCCCGGGGGCTGCTGGAGCCTGGTCGCCGGGCTCCCCGGCCGGCGCGAACGTGCTCCCGGCGTGCTCGGCCGAGGCCACGACCTCGGCGAGGTCGCCGCCGCCGTGCGCCGTGACCGCGGCCGCGACGGCGCCCTCGACGAACGGCGCGTCGGCGAGCGCGACGCGGCCGTCGAGGCCGTCCTCCACGTCGAGGACCGACTCGACCGTCATCACCGCGGAGCCGAGGTCGGCGAGCACCACGACGCCACCGGCGGCCCGCAGGGCCTCCGCGACCGCGCCCGAGACGCGGTCGTAGCTCGTGCCGAGACCGCCGTCGTCCGTGCCTCCCGCGGCGAGCAGGAGGACCCCGGGCGCCATCTGCGCCGCGAGCTCGACCGTGCCCTGGGCCAGGCGCTGGGAGTGGGAGACGAGGACCAGGGCGATGCGGGCTCGGGCCGGCGTGGTCGCCGCGCCCGCCGGGGCCCCGGCCGTCACTCCTCCTCCCCCGTCCCGGCCGCGGCGTCGCGGGCCGCCTCGAGCAGGATCGCGGTCGACGTCGCCCCGGGGTCCTGGTGCCCGGCGCTGCGCTCGCCCAGGTAGCTGGCGCGACCCTTGGTCGCGACGAGGGGCACGGTGGACGCGGCACCGGCGCGGGCGGCCTCGGCGGCCACGGCGAGCACCTGCTCCGTCGAGGCGCCCTCGTGCGCCGCGGCCTCGGCCGCGTCGACGGCGGGCTGCCACGCGTCGACCATCGTCTTCTCCCCCACGACGGCCTTGCCGCGCGCGGCGATGCCCTCCAGGGCGCCCTCGAGGAGCGCCACGACGCCCTGCGCGTCGAGCCGGGCGAGGCCCGTCACCTTCGCGGCGCGCAGGTAGGCGGTGCCGTAGAGCGGCCCCGACGCGCCGCCGACCGACGACATCAGCGTCGTCGCGACGAGCTTGAGGACGTCGCCGATCTGGTCCGGCGGGTCGGTCGCGTCGAGCTTCGCGACCACGGCGCGGAAGCCCCGGTCGAGGTTCGCCCCGTGGTCGCCGTCACCGATCTGGCGGTCCAGCTCCGTCAGCTCGTCCTTCGCCTCCGCGATCCGCTCGGCGCTCAGCCGAGCCCAGCGGTCCGCCCACGCGACGTCCAGCGTCATGCCCCACCTCTCCTCGCCTGCGGGCCGGCGGGAGGGCCGGCCCCGGAGACCGCACGTGCACGTGACGACCGGCCGTCACCAGTGCAGCGCGGGCGTGCGGACGGGAGCGTCCCACAACGTGGTCAGCTCGTCGTCCAGGCGCAGCACCGTGACGGACGCGCCCTGCATCTCGAGCGACGTGACGTAGTTCCCGACGAGCGACCGCGTGACCCGCACGCCGCGCTCCTCGAGCAGCCTCCGCGCTCGACGATAGACGACGTAGAGCTCCGACAGCGGCGTGCCCCCCATTCCGTTAACGAACAGCAACACGTCCTCGCCGCCGCCCAGCCCGAGGTCGTCGGCGACCGGGTCGAGCAGCATGCGCGTGACCTCGTCGGCGGGGGCGACGGGCACGCGACGCCGCCCGGGCTCGCCGTGGATGCCGATGCCGACCTCGATCTCGTCCTCGCCGAGGTCGAAGCTCGGCCTGCCGACGTGCGGGACGGTGCACGCGGTGAGCGCGACGCCCATCGAGCGCACGTTCTCCACGACGCGCCGTGCGACGCCCGCGACGGCGTCGAGGTCGTCCCCGCGCTCCGCGGCGGCGCCCGCGATCTTCTCGACGCACACGGTCCCCGCGACGCCGCGGCGCCCGGCGGTGTAGAGCGAGTCCTCGACCGCGACGTCGTCGTCGACGAGCACGCTCTCGACACGCGTGCCCTCAGCCTCGACGAGCTCGACGGCGGTCTCGAAGTTCAGCACGTCGCCCGTGTAGTTCTTGACGATCGCGAGGACCCCCGCGCCCGAGTCCGCCGCCTGCAGCGCGGGCGCGACCTGGTCGGGCGTCGGCGACGTGAACACGGCACCGGGTACCGCGGCGTCGAGCATGCCGAGCCCCACGAAGCCGCCGTGGAGGGGCTCGTGACCCGAACCGCCGCCCGACACGAGACCGACCTTGCCGGCCACCGCACCTCCCGCCCGGGTGACGTAGGGCGGGTCCAGGTGGATCGCGACGAGGTCGGCGTGCGCCTGTCCGAAGCCCTCGAGGGACTCCGCCACCGCGTCCTGGGGGTCGTTGAGCAGCTTCTTCACCGTCGTTCCCTCCGTCGAGTCCGGCGGCACCCGCCTCCCCTGACGGTCGAGACGGCCGGAGACGCGGTCCGCTGGGACCCATGAAACACCGCGGGCGACGCGAGTGCACGGCGGCGCTCCGGGCGCTCGCACGTACGCTCACACGTAGTAGAGCGCGACCCGGTTGCCGTCGACCACGCGTACGTCGACCTCGGTGCCGTACACGTCGCGCAGCACCTCCGGCCGCACGACCTGCTCCGGCGTCCCCTGCGCGACGACCCGCCCGTCGCGCATCGCGACGATGCGGTCGGACCAGCACGACGCGAAGTTCACGTCGTGCAGCACCGCGACCACGGTCTTGCCCAGGTCGTCGGCGGCGGCGCGCACGAGGCGCATCATGCCCCGCGCGTGGCGCAGGTCCAGGTTGTTCAGCGGCTCGTCGAGCAGCACGTACCGCGTGTCCTGCGCGAGGACCATCGCGACGAACGCCCGCTGGCGCTGCCCGCCCGAGAGCTCGTCGAGATAGCGGCCCGCCAGGCCCTCGAGGTCGAGGTACTCCAGCGCGGCGTCGACGTGGCGCTCGTCCTCGGCCGTCGTGCGCCCCTGGGAGTGCGGGTAGCGGCCGAACGTCACGAGGTCGCGGACGGTGAGCCGGACGGTCAGGTGGTTGTCCTGGCGCAGGATGCCGAGGCGCCGGGCGAGCACCGGCCCGGGCGTCGTGCGCACGTCGTCGCCGTCGACCGTGACGCGCCCGCCCTCGGCGGGCAGCAGCCGCGCGACGACGGACAGCATGGTGGACTTCCCCGCACCGTTCGGCCCGATGATGGACACGACGCCCCCGGCGGGGAGCTCGAGGTCGACGCCGTCGACGACGACGCTCGTCCCGTACCGCTTGGTCAGCTCCTCGAGGCGGATCACCGGCGCCTCCCCGCGGCGACCAGCATGGCGATGAACACGATCCCTCCCAGGAACTCGACGACGACGCTGAGCACGGCGGCCTGGTCGAGGACGTGCTCGAGCACCGCCTGGCCACCGACGAGGACGACCACGGCGAGCAGGCTCGCCGCGGGCAGGTTGACGACGTGGCGGTGCGACCCGGTCAGCACGTAGGCGAGGTTCGCCACGAGCAGGCCGAAGAACGTCACCGGGCCGACGAGCGCCGTCGAGGCGGACACGAGCACCGCGACGACGACGAGCGTGCGCAGCACGACGCGCCGGTGGTCGACGCCGAGCGCGACGGCCGTGGGGCGCCCCAGCGCGAGCACGTCGAGCTCGCGGTGGCCGCGCAGCAGCACCGCGATGCCGGCGGCGACGAGCACGGCCGTCGCGACGAGCAGCCGCTCGTCGAGAGTGCTGAAGCTCGCGAACAGCCGGGACTGCAGGACCGTGAACTCGTTCGGGTCCAGCATGCGCTGCAGCAGCGACGAGACGCTGCGGAACATCGTGCCGAGCACCACGCCGACGAGCACGAGCAGGTGCAGGCTGCGCCGCGCGCCGCCGAACAGCCAGGTGAACAGGGCGGTCGACAGCACGACCATGACGACGAGCACGCCGCCGAACTGCACGGTCGCCGGGACCGCGGCCAGCGCGAGGCTGCCGAGGCCGAACACCGCGACGGTCTGCACGAGCTGGTACAGCGCGTCGAAGCCCATGATCGACGGCGTGAGGATGCGGTTGTCCGTCAGCGTCTGGAACACGACGGTCGAGGCGGCGATCGCCACGCCGACGACGACGAGGCCCGCGAGGCGACGGCCACGGAACGGCAGGACGAACTCCCAGCCGCCCTGCACGCCGAGGACGAGGTAGGTCGCGGCGGCGGCGAGCGCGAGGACGGCGAGCACCACGAGGACGACGACCTCGCGGCGCCGCCCCAGGTCGCGAAGAGCACGAACGGCGCGGCCGGCGCGCGCGGGCGCAGGAGCGAGCAGGTCAGCCGACACGGGCGGACCTCCGCAGCAGGAGCCAGAGGAACGCCGCCGCGCCGAGCACGCCCATGACCACGCCGACCGGGATCTCGTACGGGTACCGCAGCACGCGCCCGAGGACGTCGCAGACCAGGACGAGGCCCGCGCCGAGCAGCGCGACCCACGGCAGCGAGCGGCGCAGGTTGTCGCCCGCGAGCATGCTCACCACGTTGGGCACGACGAGCCCGAGGAAGGGCAGCGACCCGACGACCACCACGACGACGGCGCTCGACGTCGCCACGACCGCGAGGCCGACGGCGAGCACGAGCCCGTAGCGCAGGCCGAGCGACGTCGCGACGTCGCGCCCCATGCCCGCGACCGTGAACCGGTCGGCGACGAGGTACACGACGACCACGAGCGCGGCGACCGCCCACAGCAGCTCGTACCGCCCGGCGACCACGCCGGAGAAGTCCCCGGTCATCCACGCCGAGAGCGTCTGGAGCAGGTCGTGGCGGTACGCGAGGTACGTCGAGACGGCGGCGACCACGCCCGAGAGCATGATCCCGACGAGCGGGACGGTGACGATCGAGCGGACCGGCACGGCCCGCAGCACGAGCAGGAACAGCGCCGTGCCGGCGAGCGCGAAGGCCGTCGCGACGAGGAGCTTGCCGGGGACGGCGAGCCCCGGCGCCGCGATCGTCACGACGAGCAGGCCCAGGCCGGCGGACTCGGTGGTGCCGACGGTCGACGGCTCGACGAACCGGTTGCGCACGAGCATCTGCATGACGACGCCCGTCACCGCCATCGCGGCGCCCGCGAGGAGCACCGAGGCGGTGCGGGGCAGGCGCGACAGGAGCAGCAGGTCGCGCGCGTGACCGTCGCCCGCCCACAGGGACGCGGGCGTCACGTCGCTGACGCCGACGAACGTCGACGCGACCGCCGTGAGCACGAGCGCGACGAGGGCACCGCCGACCGTCAGCACGCGCCGGGCGGCGGGCGAGGCAGGCCGTCGGGCGCCCGCGACCGCCGGCGCGGCGAGGGCCGCGTCGGCGGTCGGGGCGGAGGAAGGAGCTGTCACGAGGTCGCGCCGGGGCTCACGCGGCGCCGTCGAGCGCCGCGCCGACCTCCTCGGCCATCGCGGTCAGCGTCGGCACGCCGCCGTTGATGATGTACCACGTGGTCGGGTCGAGGTAGACGACCTGGTCCTGCTGCCACGCCGTGGTGCGGTGGACCACCTCGTTGTCGAGGACCTGCTCGGCGTTCTGCGTGCCCTCGCCGGTCGCGGCGTCGCGGTCGACGACGAACAGCCAGTCGGGGTCGGTCTCCAGCAGGAACTCGAACGAGACGGCCTCGCCGTGCGTCGCCGCCTCGACGTCCTCGACGGCGGGCGTGAGCCCGAGCGAGTCGTGCAGGAAGCCGAAGCGCGAGCCGGGACCGTACGCGGTGACCTCCCCGCCCGAGGTGAGCACGACGAGCGCGGTCCCGGCGGACTCCGCCTTGTCCTGGACGTCGGCGACCGCCGCGTCGAGGTCCTCGACGAGGCCGTCGACCTCGTCCTCGGCGCCGAACACCGGCGCGAGGGTCTCGGCGTTGGCGACGACGGAGTCCTGGAAGCTCGTCCAGTCGTTCGACAGGTCGATGGTGGGCGCGATCTCGCTCAGCTGCGGGTACGCCTCGGACGAGCGGCCGGCCACGATGATGAGGTCGGGCTGCTCGGCGGCGACGAGCTCGTAGTCCGGCTCGAACAGCGTGCCGATGTCCTGCACGTCCTCGTCGTCCGCGTACTGCGAGAACGCCTCCGGCACGTTCTGCTTGGGCACGCCCGCGACCTCGACGCCGAGCGCGTCGAGCACCGAGAGCGCCGCGAAGTCGTAGGTGAAGACCTTCTGCGGGTCGACGTCGACCTCCGTCTCGCCCTGGGCGTGCTCGACGACGACCGTGGCCGGGGCGTCGTCGGCCGCCGCCTCCGTGGCGGCCCCGTCCGCCGCGTCGGCCGACCCGGTGGACGCGCACGCGGAGGCGACGAGGAGGACGCCGGCGAGCGCGGCGGTGGCACGGACGGTGCGGGACGCCCCGAGGGCGCGCGGGATGTTCACGGGTGGACTCCGGGATCAGGAAGTAGGTGAGGCTCACCTGAGCGAGCTGCCACCACTATAGGTAAGCCTTACCTGCTTCCTGTACCAGCGTCCCGGCATCCGGTCGTGCGATGCGTCACACGCGGCGCGGCCCTCAGCCTCGCCCGAGCAGGATGCGCGCGTCCGCCACGGTGACGACGGAGCCCGTGACGAGCACCCCGGTCCCGCTGCCGACGCCGACCGGGTCGGCCGCCTCGGCGAGGTCGACCGCGACCTGCAGCGCCTCGTCGAGCGACTCCGCGCTGCGCACCCGGTCCTCGCCGAACACGTCCGCCGCGAGCTCGGCGAGCTCGGTGACGTCGGCCGAGCGGTCCGAGCTGTTGCGCGTGACGACGACCTCCGCGAGGACCGGCTCGAGCGCCGCGAGCAGCGCCTCGGCGTCCTTGTCCCCCATGATGCCGACGACGCCGACGAGGTGGCGGAAGTCGAACGCCTCGTCGAGCGCGGCGACGAGCGCCTCCGCACCGGCGGCGTTGTGCGCGGCGTCGACGAGCACGGTCGGGCTCGACCGCACGACCTCGAGGCGCCCCGGCGACGACACGTCGGCGAACGCGGCCTCGACGACCGCGCCGTCGAGCGCACGACCGCCGAGCAGCGTCTCGACGGCGGTGAGACCGAGGAGCGCGTTGTGCGCCTGGTGGGCGCCGTGCAGCGGCAGGAACACCTCGGTGTACAGGGCGGCCGGGGTGCGCAGGTCGAGCAGCTGCCCGGCCACGGCGACCTGGCGCGACGCGACCTCGAGGTCGACCCCTTCGCGCAGCACCCGCGCGCCGACCTGGCGCGCCCGGTCGAGCAGCACCTCGAGCACCTCGGGCTCCTGCTCGGCGACGACGGCGGTCGCGCCCTCCTTGACGATCCCCGCCTTGTTGTCGGCGATCTCCTCGAGGGTGCTGCCGAGCCAGCGCTCGTGGTCGTGCGCGACGGGCGTGACCACCGCGACCTCGCCGTCCACGACGTTGGTCGAGTCCCACGTGCCGCCGAGGCCGACCTCGACCACGGCGACGTCGACGGGCGCGTCCGCGAACGCCGCGAACGCCATGACGGTGAGCACCTCGAAGAAGCTGAGGCGCGGCCCGCCCTCCTCCTGCGACTCGCGGTCCACGACGCCGACGTACGGCGCGACGTCCTCCCAGACCTCCACGAACCGGCGTGCGCTCAGGGGCTCGCCGTCGACCTGGATGCGCTCGGTGACGCTCGTCAGGTGCGGGCTCGTGAAGAGCCCGGTGCGCAGGCCGTGCTCACGCACGAGCCGCTCGGCGACGCGCGCCGTCGAGCTCTTGCCGTTCGTCCCGGTGACGTGCACGACGCGGTAGGCGCGGTGCGGGTCGCCGAGCAGCTCGAGGACGCGCTGCACGCGCGCGAGCGTCGGGTCGATGTCGTGCTCGGGCGCGCGCGACATGATGTGCGCGTAGACGTCCTTGAGGTCGTCGAGCGCGGCCGCGTCCTCCGCCGCCTCGCGCGCCGCGGCGCCCGCAGGCTTCTTCCGGTCCTTCGCGCTCACGCCGTCGCCTCCCCCGCCGTCACGCGCTCGACGCGGACCGCGCGCTCGTCGCCGTCCACCGCCGTGACTCGCACGTCGACGGCGAGCGTCTCGCGCGCGACGAGGTCACGGTGCTCCTCGACCGCCGCGAGCCACCCCTGCGGCACGTCGAGCGCGAGTCGGATGCGGTCGGCCACGTCGAGCCCGGCGGCCTTGCGCGCGTCCTGGACGTCGCGGACGACGTCGCGCGCGTAGCCCTCCGCGAGCAGCGCGTCGTCGAGCGCGAGGTCGAGCACGACGAACCCGCCGCCGGCGAGCACCGCGGCCGCGACCGTCGGACCGTCGGCACTCTCGTCGGCCTCGCGGGCCGCGACGACGGTCGTCAGCTCGTACTCGGCGGGCAGCAGCGCGACCTCGCCGTCGTCGGTCGTCACGACGACCTCGCCCGCGTCGTCCACGCGCCACGCACCCGCCTTCGAGGCCTTGATGACGGCCTGGACGCCGCGCCCCAGGCGCGGGCCCGCGGCGCGCGCGTTGACCGCGAGGCGCTGCGTGACGCCGAACCGCTCGGCGGCGTCCGAGTCCGTGGACTCGAGCGCGACGGCCTTGACGTTGAGCTCGCGGGCGAGCAGGTCCGTGTACGGCGCGAGGGCGTCCGGGTCGTCGACGACGACCGTCAGGCGCGCGAGCGGCTGGCGCACGCGCAGCTGGTGCGCCTTGCGCAGGCCGAGCGCGGCCGACGCGACGGAGCGCACCTCGTCCATCGCGGCGACGAGCGCGTCGTCGGCGACGAGGCCGGCCTCGGGGACGTGGCGGACGGCGACCGCGTAGCGCCCCTCGGTGCCCTCGTGCCGCTCTCCGACCTCCTCCGTGGTGGCGGGCCAGTCTGCGAGGTGGACGGACCGGCCACCCGTGAGGCCGCGCCAGACCTCCTCGGTTAGGAGCGGCGCGAGCGGCGCCATGACCCGTGTGAGCGTCTCGAGCGCGGTGTAGAGCGTGTCGAAGGCGTCGGCGTCCTCGGCCCAGAACCGGTCGCGCTGAGTGCGGACGTACCAGTTGGTGAGCACGTCGAGGTGCTCGCGCACCGACTCGCACGCGCCGGCGATGTCGTACGCGTCGAGCTGCCCGGTGACGCGCGCGACGAGGTCGTGCGTGCGCGCGAGCAGGTAGCGGTCGAGCGCCGGCAGGCCCGGCACGCGCTCCGGCGCGACGCGCTGCGCCACGTACCCGCCGTCGGTCCCCGTGCCCTCCGGCCCGGTCGCCCCCTCACCGCGCGCCTGTGCCTTGGAGCTGTTCGCGTACAGGGTGAAGAAGTAGTAGGTGCTCCACAGCGGCAGGAGGACCTGGCGCACGGCGTCGCGGATCCCGTCCTCGGTGACGACGAGGTTGCCGCCGCGCAGGATGGGCGAGCTCATGAGGAACCAGCGCATCGCGTCGGAGCCGTCGCGGTCGAAGACCTCGTTGACGTCCGGGTAGTTGCGCAGCGACTTGCTCATCTTGCGCCCGTCCGAGCCGAGCACGATGCCGTGCGAGACCGCGGTGCGGAACGCGGGCCGGTCGAAGAGCGCCGTCGCGAGGACGTGCAGCGTGTAGAACCAGCCGCGCGTCTGGCCGATGTACTCGACGATGAAGTCGCCCGGGTTGTGGTGCTCGAACCAGTCGGCGTTCTCGAACGGGTGGTGCACCTGCGCGTAGGGCATCGACCCGGAGTCGAACCACACGTCGAGGACGTCCTCGACGCGGCGCATCGTCGAGCGGCCGGTCGGGTCGTCCGGGTTGGGGCGCGTGAGGCGGTCGACGTACGGGCGGTGCAGGTCCGGCTCGCCCTTCTCGTTGCGCGGCAGCGTGCCGAAGTCGCGCTCGATCTCTTCGAACGAGCCGTAGACGTCGACGCGCGGGTGCTGCGGGTCGTCCGACTTCCACACGGGCACGGGGCTGCCCCAGAAGCGGTTGCGCGTGATCGACCAGTCGCGTGCGTTCTCCAGCCACTTGCCGAACTGGCCGTGCTGGATGTGGTCGGGCGTCCACGCGATCTGCTCGTTGAGCTCGACCATGCGGTCCTTGAAGCGCGAGACCGCGACGAACCACGAGGAGACGCCCATGTAGATGAGCGGCTGACGGCAGCGCCAGCAGTGCGGGTAGGAGTGCGCGTACGACTCGCGGCGCAGCAGGACCGTGCCCTCGGTCACGGCTCCGACGGCGAGGTCCGGGACCTCCTGCTCGTTCCTGGTCGCGGCGTCGCGGCGCGTGCGGCCCTTGAGGTGGTCGATGATGAGGGCGTTCGCGTCGAACACCTGCAGCGACTCGTAGTCGACGACGGGGAACGTGAACTTCCCGTCGGGGCCGACGGGCATGACGGGCTCGATGCCCTCGCGGTCGGACACCACCTTGTCGTCCTCGCCGAACGCGCCGGCGCCGTGCACGAGGCCGGTGCCGTCCGTCGTCGTGACGAAGTCCGCCTCGACGACGCGGTGCGCGTTGGGGTGCCCCGCGTAGTAGGAGAACGGCGGGGTGTAGGAGCGCCCGACGAGGTCGGAGCCCTTGAGGCGCTCGACGACCTGCGACGCGAGCTCGCCCTCGGCGCCGTCCGCCCCGGCGTCCGTGAGCTCGCGCGCGTACGCCTCCAGGCGCGCCTCGGCGATGACGTACCGCTCCTTGACGCCGGTCGCGGACGACTCGACGACGACGTAGTCGACGTCCGGGCCGACCATGACGACGAGGTTGGAGGGCAGCGTCCACGGCGTCGTCGTCCACACGAGCGCGAGCTCGCCGGTCTCCAGGCGCAGGCCGACGGTGACGGCCGGGTCCTGGCGCACCTGGTAGACGTCGTCGTCCATGCGCAGCTCGTGGTTGGACAGCGGCGTCTGGTCGTTCCAGCAGTACGGCAGGACGCGGAAGCCCTCGTACACGAGGCCCTTGTCGTGCAGCGACTTGAACGCCCACAGCACCGACTCCATGAACGTGGGGTCGAGCGTCTTGTAGTCGTCCTCGAAGTCGACCCAGCGCGCCTGGCGCGTCACGTACTCGCGCCACTCGCCCGTGTACTTGAGCACCGAGGTGCGGCACGCGTCGTTGAACCGCTCGATGCCGAGCTCGAGGATCTCCTCCTTGGTCTTGATCCCGAGCTGGTCCATCGCCTCGAGCTCGGCCGGCAGGCCGTGCGTGTCCCAGCCGAAGCGGCGCTCGACGTGGCGCCCGCGCATCGTCTGGTAGCGCGGGACGACGTCCTTCGCGTACCCGGTGAGCAGGTGCCCGTAGTGCGGCAGGCCGTTGGCGAACGGCGGGCCGTCGTAGAAGACGAACTCGTTGCTGCCGTTCTCGCCGGCGGGGTTGCGCTCGACGGACGCGCGGAACGTGTCGTCCGCGTCCCAGTACGCGAGGACGTCGCGCTCGATCGCGGGCAGGTCCGGCGACGCGGGGATGCCGAACGACGCGCCCGGCTGGTGGCCGGTCGGGTCGGTGCTCGGGGCGCGGTGCAGCGGGTAGGCCATGGTTCGACGGCTCCGGTGGGTGCGGGACGGCGGGGGTTCCGCCGCGGTGGTACGGGTCGGTCGTGCTCGTGCGAGGACGACTCCCCCACCCGTGCGGGTGCGGTCGCCGCGGTACCACCTCGCTTGCCGGCGCGTGCGCGCCGACCGCTCGTCGAAGGCTGTGACGGGCCTGCCCCGTCCGGTTCTACTGAGGACCGCGCCGGCGGCGTCTACGACTGCGCGACGGCGCTGGTCCCGTTCTTCCGGAGGCTCACCGGTGATGGCCGGGTCGATGCCTGTGCGTCCATGGTAGCGGGGGTGCGCGGGCGCGTCCGGCGCCGCGCGCTGAAGGCGTCGATGTCGCGCGCGACGAGCCACTCGACGGTCAGGGGCGGCGTCGCGCTCGCCGGGGCGGGCGCCGGCTGACCGGGGTGGGCCGGGCGGGCCGCCGCGGTGGCGCGGGCCTGGGTGGCGCGGTCCTGGGTGGTGCGGGCCTGGGTGGTGTTGAGGTGCTGGGCGGTGGTGCCGGGGAGGTACATGGCGTGATCTCGCGTCCTGCAGGTGACGGGCGTCGGGGTGCAGACCGGCGTCACGCGCCCGGGTCATCGGTCCGTCGGCGGACCGGTGGCGGGTGCGGGAGGTCGGCGACCGTCGCGCCCCGGTGCCCTCGAGGGGTCGGTACCTCAGGAGGGAGGGGCGAGGTGCTGCTCGCGGACACCTGGTCGGCTGCGCGTGGCGCCGCGAGCCGTCAACAACAGGACGGCGCGGAGGCGACCTGCGGGCGCACGAGGACGAGCGGGGTGCTCGTGGGGCGCGCGGTCGAGGTCACGCCGACATGGTGCCAGGCCCCGTGCCGCTGCGCCAGCACCGTCCGCGGGCCGGGCGCACCGGACGGCGGCTCAGCGGACGGACACCTCGACGTCGTGCCGGCCGCTCGCGCCGTCGGGGACGGGCGGGGCGACGTCCGCGGTCTGGACGGTGCCGTCGGCGTCGGTCGCCCGGACCGTCAGCCGGTGGTCCCCCGCGGTCGCGTCCCACGCGTACGACCACTGCCGCCACGTGTCCGGCCCCACGGTCGCGGCGAGCGTCGCCGCCTCCCACGGGCCGTCGTCGACCTGCACCTCGACCGCCGCGATCCCGGTGTGCTGCGCCCACGCGACGCCCGCGACCGTCACGCGCCCCGCGTCGACGGACGCCCCTGCGCGCGGCGTGTCGATGCGCGAGGCGAGCTTGATCGGCCCGCGCTCGGACCAGCCGCGCGTCGACCAGTAGGCGACGTCGTCGGCGAACGTCGTGACCCTCAGCTCCGTGACCCACTTCGTCGCCGACACGTACCCGTACAGGCCCGGGACCACGAGGCGCGCCGGGAAGCCGTGCTCGGGCGGCAGCGGCTCCCCGTTCATCCCCACGGCGAGGAGGCTCGCGCGGTCGGGGTCGGTGAGGACGTCGAGCGGCGTGCTCGCGGTCCAGCCGTCCGCGCTCGTGGACAGCACCATGTCGGCGCCCTCGCGAACCCCGGCCCGGGCGAGGAGGTCGCGCACCGGGTACCCGAGCCAGCGGGCGTTGCCGACGAGGTCCCCGCCGACCTCGTTCGACACGCACGTGAGCGTCACGTGGTGCTCGACCAGCGGCAGCGCGAGCAGCTCGTCGAACGTGATCTCGAACGGCTCGTCGACCAGCCCGGAGACGCGCAGCGTCCACGAGCCGGGGTCGACCTGCGGCACGCGCAGCGCCGTGTCGATGCGGTAGAAGCCGTCGTTCGGCGTGACGTAGGGCGCGAGGCCCGGGACGCCGAGGTCGGCGCCCGCGGGCACGGGCGGAGCGGGCGTCGCCGGGGCGGGCAGGCGCAGCGCGTCCCGGGCGGCGGTCACGACGCGGGTGC
>NZ_LWGL01000057.1 GCF_001722485.1 Cellulosimicrobium cellulans | reverse complement strand
GCCGGGTCCAGCGGCGCAGCGCGACCGCGTCGGCCGACCGGTGCCCCGCCGCGCCGCGGGCGAGCACGGGCCCGAGCAGGTGCGCGCCGCTCATGCGGCCACCACCCCGAGCGAGCGGTAGGCGGGGATGAGGACGCCGCGCGCGACGCGGCGGTCGGCGACGCGCAGCGTGCGTCCGGCCTGCACGACGGGGCGCAGCGCGTCGAGCATCGCGTCGACCTGCGCGAGCGCGAGCGGCATGCCGAGGCAGAAGTGCGGTCCGGCGCCGAACCACAGGTGCCGCACGGCGGGGTCCACGGGCGCGTCCGGGTCGAACGGGCCGGCGTCCTTGCAGCACGACACCGTGGCGATGACGACACGGTCACCCGCGCGCACGCCCACGTCGCCGACCCGGGCGTCCGCCCGGACGGAGCGCAGCATCGCGGGCGTGGGCGCGGTGACGCGCAGCGCCTCCTCGACGACGCGGGTGCGCAGCGCCCGGCCGGCCGGGTCCGCGGGATCAGCGGCGAGCAGGCGGTCGAGCCACCCGGTGTCGGAGGCGAGCGCGACGAGGCGAGGCACGAACGACTGGATCGTCTCGGTGCCCGTGAGGACGAACGCGCCCACCGCCCCGAGCGCCTCGTCCTCGGTGAGTCCGAGCTCGCGCATGCGCCCCGGCACCGTCCGCGGGTCGCCGTCGCGGTAGGCGTCGCGCGCGGGCGCGGACAGGCGAGCGAGGACGGCGCGCGCGTGGCGCACCTGCGCAGGCGTGAGGCTGCGGCGGTGCAGGCGCACGAGCCCGACGATCGACTGCGCCGCGGTCATCGCGTCCCGCACTGCGGTGTCGGTCGGCGGCAGGCCGGTCATCGCGCAGATGACGGTCCCGGCCGTCGTCGCGGTCTCGGTGGCGAGGTCGACGCGCTCCCCCGCGAGCAGACGCGGCGCGAGGCCCGCGAGCGCGTCCGGCACGCTCACGGCCACGAGGTCGCGCACCGCGCGCGGCGTGAACAGGCCGGACAGCGCGCGCCGCAGACGGGCGTGGTCGGCCCCCTCCATGTTGAGCAGGACGGACGGGCCGAGGACGGGCGTCCACAGGTCCGACGGCGCGCCCGGTCCCACCTTGCTGAAGCGCTCGGTGTCGAGCAGCACCTCGCGGGCGGTCGCGGCGTCGGACACGACGACGCCGATGCCGGGAACGCGCACCACGGGGCCGCGGTGGCGCAGCGCGCGGATCGCCGGGTACACGACCGGGTGCGCGCCGCGCTGGACGCGCTCCTCCCACCGCCCGGCCACGGCGAGCGCGGACGGCGTCGTCGCGAGGGCGGTCACCGGATGTCCACCACCTCGGGACGGTAGCGGTGGTCGGCGTACCAGCCGAGCGTCCGGACGAGGCCCCACGCGTGCGCGCGGCGCGTCGAGGCGCGCACGACGACCTCGCGGTGCGCGCCGTAGCGCGTCGTGAGGCGGCGCACGGCGTTGACGAGCGCGCGGTCCTCGTGGAGGTCCTCGATGGCCGTGCGAGGGAAGCCGCCCGCCGCCTCGTACAGCGCGGCGGTGATCGCCATGTTGCAGCCCGGCGCCATGACGTACGGCCCGCGGTACGACGGGTCCTGGTTGCCCGGGCGGAACCGGCCGAACGTGCTCGCGACGCTCACCGCCGCCGACAGCACGCCCTGCTGCCACCGGTTCACCGGCCGGTCGTCGGTGCGGGGCACGAGCCTGCCCGCGACCATGTCGTGACCGGACGCGAACGCCGCCCGGACCCGCCGGGTCCAGTCCGGCAGCGGCAGGCAGTCGGCGTCGGTGCGCGCCAGGTGCGTCGCGCCGGCGGCGATGGCCGCGCGCATCCCCGTGTCGGCCGCGGCCCCGGTCCCCTTCTGCGGCTCGTCGACGACCCGCCAGCGCGTCATGCCCCACGCCTCGGCGGTCGCCCGCACGACGTCGCCCGTGCCGTCCGACGACCCGTTGTCGACGACGACGAGGTCGAAGTCCCCGTCCTCCTGGTCGCGCAGCGCGGCGAGCGTCGCGACGACGCCGTGCGCCTCGTCGCGCGCGGGCACGACGACGGCGAGCCGCGCCGGCCGCCCTTCCGCGGTCACAGGCGCACCACCGTGGCGCCGATGCTGATGCCGCCCGCGAGGCCGACCAGGACCACGACGTCGCCGGCTGCGACGCGGCCCGTCTCGAGCGCGGTGGCGAGCTGCAGCGGGAGCGTCACCGACGCGACGTTCCCGTGGTCGGCGACGGTGACGAGCGTGCGGCCCGTGGGCAGGCCGAGCGCGGCGTGCACGTCGTCGAGGTACGCGACGGCGACCTGGTGCACCGCGACGAGCGCGACGTCGTCCCACGTGACACCTGCCCGGTCGAGCGCGTCGAGGACGACGCCCGGCCCGAGCGCGAGGAACGCCTCGCGCAGCCGTGAGCCGTCGATCTCGAAGTACGTGCGGTCCAGGTCGCGCGGGTGCGCCGTGCCGCCGCCGGGCAGCATCCCGACGTCCCAGTGCGACGAGTCGGCGCCGAACGCGCTCGCGAGGATGCCGCGCGGCGCCGGACGGCCCTGTGCGTCGCGCGCCTGCGCCTCCTCCGGGGTCGCACGCCGCACGAGGAGCGCCGCGCCGGCGTCGGACATCGTGTAGCCGGGGGCGGAGAGGAGGTAGGTCGCGCGGTCGGGCACGTCCCAGCGCACCGCGCGCGACGGCGCCTCGCCGCTCGCGACGAGCACGGTGCCGTACCGCCCCGTGGCGACGAGCGCCTCCGCCACCTCGATCGCGTTGAGCACCGAGTTGCACGCGTTCTTCACGTCCATCACCGGCGCGCGCACGCCGAGCTTCGCCGCGACGATGTGGCTCGTCGCCGGCTCCACCATGTCCTGGCTCGCCGACGCGAACAGCAGCAGGTCGACGTCGTCCGTGCCGAGGCCTTCCGCCGCGAGGAGCTTCTCCGCCGCCGCGACCGCGAGGTCCGAGGCGTCCCAGTCGTCCGGGAGCACGTGGACCTGACGTACCCCGGTCAGCCGGGAGACCATCGGCACGCGCGGGGCCGCGCCGGGGTTTCGCGCCGCGAGCGCGAGCTCCGCCTCCCGCACGTCGACGGTCCGGGCAGGCAGGTGCACGCCGACGGCGGAGATCACCGCGGTCGTCGGGCGGGAGGAGGGCGTCGAGGACGTCGACGACGAGGTGGGGGGCACCGGGACAGGGTAGTCAGCCGCGCGGGCGCCGATCGCCGCTCCCCGGGTGAAACGCGACGTCACGGCTGTGGACGGGGACCGGTGCAGCCCCCGTCGTCGGCGAGACTGTCCCGCGTGACGACGTCCTCCCGGCTCGCCCCCACCACGCGCCACGAGCTGCGGCTGCTCCTCGCGGCACGCCCCGCGATGGCGGGCGTGCTCCTCGCCGGCGGCGCGCTCGCCGGGCCGCGCACCGACGGCCGCGGCGGCCTGCGGCGCGTGCCCGGCCTCGGCTGGGTGACCGCCGACCCCGTCGTCGGCCGCCAGGTCCTCACCGACCACCGCTCGTTCACCATCCTCGGCGAGGGCGGCGTCGGGCACCTGTGGGCCCAGATCCTCGGCGACTGGGTGCTCGACCTGTTCGACGGGCCCGGCCACCAGGACCTGCGGTCGCGCTCGCGCGAGCTGTTCACCGAGGCGAGCGCCGCCGCGCTCGTCGAGGACGCCTGGTCCCGGCCGCTCGACGACGCCCGCGCGACCCTGCGGGCCGGCGGCGCGGTCGACGTCGGACGGCTCGCGCGCGTGCTCGTCGGGCGCATGATGATCTCGCTCCTCGGCATCCCGCAGGAGACGCCCGTGCCGACCGACGAGGCGGCGCTCGCGGCCTTCGCGACGGGCGAGCGGCTGGCCGCCGTCGCGCTCGGCACCGCTGGGTCGACGCAGCTCGACGCCCGGCAGGTCGCGACCGCACGCGCCGTCGTCGACGAGCTGACCCGCGGCGTGCCGGACGGCTGGCGCCACGCGCCCGCCGACCGCCTCCTCGGCCGGTGCCGCGAGCTCGGCCTGACGCTGGAGGAGACGACCGGCCTCGCGAGCCTGCTCATGGTCGCCGGGACGGAGACGTCCGCGTCGGCCATGGCCCGCACGACGGCGCTCCTCGTCGACACGGGCGAGCAGCACCGCCTCCTCGCCCGCACGGCCAGCGGAGCCGACGGCTCGGACGAAGTCATCGAGAACGTCGTGCGCGAGGGTCTGCGGGCCACGAGCCCGGCGTCGGTCGTCGGGCGCGGCGTCGCGCACGACGTCGAGGTCGCCGGGCGGCTGCTGCGCGCCGGGGAGCGCGTGATGATCCTCACGTGGTCGGCGAACGTCGCCGTGGGTCCGTTCCGCGCCGACCGCCCCTACGTCCGCGAGACGCGTCAGCTGTGGTTCGGGGCGGGCCGGCACCTGTGCCTCGGCGCGGCGCTCGCGCGTGCGGAGATCGCCGCGCTGCTGCGGACCCTGTGGGGCGACGGGGTCCCTCTGCGCGTTGTCTCGCGCCGCCCGTCGCGGCGCGTCCTCGTCCCCGGGTACGACGAGCTCGTCGTCACGCGCGACCGGACCTCGCTGTCCTGAGGGATCCCGCGCGAGCGATCAGTCGCGCGCCTGCCACGTGCACACGCACGCCTCGTTGCCCTCCGCGTCCGCGAGCACCCAGAAGGCTGGCGCACGGTCGTCGGACACGAGGTGGCCGCCCGCCGCGATGGCCGCGGTGACGCGCGACTCGGCGACGTCGTGCGGCACGATGACGTCGACGTGGAGGCGGTTGCGCTGCTCACGCGGCGCGTCCATCTGCTGGAACCAGAACGCGGGTGCGTGTCCGGTGGGGTCGGCGAGCGGGACGGCCGCCAGGCCGTCGGGCGCCTGCTCCGTGTAGCCGAGCACGGCGCGCCAGAAGGGTTGGACGGCGGGGCCGACGAGCGCGTCCACCGCGATCTCGAGCTCCTGCACCGCGCTCGGGTCCGCCACGAGGTCGAGCTCGCGCGCGGCGTCGGAGATCTCGCGAGCCAGCGCGACGTCGCGCCGGCTCAGCCCACCGACGTCGTGCGACGTGAGCCGGACCGTCACCGTCCCGTACCGCAGGTCGACGTCGGGGTGGTGGCTCGCCGCCTCGGCGAGCTCGCCGATCGCGTCGACGAGCTCGACGCCCGCGGTGAACGACCCCGTGCGGTACAGGGTCTGGGCCGTCGCGAGGAGGACGCGCCAGTCCTCCACCCCGTCGCTGTCGTGGAACTCGCGCGCGGTGATCCGGTCGTCTGCCATGGCGTCTCCTCGTGGTCCGCGACGTCGCAGCGAGCCCGGCGGCGCGCCCGGCTCAGGTCAACGCTAGCCAGTCGGCGTCCGCCGTGCGCGCCCGGTCGGTCGCTCACCCGAGGCCGGCTGCTCACTCGAGGATCGCGCCGCGCGACGCCGACTGGACGAGCTTGGCGTACTTCGCGAGCACGCCGCGCGTGAACGTGGGCGGCAGCGGCTCCCAGCCGTCGCGCCGCGCCGCGAGCGTCTCGTCGTCGACGAGCAGGTCGAGCGTCTTGCGCGCGACGTCCAGACGGATGCGGTCGCCGTCGCGCACGAACGCGATCGGGCCAGCGTCCACGGCCTCCGGTGCGACGTGCCCCACGCACAATCCCGTGGTGCCGCCGGAGAACCGCCCGTCGGTGAGCAGCAGCACGCTCTTGCCGAGCCCCGCGCCCTTGATGGCGCCGGTGATCGCGAGCATCTCGCGCATGCCCGGCCCGCCCTTGGGCCCCTCGTACCGGATGACGACGACGTCGCCGTCGGTGATCGTGCCGTCCTCGAGCGCGTCGAGCGCGGCGCGCTCGCGCTCGAACACGCGCGCCGTGCCCTCGAAGACGTCGGTGTCGAAGCCCGCGGACTTGACGACGGCGCCCTCGGGCGCGAGCGAGCCGTGCAGGATCGTGATGCCGCCGGTCGGGTGGATCGGCCGGTCGAGGGCCCGGAGAATCTTGCCGTCGGGGTCGGGCGGGTCGATGTCGGCGAGATTCTCGGCGACGGTGCGGCCGGTCACCGTGAGCGCGTCACCGTGCAGCAGACCGGCGTCGAGCAGCGCCTTCATGACGACGGGCACTCCCCCGATGCGGTCGACGTCGTTCATGACGTACCGGCCGAACGGCTTGAGGTCGCCCAGGTGCGGCACGCGGCTCGCGACGCGGTCGAAGTCCGCGAGCGTGAGCTCGACCTCCGCCTCGTGCGCGATCGCGAGCAGGTGCAGCACCGCGTTGGTCGAGCCGCCGAACGCCATGACGACGGCGATCGCGTTCTCGAACGCCTCCTTCGTCATGATGTCGCGCGCCGTGATGCCGCGGCGCAGCAGCTCGACGACGGCCTCCCCCGACCGGTGCGCGAACGCGTCGCGACGACGGTCGGCCGACGGAGGCGCCGCCGAGCCCGGGAGCGACATGCCCATGGCCTCGGCGACCGACGCCATGGTGTTCGCCGTGTACATGCCGCCGCACGCGCCCTCGCCGGGACAGATCGCGCGCTCGATGCGGTCGACGTCCTCGCGGCTCATGAGGCCGCGCGCGCACGCCCCGACGGCCTCGAACGCGTCGATGAGCGTGACGTCCTTCTCCGTGCCGTCGGACAGCTTCACCCAGCCGGGCATGATCGATCCGGCGTAGAGGAACACGCTCGCCAAGTCCACGCGTGCGGCGGCCATGAGCATGCCGGGCAGCGACTTGTCGCACCCGGCGAGCAGGACGGACCCGTCGAGGCGCTCGGCCTGCATCACCGTCTCGACGGAGTCCGCGATGACGTCACGGCTCACGAGCGAGAAGTGCATTCCCTCGTGACCCATCGAGATGCCGTCGGAGACGGAGATCGTCCCGAACTGCAGCGGGTACCCGCCGCCCGCGTGCACGCCCTCCTTGGCGCCCTGCGCGAGCCGGTCGAGCGACAGGTTGCACGGCGTGATCTCGTTCCACGAGCTCGCGATGCCGATCTGCGGCTTCGCGAAGTCCTCGTCCCCCATGCCGACGGCGCGCAGCATCCCGCGCGACGCCGTCGCCTCGAGCCCGTCCGTGACCTGGCGCGAGCGCGGCTTGAGGTCGGGTCCGGCGTCCGTGCGCGTGAGCTCCTCGGTCATGCCCTCACTCTAGGAACGCCCTCACGGGACGGCGCGCCGAGCGCGGACCCTCTGCCCGACGCCGACCGGTTGCCTAGGGTGGTCGGCGTGGGTGGTGGTGCCGCGTCTACCATCCGCCGCTCGTCCCTCGCGGCTCCCGCCAGGCCCACCACGACGCGGCACCACCACCCACCCCGCCCATGCGTCTCGCCCTGGTCGACGATCGCCGCGAGCAGGGCGCGCAGACGCTCGACCAGGCCGTCGTCGCTCGACCCGAACCGGTGACGAGCCACGACGACCTGTTCGCCGTAACCGGACAAACGCGGAGGCGAGACGACGGACGAGCGAGACAGGGGGCGGGACGTGCCGGGTCGTGGCGGGTCTGGCGGGAGCGCCCGAGGGACGAGGGCGCGGATGGTAGACCCGGCACGTCCCGCCCCCTGGCTCGCGGACCCGGTCCGGCAGGCGGACCCGAGATCAGCGACGACGGATGAGCGACACGTCCCGCACGGCGCCGCGGTCCGCCGACGTCGCCATCGCGGCGTACGCCTGCAGCGCCGGCGACACGTACCGGTCGCGGTCGACGGGCTGCCACGGGTTCTCGCGCGCCTCCATCTTGGCGCGACGCTCCGCGAGGACGTCGTCGGGGACGTTGAGGCGGATGAGGCGCGTGTCGACGTCGATCTCGATCTCGTCGCCGTCCTCGACGAGGCCGATCACTCCCCCGGCAGCGGCCTCGGGCGAGACGTGGCCGACGGAGATGCCGGACGACCCGCCGGAGAACCGGCCGTCGGTGATGAGCGCGGTCACCTTGCCGAGGCCGCGGCCCTTGATGAACGACGTCGGGTAGAGCATCTCCTGCATGCCCGGCCCGCCCGCGGGGCCCTCGTACCGGACGACGACGACGTGCCCGGGCTGGACCTGCTTGGTGAGGATCTTCTCGACGGCCTCGTCCTGCGACTCGCAGACGAGGGCCGTGCCGACGAAGTGGAAGACGTCGGGGTCGACGCCCGCGGTCTTGAACACGGCGCCGTCCTCGGCGAGGTTGCCGCGCAGCACGGCGAGGCCGCCCTCGACCGTGTACGCGTGCTCGAGGTCGCGGATGCAGCCCTCCGCGGGGTCGGTGTCGAGCGACTCCCAGCGGTTGGACGTGGAGAACGCCTGGGTGGTGCGGACCCCGCCCGGTGCGGCGTGGAACAGCTCGATCGCACGCTCGGTGGCCTTGCCGCCGCGGATGTCCCAGTCGTCGAGCCACTCGCGCAGCGTGGGCGCGTGGACGGACGTGACGTCGTGGTCGAGCAGGCCGGCGCGGTCGAGCTCGCCGAGGAGGGCGGGGATGCCGCCGGCGCGGTGCACGTCCTCCATGTGGAAGTTCGGGTGGTTCGGCGCGACCTTGGACAGGCACGGCACCTGGCGGCTGATTCGCTCGATGTCCGTGAGGTCGAAGTCGATCTCGCCCTCCTGCGCGGCGGCGAGGATGTGCAGCACCGTGTTGGTGGAGCCGCCCATCGCGACGTCGAGCGCCATGGCGTTGGAGAACGCGGCCTTGGTCGCGATGGAGCGGGGGGCGACGGAGTCGTCCTCGTCGTCGTAGTAGCGCTTCGCGAGGCCGACGATGGTCCGGCCGGCCTCGAGGAAGAGCTCGCGGCGCGCGGAGTGCGTGGCGAGCGTCGACCCGTTGCCGGGGAGCGAGAGCCCGAGCGCCTCGGTGAGGCAGTTCATCGAGTTCGCGGTGAACATGCCGGAGCACGACCCGCACGTGGGGCACGCGTTCTCCTCGACCTGCGCGAGCGCGGCGTCGGACACGTTGTCGTCGGCGGAGTAGTTGATCGCGTTGACGAGGTTGAGGTGCGTCTTCGCGACACCGTCCGCGACGACCGCCTTGCCGGCCTCCATCGGCCCGCCGGAGACGAAGATGACGGGGATGTTGAGGCGCAGCGCGGCGTTGAGCATGCCGGGCGTGATCTTGTCGCAGTTGGAGATGCACACGAGGGCGTCCGCGCAGTGCGCGTTGACCATGTACTCGACGGAGTCGGCGATGAGGTCGCGGCTCGGCAGCGAGTAGAGCATGCCCCCGTGGCCCATCGCGATGCCGTCGTCGACGGCGATGGTGTTGAACTCCTTGGCGACGCCGCCCGCCTCCTTGATGGCCGACGCGACGAGGTCGCCCATGTCCTTGAGGTGGACGTGGCCGGGGACGAACTGCGTGTAGGAGTTCGCGATCGCGACGATCGGCTTGCCGAAGTCCTCCGACCCCATGCCGGTCGCGCGCCACAGCGCACGAGCACCGGCCATGTTGCGGCCGTGGGTGGACGTCCGGGAGCGCAGGGGACGGCTCATGACGGGGTCACTCCTTCGACGGGTTCGCCGCGGCCGCTCGGCATGGCCGCCGGGTCACACTACGCCTCCCCCGGCGGGGTCGGACGGACCGTCCGTCTCGTGGGCGCCCTGGTCAGGTCGCCGTCGTCGTCACACCCCGGCCGTGTGCGCCCCCTCGAGCTCGTCCGCGTGGCGGATGTGCCGCGTGACCCACGGCGCGAGGGCGAAGAGGCCCACGGCGAACAGCAGCGTCACGGCGCCGATCCCGCCGAAGTACGCGGTGTCGGACACGTCCTCGGTGACCTGGACGAGCTGAGCCGTGATGGCCTGCCCGGCAGCCGGCGCGAGGAACCACACGGCCATGGCCTGCGAGCGGAACGCGCGCGGGGCGAGGAGCGTCGTCGCGGCGAGGCCGACCGGCGAGAGGCACAGCTCGCCGAGCGTCTGGATGACGTACACGAGCACGAGCACCCACGCGGGCGCCCGACCGTCGCCCACGACCGCCGACGCGACCGCGAGGAACACGAAGGACGCGGCCGCCAGCGTGAGCCCGATCGCGAACTTGTTGGCCGTCGTCGGGCGGTCGCCCGTCTTGATCCAGACCCAGGCGAACACCGGCGCCAGGATGATGATCGACGCCGGGTTGACCGACTGGAAGAACTCCGGGCTGATCGTCACCCCGAAGATGTTCAGCTGCGTGCGGTCGCGCGCGAACTCCGACAGCGTGGTCGCCGCCTGCTCGAAGATCATCCAGAACAGCATCGCCGCGACGAACAGCGGGATGTAGGCGAGGACGCGCGGACGCTCCGCGTCGGTGACCTTCGGCGACCGGTACATGACGACGAAGTACGCGACCGGGGCGAGGAACGCGAGGTAGGACATCGTGTCGATGAACGTCTCGATACCGAACCCGCCGGCGACCACCACGGCGATCAGCCCGACGACGACCACACCGCCCACGATGATCAGGAAGATCCGCGCGATCGCGCCACGCTCCTCGCGACGGATCGGGTTGGGCACGTGGGCGCCCGCCTGGCCGAGGTAGCGACGTCCCGCGACGAAGAACACGAGCGCGACCGCCATGCCGACCGCCGCGACGGCGAACCCGGCGTGGTACCCGCCCCAGGCACGGGCCGCGCCGACGAGGAACGGGGCGATGAACGACCCGATGTTGATCCCCATGTAGAAGATGGAGAACGCGGAGTCGCGGCGCGGGTCGTCGCGCGAGTACAGCTCGCCCACCATCGACGACACGTTCGGCTTGAGCAGCCCCGTGCCGAGCGCGACGAGCGCGATGCCGACCATGGAGAACGCCAGGCCCGGGATCGTCAGGCTCACGTGTCCGGCGGCGATGATGATGCCGCCGTACAGCACGGACCGCCGGGAGCCGATGACGCGGTCCGCGAGCCACCCGCCCACGACGGACAGCAGGTACACGCTCGTGCCGTAGATCGACACGAGCGCGAGCCCGGTCGTGTCGTCGAGCCCGAGCCCGCCGTCCGCCACCGTGTCGGTGAGGTAGAACAGCAGGATCGCGCGCATCCCGTAGTAGCTGAACCGTTCCCACAGCTCCGTGGTGAACAGCGTCGCGAGGCCGCGCGGCTGGCCGAAGAACGCGCGGTCCCCGGCGATCACTCCCGCGGCCGGGCCGTCGTCGGGCGGTCCTCCCACGGACGCCACGCGGGCGGCACCCGGCGTCTCGCGGGCGGCTCCGTCCGGGCCGATCGGCGGGGCGCCGGCTTCCGGCTCCGTGACCGCCTCGCGCTCCAGGTGCCGGCGGCGGTCGGGCCCGTCGTCACCGTCCCTGCCGCCGCTGCCGCGTGTGCTGTCCATGCTGGCGATGCTTCCACCGGCGGGGGTTACCTGCGACCGTTAGCGTGTCCGGATGGCCTCGATCTGGTGGTGCCGCCGCGACCTGCGCCTCGACGACAACCCGGCCCTCGCCGCGGCCGCCGACGCCGCGCGCGCCGCGGACGACGAGGTGGTCGCCCTCTACGTGCTCGACCCGCGGCTGTGGGCCGTGGCGGGCGCTCCGCGCCTGTCCTACCTCGCTCGCAGCCTCGCCGCGCTCGACGACGCGACGGGCGGGCGGCTCGTCGTCCGGAACGGCGACCCACGCGCCGTCGTGCCGGCGGTCGCGCGCGAGGTCGCGGCGGAGGAGGTGCACGTCGCGGCGAGCTTCGAGCCCTACGGCGTCCCCCGCGACGCCGCCGTGGAGGCCGCGCTGCACGACGCCGGGACGCGCCTCGTGCGGACCGGCTCGCCCTACGCCGTCGCCCCGGGGCGCGTGCTCACCCGGCAGGGCGAGCCGTACAAGGTGTTCACACCGTTCCGCGACGCGTGGGTCGAGCACGGGTGGCGCGCCCCCGCGCCGCGGCCGACGTCGATCCCGTGGGCCGAGGTGCGCTCCGACGGGGTCCCGGGCGACCCCGGCACCACCGCCGACCTGCCGCCCGCGGGCGAGGTCGCGGCGCGCGACCGGTGGCACGCGTTCCTCGAGGACCACCTCGTGGGATACGCGCGCGAGCGCGACCGCCCGGACCGCCCCGCGACGTCGGTCATGTCGGTGCCGCTGAAGTGGGGCGAGCTGCACCCCCGCACGCTGCTCGCCGACCTGCGCGACGCGCTGCACGACGGCGCGCCGTCCGACGACGTGCTCGCGTACCGCTCCGAGCTGGCGTGGCGGGAGTTCCACGCGGACGTGCTGTTCCACGACCCCGCGGCCGCGCACCGCTCCCTGCGCGACGTCGTTCCCGAGGACGCGTGGGCGACCGGAGACGTCGAGGAGCAGTACCTCGCGGCGTGGGCGGCCGGGCGGACCGGCTACCCGCTCGTCGACGCCGGCATGCGCCAGCTCCTCGCCGAGGGCTGGATGCACAACCGCCTGCGGATGGTCGTCGCGTCGTTCCTCGTCAAGGACCTGCACGTGCGCTGGCAGCGCGGCGCGGCGCACTTCATGGCACACCTCGCCGACGGCGACGTGTCGCAGAACCAGCTCAACTGGCAGTGGGTCGCCGGGACCGGGCGCGACGCCGCGCCCTACTTCCGCATCTTCAACCCCGTCACGCAGGGCAAGAAGTTCGACCCCGACGGCCGGTACGTGCGCCGGTGGGTGCCGGAGCTGCGCGACGTCGTCGGGCCGCGCGTCCACGAGCCGTGGAAGCTGCGCGAGCGCCCGCCGGGCTACCCGGAGCCGATCGTCGACCACGCCGAGGAACGCCGCGTCTCCCTCGACGACTTCGAGCGCGCACGGCGCCGCTGACGCGCGGCTCTCACAGCACCGCACCGCGGCGGCCGCGCACGGCTGCCGACCACTTTCGCAACCAGAAGGTTGACGACTGCTGGGCACCGGCGTAGCGTCGATGACAACCGGATGGTTGATGACTTCGTCCGGCAGGTACGACGAAGGAGGACCGGTGAGCGCCGACCCGTTGTCCCGCGTGTTCGCCGCCCTGGCCGACCCGACGCGCCGGGACATGGTGGCTCGCCTCGCGTCGTCGGACGCGACGGTGGGCGAGCTCGCGCGGCCCTACGACATGTCCGTCCAGGCGGTCTCCAAGCACCTGCGGGTGCTGCAGGACGCCGGCCTGGTCTCCCGCACGACGGACGCACGCCGCGCCCCCGTGCAGCTCGAGGCGGAGGTGCTCGACCTCATGACGAAGTGGATCGAGCGGTACCGGCGTCAGGCCGAGGACCGCTACCGCCGCCTCGACGACGTCCTGCAAGAGCTGCCCGGCCGACCGGGCGGTCCGGAGAACGACGCGACGAACGGAGAAGCACCATGAGCACCACCGGCACCCACGAGACCGAGATCATCATCCCCACCGACGTCCCGACCGTGCGGCTCGTGCGCGAGTTCGACGCCCCCGCGGAGAAGGTGTTCCGCGCCCACGTCGACCCCGAGCTGTTCGCCCGCTGGAACGGTCCCCGGAGCCTCACGCAGCGCAACGAGCACTGGGACGTGCGCACGGGCGGCGCCTACCGGTACGTCCACGTCGACGCCGACGGCACCGAGTACGCGTTCTTCGGCAGCGTCCACGAGGTGCGCCCGGACCGCCTCATCGTCCAGACGTTCACGTACGAAGGGTTCCCCGACGGCGTCTCGCTCGACCGGCTCGAGTTCGAGGACCTCCCGGGCGGCCGGTGCCGCCTCACCGCGACGTCGCTCGTCGACTCGTTCGAGGGTCGCGACGCGTTCGTCGCGAGCGGCATGGAGGTCGGCATCCGCGAGGGCTACGAGAAGCTCGACGAGCTCCTCGCCGAGACCGCGTGACCCGAGGACGACGCTCGGACATCGGGACGACGACGGGCCCGGCAGCGCTGCTGCCGGGCCCGTCGTGATCGGGTGGGGTCGTGTCAGGCGGAGCCCAGGCCCACCCGGAACTCGTCCTCGAGGATGCTCATCACCGTGGCGTCGGCCCAGCCGTCGCCGTCGCGGTACACGTCACGGAGCCGGCCCTCCTCGCGGAAACCGAGCGACTCGTAGAGCATGCGGGCGCGCGGGTTGATGCTCAAGACGTCGAGGCTCACCCGGTGCAGGTGCGGCCCCTCGTGGTCGACGCCGTCGACGTCCGTCGCCCCGTCGAACGCGAAGCGCAGCACCTCGAAGATCGCCTCCCGCCCGTACCCGCGACCGCGGTAGTTGGGCAGGAGCGCGAGCCGGAGGTTCGCCGAGCGCGCGTCGAGGTCGAGGTCGTTGAGCACGATCTCGCCGATCATGTCGTCGCTCACCGGCTGACCGTCGCGAATCGCGCCGGCCGTGATCGCCCAGTCGAAGCGGCCGTCCCGGTCGGCCACCGTCGCCGCCCACTCGTCGATCTGCTCGCGCGTGAACGTCGCCGTCGTCCCGGTCAGCCGGGTCGCCTCCGGGTCCTGGAGCGCCTCCCACATGCGGTCGGCGTCGCGCGCCTCGATCGGGCGCAGGCGCACCATCTCGCCGAGCAGCACCGGCCCTCGCGTCACACGATCACCCGATCCGCTCGAGGATGAGCTCGCGCACGCGCCCGGCGTCCGCCTGCCCGCGCGTCGCCTTCATGACCGCGCCGATGATCGCGCCGACGGGCCCGAGGTTGCCGCCCCGCACCTTCTCGACGACGTCCGGCTGCGCGGCGAGCGCCTCGTCGATCGCGGCGAGGAGGGCGCCGTCGTCCGAGACGACCTCCAGCCCGCGCGCCGTCACCACCTGCTCCGGGTCGCCCTCGCCCGCGAGGACGCCCTCGAGGACCTGGCGCGCCAGCTTGTCGTTGATGCGGCCCGAGTCGACGAGGCCCTGGAGCTGGGCGATCTGGGCGGGCGTGACGGGGAGCTCAGCGATGGCCACGTCGTCCTGCTTGGCCCGGCGCGCGAGCTCGCCCATCCACCACTTGCGCGCACCCGCGGGGCTCGTGCCTGCCGCGACGGTCGCCTCGATGAGGTCGATCGCCCCCGCGTTGACGACGTCGCGCATCTCGGCGTCCGCGTAGCCCCACTCCCCCTGCAGGCGCCGACGACGCGCGACCGGCAGCTCGGGCAGGGCGGCCCGGATCTCCTCGACCCACTCGCGCGGCGGCGCGACGGGGACCAGGTCCGGCTCGGGGAAGTACCGGTAGTCCTCGGCGTCGGACTTCACGCGGCCCGACGTGGTGATTCCGGTGTCCTCGTGCCAGTGACGCGTCTCCTGGACGACCGTGCCGCCGGCGTCGAGCACCGCAGCCTGGCGGGAGATCTCATAGCGCACGGCACGCTCGACCGACCGGAACGAGTTGACGTTCTTCGTCTCGGTCCGCGTGCCGAGCGGCGCGTCCGGGGACGGGCGCAGCGACAGGTTCACGTCGGCGCGCACGTTGCCGCGCTCCATGCGGGCCTCGGAGACGTCGAGCGCCCGGAAGATGTCGCGCAGCGTCTGCACGTACGCGCGCGCGACCTCCGGGGCCCGGTCCCCGGCGCCGGTGATGGGCCGCGTGACGATCTCCACGAGGGGGATCCCGGCGCGGTTGTAGTCGACGAGCGAGTACTCGGCGCCGTGGATGCGACCGGTGGCACCGCCGACGTGCGTGTTCTTGCCGGCGTCCTCCTCCATGTGCGCGCGCTCGATCTCGACACGGAACACCGTGCCGTCCTCGAGCTCGACGTCGATCCAGCCGTCGTAGGCGATCGGCTCGTCGTACTGCGACGTCTGGAAGTTCTTCGGGACGTCCGGGTAGAAGTAGTTCTTCCGGGCGAACCGGCAGCTCTCCGCGATCTGGCAGTTGAGCGCGAGCCCGATGCGGATCGCGTACTCGACGGCCTTGCCGTTGACGACCGGCAGGGCACCGGGCAGGCCGAGCGACACGGGCGTCACCTGGGTGTTCGGCTCGGCGCCGAAGCTCACCTCGGCGGCGCAGAACATCTTGGTGAGCGTGCCGAGCTCGACGTGCACCTCGATCCCGATGACGGGATCGTAGCGACGCGTCGCGTCCGCGTAGTCGACGAGGTCGACGGTCGTGGCGGTCATCGGCTCATCCCCTCCAGCTCGGTGGTCGGCAGCGCAGGAGCGCGGTCGAGCAGCGGCCCGCCCCAGGTCGTCTCGAGCGCGGCCTCGAGGGCGGCACCCACGCGGTACATCCGGTCGTCGGCCTTGGCGGGCGCGAGGACCTGGAACCCCACGGGCAGCCCGTCGTCCGACAGCCCGGACGGCACCGACATCCCCGGGACCCCGGCCAGGTTGGCGGGGATGGTGGCGACGTCGTTGAGGTACATCGCGAGCGGGTCGTCGAGCTTCTCGCCGAACCGGAACGCCGTCGTGGGCGCCGTCGGCGACACGAGGACGTCCGCCTGCGCGAAGGCCGCGTCGAAGTCGCGCTGGATGAGCGTGCGGACCTTCTGCGCGCTGCCGTAGTACGCGTCGTAGTAGCCCGCGGACAGCGCGTAGGTGCCGAGGATGATGCGGCGCTTGACCTCGTCGCCGAAGCCGGCGCCGCGGGTCGCGGCCATGACGCGCTCGGCGGTGACCGGGCCGTCCCCGGGCTCGACGCGCAGGCCGAACCGCATGCCGTCGAACTTCGCGAGGTTGCTCGACGCCTCGCTCGGCATGATCAGGTAGTAGGCGCCCAGCGCGTAGTCGAAGTGCGGGCACGAGACCTCGACGATCTCGGCACCGAGGCCCCGCAGGACGTCGAGCGACTCGGCGAACCGCGCGCTCACCCCCGCCTGGTAGCCCTCGCCGCTCAGCTCCTTGACGACGCCGATGCGGACACCGCGGAGGTCGCCCTGGGCGCCCTGGTGCGCGGCCTCGACGAGCGCGGGCACCTTGCCGCGGATCGACGTCGAGTCGCGCGGGTCGTGGCCGCCCACGAGCTCGTGGAGCAGCGCGGAGTCGAGCACCGTGCGCGTCACCGGGCCGGCCTGGTCGAGCGACGACGCCATGGCGATGAGGCCGTAGCGCGACACGCCGCCGTAGGTGGGCTTCACGCCGACCGTTCCCGTCACGGCACCGGGCTGACGGATCGAGCCACCGGTGTCCGTCCCGATCGCGAGCGGCGCCTCGAAGGCCGCGACCGCGGCCGCGGAACCACCGCCGGACCCGCCGGGGATGCGGTCGAGGTCCCACGGGTTGCGCGTGTTCCCGTACGCGGAGTGCTCGGTCGACGAGCCCATGGCGAACTCGTCCATGTTGGTCTTGCCGAGGATCGGCAGACCCGCGGCACGGATGCGCTCGACGAGCGTCGCGTCGTACGGCGGGATCCAGTTCTCGAGGATCTTCGAGCCTGCCGTCGTCGGCATGCCCTTCGTGACGACGACGTCCTTCACGGCGATGGGGACGCCTGCCAGCGGGTGCAGCTCCTCGCCGGCGGCGCGGCGGGAGTCGACGTCCCGCGCCGTGGCCAGGGCGTCGTCCGTGCTGACGTGGAGGAACGCGTTGACGGCGCCGTCGACCGCGGCGATCCGGTCGAGGTGGGCCTGCGTCACCTCGACGCTCGTCACGTCACCGGCGCCGAGACGCGCCGCGAGGTCGGCGGCGGACAGCCGCGTGAGGTCGTCGCTCATCATTCCTCCCCGAGGATCTGCGGCACCGCGAACCGGCCGTCCTCCGCCGACGGCGCAGCCGCGAGGACGTCCTCGACCGGGAGGGCCGGCACCGGCACGTCGTCCCGGAAGACGTTCGTCAGCGGCAGCGGGTGGCTCGTCGCAGGGACGTCGGGCGTGGCGACCTCGCTGACCTTCGCGATCGCGTCGACGATGACGTCGAGCTCGCCCGCGAGCCGGTCCAGCTCCTCGGGTCGCAGGTCGATGCGGGCCAGCGCGGCGACGCGCGCGACCTCGTCTCGAGAGATGGTGGACATGCTGGCCATTCTAGAGGGGCGCCGGCGCGCCCCGAGGAGCGCGCGGTACCGGGTGCGGACATGCCGAAGGCCCACCCGTGGGGGGTGGGCCTTCGGTGAAGGGTTGTCCGGCGGCGTCCTACTCTCCCACCCCGTCTCCAGGGCAGTACCATCGGCGCTGAAGGGCTTAGCTTCCGGGTTCGGTATG
>NZ_LWGL01000056.1 GCF_001722485.1 Cellulosimicrobium cellulans | reverse complement strand
GGCTGAGCCCGCCGTGCGGGACGAGCTCGTGGCCCGCGCGGAGGACTGGCTGCGGGTCGCGGCGCCCGACGCACGGGCGCGCGTCGTCGTGCACGACTGAGGCGCGGGCGGCCCCGCGAGCGGCGTCAGGCCGCGACGGGCGCGACGTCGCCCGCGTGGTCCTCGCTCAGGTCGCCGGTCTCCCCCGCCCGCACGGCCCGACGGCCGAGGACGATCGTGTAGACCCAGAAGCCCGCGAGCGCGAGGGCGCCGATGACGATCTTGAGCCACCACGGCATCGTCGAGCCGGTGACGAAGCCCTCGATGACGCCCGAGACGCCGAGCGCGAGGGCCAGGCCGATCGCGACCGTGACGAGGGCGCGCCCCTCCTGCGCGAGCGAGCGCCCGCGCGGCAGCGGGCCCGGGTCGACCCACGCCCAGAAGATGCGCAGCCCCGCGGCGCCCGCGACGAAGATCGCCATGAGCTCGAGCAGGCCGTGCGGCGCGATGAGCGTGAGGAACACGTCGAGCTCGCCGTACGCGGCCATCATGCCGCCCGTCGCGCCGACGTTGACGGCGTTGCTGAACAGCACGTACGCAGGGAACAGGCCGGTGATGCCGAGGCCGATGCACTGCGCGGCGATCCAGGCGTTGTTCGTCCAGACGACGGCCGCGAAGTCGAGGCCCGGGTCGTAGTACGACGCGAACGCGTTCTCGACGTACTCCTCGCGCGTGCTCGGCGGGCCCATCGCCGCGAGCCCCTCGGGTGTCGTCGCGACCCACACGCCGGCCACGACGGCGACGACGAGGAACGCCGTCGTGACGCCCACCGACCACCACCGGATCCGGTACAGCGCCGCGGGCAGCGTCACCGCGAGGAAGCGGACGACGTCGCGCCACGCGGGCTCGTGCGCGCCGGCGATGCGCGTACGCGCCCGGCCCAGCAGGTCGGACAGGCGCGTGATGAGCACCGGGTCGGGCGCGACGGAGCGGACCGTCGACAGGTGCGTCGCGACCGCCTGGTAGAGGCGTACGAGCTCGTCCGCCTCGGCACCGTCGAGCGTGCGCCGCCTCGTCAGGGCGTCCAGGCGGTCCCACTGCGCGCGGTGCACGTCGGTGAAGGCGTCGAGGTCCACGACCGATACCCTGCCACACGGGACGGGTCGCGGGCCCCGGTCGCGGACGGCGGCCGGGCGTGGCGCCCGCAGGACGCGGAGAGGACGAGGAGCGACGTGCGCGACGGCATCCTGATCGGTGAGGGCGTGGTGCTCGACGCGCGCCCCGCGTCGTTCCTCTCGCGCGCCCTCGGCGCCGGCATCGACCTCGTGGCGGTCGGCGTCGCGGTGGTCGCGCTGCTGCTCGTGACGTCGCAGCCGCTGTCGCTCGTCGACCCGTCCTTCGCGCCGGCGATCGTCATCGCGCTGTTCGTCCTCGTCATGGTCGTGATCCCCACGACGGTCGAGACGCTCTCGCGCGGACGCTCGCTCGGCAAGCTCGCGCTCGGCATCCGCGTGGTGCGCGACGACGGCGGGCCGGTGCGCTTCCGGCACGCGTTCCTGCGCGCGCTCGTCGGCGTCGGCGAGCTGTGGCTCACGCTCGGCGCGGCCGCGCTCATCGCGTCCCTGACGAACGACAAGGGCAAGCGGCTCGGGGACATGGCTGCCGGGACGTACGCGATCCGCGTGCGCGGCGGCCGTCCGACGTTCGCCCCGCTCGCCATGCCCCCGTACCTCGCGGGCTGGGCGGCGCACGCGGACATGCGCCGCCTCCCCGACGGGCTGGCGCTCGCCGCCCGGCAGTTCCTCGCCCGGGTCGACCGGCTCCACCCCGCCTCGCGCGCCCGCCTCGGCCAGGAGCTCGCGGCGCAGGTCGAGCGGTACGTCGCGCCGGGGCCGCCGCCCGGCACGCACCCCGAGGTCTTCCTCATGGCGGTGCTCACCGAGCGCCGCGAGCGCGACCGCGTCACCGCCGAGCGCGCGCGGGTGCTCGCCGACGAGCAGGCGGCGCTCCTGCACCGTCTCCCCTACTCCGTCCCCGACCCCTCGCACTGACGGGCCGGCGGTCCTCGAACCGTCCGACGACGCGCGCGATGCCCAGGAGGACCAGCGCGAACGCCCCGAACCACAGCGGCCGGCTCGCCCACCAGTCGGCGCTGCCCGGCTCGGGCAGCCGCGACCCGAGCCCGACGAGCACGAAGGCCACGACGGCGATCATCGCCGTCACGTGCCACAGGTAGACCGTCATCGAGCGGGCGGCCAGCGCCTCGACGACGCGGCGGCCGGAGCCGACGGCCCAGCGCGCGAGGACGTCGCGCGCGGCGAGGGCGAGCGCGACGAGCGCGACCGCGTGCAGCAGGACCGGCGCCGTCGGCGGGCCGAGGTTGGACATCGCGTCGCCGGGCATCCCGATGAGGGAGACGGGGTACGGGCCGACGGCGACGAGCAGCGCCGCGAGCGCGAGGGCGCCGACCCCGGCCGCCAGGAGCACGCCGCGCGACGGGAGCACCGCGACGGGCACGACGCGCCCGCGCCGCACGACCCGGAGCCCGGACCGTGCGTCGGCGTACAGGACGCCGACCGCGTACGGGACCGCCCAGACGAGGACGACGTCGACGAGCGCGAGCGACTCGAGACCGGCACCGAAGCGCAACGCCTCGACGGTCAGCGGGACGGCCGCGAGCGCCGCGACGGTCCACCAGCCGCGCGCGTGCAGGGCACGGCGCAGCAGGGGCGTGGCCGCCACGAGGACGAGGTAGACCGCGAGGAACCACAGCAGCTGGGGCGCGAGGCGCGCGAGGGTCCACGCCACATCGTCGGGCAGGGGCGTCGCGAGGAGCGCGGCGACGACCACCGCCCACACCCCCACGAGCACGCCCACCGGGCGCAGGAGGCGGGGCACGCGCCGGGCCGCGAGCCGCCACCCGCCCGTCCGCGCCGCGGGGACGACGGACGTGTCGGGAGCGCCCTGGAGGCCGTACGCGGCGGACGCGCCGGCGGCGAAGAACAGCAGCGCGAGCACCTGGAGCACCCAGGTCGCGACCCAGCCGTACCCGTGGGCGAGCGCGTTGCCGATCTCGAGGTCGCGCCCGTCCCACGTCGCGTCGGCCATGAGCCAGTGCGCGGCGACGACGCACACCGTCGCGACGGCGCGCACGGCGTCGACGAACACGTCGCGCGGGGGCCGGGTGCGCCCTGCGGTCGCCGTCGGGCGCCGTAGGACGACGGAGGGTGCGCCGGCCGGGGACGGCGCGTGCGCGCTGGAGGTCCGGCCGGGCGGGGCGCCCCGCGGGCGGCGGGGACGGGGCGGGTCGAGCAGGGCGGTCACGGGACGCTCCTCGGTCGGCGGGAGCCGGGAGGCGACCCGGCTCCCACCAGTCTCGAAACATCCCTTTCGCCCCGGTACGGGAGCGTCCCCCGAGCGGGGCGAGGTCAGCCGCCCGGCGTCACGGGGGTTCTCCCCCGCCCCGGCGGGCGGACCGCCGTCAGGCCTTGAGGTACCGCAGGACGGCGAGCACGCGACGGTGGTCGCCGGCGTCGGGCGGGAGCCCGAGCTTGCCGAAGATGGACGTGACGTTCTTCTCCACGGCGCCGTAGGACAGGTAGAGCGACTCGGCGATCGCCGAGTTCGACCGGCCCTGCGCCATGAGCTCGAGGACCTCGGTCTCGCGCGGCGTGAGGCGCGCGAGGCCGTCGTCGGCGCGCAAGGCGCCCATGAGCTGGCTGACGACCTCCGGGTCGAGCACCGTCTGCCCCGCGGCGATGCGGGTCAGGGCGTCGAGGAACTCCGCGACGTCGGCGACGCGGTCCTTGAGCAGGTAGCCCACGCCGCGCGCGCCGCCCGTGAGCAGCTCGCTCGCGAACCGCGTCTCGACGTACTGGGAGAACAGCAGCACGCCGAGGTCGGGGTGGGCGGCGCGCAGGGCCAGCGCGGCGCGCAGGCCCTCGTCCGTGAACGTGGGGGGCATCCGGATGTCGACGACCGCGACGTCGGGCAGCGCGCCGTCGGCGGCGAGCCGGCCGACCTCGGCGACGAGCGCGTCGCCGTCACCCGTCGCGGCCACGACCTCGTGCCCGCGGCGGGTGACGAGCGCGACGAGCCCGTCGCGCAGGATGGCCGAGTCCTCGGCGATGACGAGCCGCACGCGGTCTCCTTCAGGGGCTGCTGGTCGAGGCGGTGCTCGGGGGCGGCGTCATCCTCGCACGGGCGTCAGACCTGGGTGGGCAGCAGGACCGTGACGACGGTCGGGCCGCCGACGGGGCTCGACAGCTCGAACGTCCCGTCGACCGACCGGACGCGCTCGGCGAGCCCGGCGAGTCCCGAGCGGTGCCCGTCCGGCCCGGGCTGGACGACGCGCGCGCCGCCCTGGCCGTCGTCGCGCACGCGCAGCCGCACGCGGTCGCCGCGACCGCGCCGGCCGCCCTCGGCCTGCTGGCGCTCGACGAGCACGTAGACGCCGGTCGCGCGCGCGTGCTTGACCGCGTTCGTGACGAGCTCGGCGACGCAGAAGTACGCGATGGTCTCGAGCGCCGGCGCGAGCCGGCCGGACGCCTCCACCGCCGGGTCGACGTCGACGGTCACGGGCAGCGGCGAGCGCGCCGCGAGCGTCTCGAGGGCGACGGCCAGGCCGTTGTCGAGCGCGGGCGGGTGGATGCCGCGTGCGAGCTCGCGCAGCTCGACCAGCGCCTCCTTCGTCGACGCGTGCGCCTGGTCCACGAGGGCGAGCGCGTCCGACGCGTCCTCGCCGGACGCGAGCTGCTCCTTGGCCTCCCCGAGCTGCATGGCGACCGCCACGAGGCGGGCCTGCGTGCCGTCGTGCAGGTCCCGCTCGATGCGGCGCAGCTTGGCGTCGGCGTCCTCGACCGTGCGCCCGCGCGACTCCTCGAGGTCGGCGACGCGCAGGCTCGCGAGCGTCGGGGCGAGGAGCGCGGTCGTGAGCGCCCGGAACAGCAGCGCGAAGCCGCGCGTCACGTGCGGCCACACCCACAGGAACAGCGCGCCGACGAGCACGAGGCCGAGCTGGCGCACCGGGGTGTCGACGTACCAGTCCGTGCCGAACGAGGCGCCGCGGTGCCACGTGCCGTCGCTCGCCTGCTGCAGCGGCAGCCACCGCGACCAGATCCAGTGCGTCGTCCCGCCGAGGCCCACCGCGAGGACGACGGTGCTGACGACGAAGGACAGGATCGCGAGGGGGAAGGTGACGACCAGGAACGCCAGCGCTCGCCAGCCGGTGCCGTCCGCGAGCCCGGACCAGAGCGTGCGCCAGAAGCCGCGCGGCCGGACGTACGGCGCCGGGGCGAGCACGTCGGTCCCGAGCATCGACCGCGCCATCGAGCGGTACATCGCGCCCCAGCCGCGACCGCCCAGCACGAGCGCGCTCGAGACCACGAGGCCGACGACCGTCGCGAGGATCCCGCCCGTGAACGAGACGGTGAACACGGTGTAGGTGAACCCGAACGGCGCGAGGAGCAGCGCGAGCCACAGGTACCCGTACTCGCGCCACGTGGCGCCCGCGAAGGGCGCGCGCGCGAAGGAGACCGGCGCGCGGTGCACGACGAACCGCGGGTCCGGTCCCGCGAGGCCGGCGCCCGCGGCGTCGGGCGCGGTGCGGGCCTCCGGGGCGGCGTCCGCGGTGCTCGGGCCCGACGGCGCGGCGCCGTCCGGGCCGGCGAGGCTCGGCTGGTCAGGAGTCACGGCGATCATGGTGCCAGTCTCCGGGCGCGCGGGACCCTCCGGCCAGGGTGCGGACCGCCGGGTCGCACGGGGGACAACCCCCGTGCGGCCCGGCGGACCGTCGTCAGAGCCCGAGGGCGCAGGAGGAGGTGTCAGTACCGGTAGTGCTCCGGCTTGAACGGACCCTCCACGGGCACGCCGAGGTAGTCCGCCTGCGACGGCGTGAGCTCCGTGAGCCGCACGCCGAGCGCGTCGAGGTGCAGGCGGGCGACCTTCTCGTCGAGCACCTTGGGCAGGCGGTACACCTGCCGGCCGTACGCGCGCTCGCGACCTTCGGCGGCCGCGGCCGTGACGTCGGCGTGGAGCTCGATCTGGCCGATCACCTGGTTCGAGAACGAGTTGCTCATGACGAACGACGGGTGGCCCGTCGCGTTGCCGAGGTTGAGCAGGCGTCCCTCGGACAGCACGATGATCGAGCGCTCGCCGCGCTCGACGCCGTCCGGGCCGGTGCCGGCCGGGAACGTCCACTCGTGCACCTGCGGCTTGATCTCGGTGCGCACGACCCCGGGCAGGTCGGCGAGGCCGGCCATGTCGATCTCGTTGTCGAAGTGGCCGATGTTGCCGACGACCGCCTTGTCCTTCATCGCGGCCATGTGCTCGGCCCGGATCACGTCCTTGTTGCCGGTGGTCGTGATGAAGAAGTCGGCCTGGCCGACGACGTCCTCGATCCGCGCGACCTGGTAGCCGTCCATCGCGGCCTGCAGGGCGCAGATCGGGTCGACCTCGGAGACGATCACGCGCGCGCCCTGGCCGCGGAACGCCTCGGCCGCGCCCTTGCCCACGTCGCCGTAGCCGGCGACGAACGCGACCTTGCCGCCGATGAGCACGTCGGTGGCGCGGTTGATGCCGTCGGGCAGCGAGTGGCGGATGCCGTACTTGTTGTCGAACTTGCTCTTGGTGACCGAGTCGTTGACGTTGATCGCCGGGAACAGCAGCTCCCCGGACTCCGCGAGCTGGTAGAGGCGGTGCACGCCCGTGGTCGTCTCCTCGGTGACGCCGTGGATCCCCTGCGCGATCGAGGTCCAGCGCAGCGGGTCGGCCTCGAGGGCGCGGCGCAGCACGCCGCGGACCACGTTCATCTCGTGCGTGTGGTCGGGCTCGCCGGGCAGCGTGTCCGGCGGCACGACGCCCGCACGCTCGTACTGCAGGCCGAGGTGGACGAGCATCGTCGCGTCGCCGCCGTCGTCGAGGACGAGGTTCGGCCCGCCCGGGCGCTCGCCGTCGTCGGCACCGTCCTCCGCCGGCCACACGAGGATCTGCTCGGTGCAGTCCCAGTACTCCTCGAGGCTCTCGCCCTTCCACGCGAACACCGGGACGCCGCGCGGGTCCTCGGGCGTGCCGTCGGGACCGACGACGATCGCGGCGGCGGCCTCGTCCTGCGTCGAGAAGATGTTGCAGCTCGCCCAGCGGACCTGCGCGCCGAGCGCGACGAGGGTCTCGATGAGGACCGCGGTCTGCACGGTCATGTGCAGCGACCCCGCGATGCGCGCGCCCGCGAGCGGCTGCGACTCGCCGTACTCGGCGCGCAGCGCCATGAGCCCGGGCATCTCGTGCTCGGCCAGCCGGATCTGGTGGCGGCCGGCCGGGGCGAGGGCGAGGTCGCGGACCTTGTAGCGGCCGGGGACCTCGTCGAACCCGGGGGTCCCGAGGGTGGGGGCTGGAGCCGTCGTGGACATGGGTCCTCCTGTGCTGTGGGTGCTCACGGTTGCTGCGCTGGGGGCTCCCGTCCGCGCCGTCGGCCGCGTGCGGACCGACTGTTCCAGGGTACCGAGCGAGGGCTGCGGCTCCCGGGACCCCGACGGTGTCCTCGGACGCGCGCGGGTGCGCGCGATAACACGCTTCCTTGACCCGTTCAATGTCACGAAGACGTAACGATCGCCGATCCGCCGCGATCCGTGCAGTTTCAACGATAATCGGTCAAGAAACGTCCTGGATTCGGCCCGAATCGCGGGTTCCTCGGTAGAAATCTGCTCTCGGTTGCTGCAGGGTTCTGGGCGAACCGATGGAGATCGGATCAGCGTGAGGTCCCGCCCGGCACCCGTCGGGTGCCCGCCGGACGTGCAGCCCTGGCCGCCGTCCGCGCCGCGGGACCTCGGTCGTGCCGCCTCGACGCCCCCCGGACCGGGGAGGCGCCGCGTCCTGCGGCGGTGCGCCGCTGGTCCACGGACGGAAGGTGGCGACACCCACCGCATGACTGCACTCAGCACATCCCCGCCGGCGGACACCGCCGAACCCACCGGTGCCGACGGCGCCGGCTCGACCGGGCGCGGCACGGCGCTCTCGGTCCGCGACGTCTACAAGGTCTTCGGCCGCCGGCCGCTCGACGCCGTGCGGCGCCTCGAGCAGGGCGCGACCCGCGACGACGTCAAGCCGCTCGGCACCGCCGCGGTGATCGACGCGAGCTTCGAGGTGAACAAGGGCGAGATCTTCGTCGTCATGGGCCTGTCGGGCTCCGGCAAGTCGACGCTCATCCGCATGCTCAACGGCCTGTGGAAGCCGACGTCCGGCCACGTCCTGCTCGGCGGGACCGACCTGGCGCAGGCCGACGCCAAGCAGATGCGCGCCCTGCGCCGCAAGCACGTGAGCATGGTGTTCCAGCACTTCGCGCTCCTGCCGCACCGCACGGTGCTCGACAACGCCGCGTACCCGCTCGAGATCCAGGGCGTCGGGAAGACCGAGCGGCGTGACAAGGCGCGCACGGCGCTCGAGCTCGTCGGCCTCGGCGGCTGGGAGGACTCGCTGCCGTCCCAGCTCTCGGGCGGCATGCGCCAGCGCGTGGGACTCGCCCGCGCGCTCGCCGCCGACACCGACGTGCTCCTCATGGACGAGGCCTTCAGCGCGCTCGACCCGCTGATCCGCCGCGAGATGCAGGAGCAGCTCCTCGAGCTCCAGCAGACGCTCGGCAAGACCATCGTCTTCATCACGCACGACCTCAACGAGGCCATGCACCTCGGCGACCGCATCGCCGTCATGCGCGACGGCCGGATCGTGCAGATCGGTACCGCCGAGCAGATCCTGTCCGACCCCGCGAACGACTACGTCGCCCAGTTCGTCGCCGACGTCGACCGCACGCGCGTCCTCACCGCGTCGTCGGTCATGGTGCGCCCGGCCGTCGTCGTGCCGATGGGCGGCGGCCCGCGCCAGGCGAGCCGCACCATGCGCGAGGCGCAGGTGTCGGCCGCGTACGTCGTCGACCGCCAGCGCCGCCTGCAGGGCGTCGTGCGCGACGACGACGCCGTCGCGGCGATCAAGGCCGGCAAGGAGTCGCTCGAGGGCATCGTGCGCGACGGCGTCACGCCGGTCTCCCCCGACACGCCCCTCGCGGAGATCTTCGCGCCCGCCGCCGAGTCGCCGCTGCCCGTGGCCGTGACCGACGGGTCCGACCGCCTGGTCGGGGTCGTGCCCCGCGTCACGCTGCTCGAGGCCATGGTGCCGGGCGACCAGCCCCGCACCGGCGAGATCGACCTGTCGACCACGGGAGCCGCCGCCGACCACGACGCGGCGACGGCCGAGGGGGGTGCGGCATGAGCGGCACGCTCGTCCCCCGGATCCCGCTCGGCGAGTGGGTCGAGGCGTTCGTCGACTGGGTGACCGCGGTCCTCGACCCGCTGTTCGACGTCGTCAAGGGCGTCCTCGAGGGCGTCTACGACGTGCTCGAGGTCGTGCTGGCGTCCCCGCCGTTCTGGCTCGTCGCGCTCGTCCTCGCCGCGCTGGCGTACGTCGCCAAGGGCTGGAAGCTCGCCGTCGGCTCGCTCGTCGGCTTCGCCGTCATCGCCGGGGTCGAGCAGTGGGAGGCCGCGATGGCCTCGCTCGCCCTCGTCCTCCTCGCGTCGGCGATCGCGCTCGCGATCGCGATCCCGCTCGGCATCTGGGCGGCGCGCAACGACAAGGTGTCGCGCGCCGTGCGCCCCGTGCTCGACTTCATGCAGACCATGCCGGCGTTCGTCTACCTCATCCCGACGGTCGTCATCTTCCTCACCGGCCCCGTCCCGGGCATCATCGCGACGATCGTCTTCGCGCTCGCCCCGGGCGTGCGGTTCACCGAGCTCGGCATCCGCCAGGTCGACAAGGAGGTGGTCGAGGCCGGGCAGGCGTTCGGCTCGACCCCCGGCCGCATCCTGCGCCAGATCCAGCTCCCGCTCGCGATGCCCACCATCATGGCCGGCGTCAACCAGGTCATCATGCTCTCGCTCTCCATGGTCGTCATCGCCGGCCTCGTCGGCGCGGGCGGTCTCGGCCAGGACGTCGTCGCCGCGCTCGCGAGCATCGACGTCGCGCTCGGCTTCGAGGCGGGCCTGTCCGTCGTGATCCTCGCGATGTACCTCGACCGCGTGACGTCCGCGCTGGGCGACCGCGCCCCCGTCTCGCGCGCCCTCGCCGCGGCGCGCGTCTGACCCACCACCGGGCGCAGCGCCCGGGCACCCCGTCCGCCGGTCGGCCCCCGCGCCGTCGGCCACCACCCACCGGGCCTCGTCGGGGCCCAAGGAAGGAACCCATGACACCCGCACGCACCACCGCCCGCCGCCGCACCGCGGCCGTCGCCGCCGCCGCGGTGCTCGGCCTCGGCCTGTCCGCCTGCGCGAGCGACACCGACACCGGCGGCTCCGGCGGCTCGACCGGCGAGGACGAGACGTCGATCTCGATCGGGATCCCCTCCGGCTGGGACGAGGCCGTCGCGGCCTCCTACCTGTGGAAGGCGATCCTCGAGGACGAGGGCTACGACGTCGAGACCCAGACCGCCGACATCGGCGTCATCTTCACCGGCCTCGCCGGGGGCGACTTCGACCTGCTGCTCGACACCTGGCTGCCCATCACGCACGCCTCGTACCACGAGGAGTACGGCGAGGACCTCACCGACCTCGGCGTCTGGTACGACGACGCCAAGCTCACGATCGCGGTGAACGAGGACTCCCCCGCGCAGTCGCTCGAGGACCTCGCGGCGATGGCGGACGAGTACGGCAACAAGCTCGTCGGGATCGAGGCGGGCGCCGGCCTGACCAAGATCACGCAGGAGGAGGTCATCCCGACCTACGGCCTCGAGGACATGGAGTACACCATCTCCTCCACCCCGGCGATGCTCGCCGAGCTGCGCGGCGCGACCGAGGCCGGCGAGAACATCGCCGTCACGCTGTGGCGCCCGCACTGGGCGTACGACGAGTTCCCCGTGCGCGACCTCGAGGACCCCGAGGGCACGCTCGGCGAGGCCGAGGAGATCCACAGCTTCGGCACCGGTGACTTCGAGGAGCGCTACCCGACGCTCACGAAGATGATCGGCGCGTTCGAGCTCACGGACGAGCAGCTGTTCTCGCTCGAGAACATGATGTTCAACTCCGACGAGTACGCCGACGAGGAGGCCGCCGTCGACGCGTGGCTCGAGGAGAACCCGACGTTCGTCGAGGACCTCAAGGAGGCCGCGGGCGTCTGACCCGCGAGCGGCGGCGCCCGGTCCGGCGCGCCGTTCGTGCGGCTGCGGTCCATCGGTTCGCCGCAGCCACCCGGGGCACCGCACGGTGCCCGACGGCGAAGGCCGGCTCCCCGCGGGGAGCCGGCCTTCGTGCGTGCGTTCGTGGGGGACACGCTCAGAGAGCGCGCGCGTCGTCCTCCAGGAGCACCGGGATGCCGTCGCGCACCGGGTACGCGAGCGGGCGGTCGGCGTCCGTCGAGTGCAGCTCCGGCTCGCCGCCGGGGCCCGTGCCGTCGACGAGCGTCGCGCCCGTCACGGGGCAGCGCAGCGCCTCGCGCACCCAGGACTCGATCTGCAGGCTCATGCTCGCTCCTCGTCGGTCGGGGCGCCGGGCTCGGTGGTGCCGGACGACGCGGTGCCGGTCGCGCGCACGAGCGACAGGACGTCGTCGCGCACCTTCTCCATGATGTCCTCGTCCGCGGCCTCGACGTTGAGCCGCAGCAGCGGCTCCGTGTTCGACGCGCGCAGGTTGAACCACCACTGCGGGTGGGCGTCCCAGTGCGAGACCGTCAGGCCGTCGAGCTCGTCCACCTCGACCGGGCCGGCGCCCTGCTGCGTCACGTACGCCTCCACGACGCGCGCGCGGGCGGCGGGGACGTCGGCCACCGTCGAGTTGATCTCGCCCGACGCGACGTACGGCTCGTACATCTCCGCGAGCGCCGACAAGGGGTGCGGCTGCGCGCCGAGCGCCGCCAGCACGTGCATCGCGGCGAGCATGCCCGTGTCCGCGAAGAAGAAGTCGCGGAAGTAGTAGTGGGCGCTGTGCTCGCCGCCGAACACGGCGTCGTGCTCGGCCATCTGCGCCTTGATGAAGGAATGCCCCACGCGCGTGCGCACCGTGCGGGCGCCCGCGGCGTCGAGGAAGTCGGGCACGGCGCGCGACGTGATGAGGTTGTGGATCACCGTCGGGGTGCGCCCGGCGTCGACCTCCTTGCCGACCTCGCGCAGCCCGACGAGGGCCGTGATGGCCGACGGCGACACCGGGTCGCCGTGCTCGTCGACGACGAAGCAGCGGTCCGCGTCGCCGTCGAACGCGAGGCCGAGGTCGGCGCCGTGCTCGACGACCGCCGCCTGCAGGTCGCGCAAGTTCTCCGGCTCGAGCGGGTTCGCCTCGTGGTTCGGGAACGTGCCGTCGAGCTCGAAGTACAGCGGTACGACCTCGAGCGGCAGCGCGGGCAGGCCCGCACCCGTGCCCAGCACCGCGGGGACCGTGTGCCCGCCCATGCCGTTCCCCGCGTCCACGACGACCTTCAGCGGGCGGATGCCGGCCAGGTCGACCAGGCTGCGCAGGAACGCGGCGTAGTCGGCGAGCATGTCGTGGTCGCTCACCGTGCCCGAGACGTCGCTCGCCGCCGGGAGGCCGCCGTCGAGGAACTCCTCGGCGAGGCGGCGGACCTCCGCCAGCCCCGAGTCCTGCCCGACCGGCCGCGCACCCGCCCGGCAGAGCTTGATGCCGTTGTACTCGGCCGGGTTGTGGCTCGCCGTGAACATCGCCCCGGGGACGCCCAGCACGCCCGACGCGTGGTACAGCCCGTCCGTCGAGCACAGCCCGATGCGCGTCACGTCCACGCCCGCGTCCGTGAGGCCCTCCGCGAACGCGTCGACCAGCGCCGGCCCGGAGTCGCGCATGTCGTGCCCGACGACGGCCCGCGGGCGGGCGGGCACGTCACCCGAGGCGTCCGGCGCCTCGGGAAGCACGACGGCGCGCGCGAACGCCGCGCCGATGGCCCGCGCCACCTCCGGGTTCAGCTGGTCCGGGACGGTGCCGCGGACGTCGTAGGCCTTGATGAGGCGCGACAGATCGGTGCTCACGGGAGCAGCCTAGCGAGAACCCCGAACGTCACTCCGCCTCGGCCCGCAGGACGCGCAGGTGCCCGCGCCGCCCGACCTCGGTGACGTCGACAGGCTCGGGCTCGGGCCGCGGGCGCCCGGCCTGGCGGACCGCGTCGGCGAGCGCGGACAGGTCGTCGTCGCTCGGCCCGGTCTCGACGAACTGCGGAGAGAGCCGGACCACCTCCCACCCGCGGGGCGCGGTGAGCCGCTCGGCGTGCTCGGCGCAGAGGTCGTAGCTGTGGGGCTCGGCAAGGTGCGCGAGCGGGCCGAGGACCGCGGTCGAGTCCGCGTACACGTAGGTGAGGGTCGCGACGGCGGCGCGGACGCACGCCGTGCGCGAGCACTGCCTGACCGATCTCACGGGGCGACACTACGCCTTCCGCGCCGCGGATCGGTGCGGCACACGCCGAACCGCAGGTGCGGCGCCGCTGGGGCGGTCTAGAGTCGTCGTGTGCGTGGCTTCTCCTTCCCCGGGTCGCGGCCCGAACCCGGTCGAGGCAAGCGGGCGCGCGACCGCCCGGCCGGCCGGAACGTGACACGCGTCGTCGAGCCGGCGTCGCCGCTGGACGCGCCGGTCATCCCGCCGCGCGCGCCCGGTGTCGGCGGTGACGGCCCCGCGCCGCGACGCCGCGACCGCCGTGGACGCGGCATCCGGGGCCCTCTCCTGCCGCCGTCCGCTCCTGCCAACCGGACGCGCGCGGAACGGTTCGACGACGTCGTGCTCGACGCCGTGGAGAGCGTCGAGCGACGGTGGGCCACGCAGCTGCGCGGCACCGAGTTCGCGGTCGAGGACGTCCCGCCGTCGGACCCGGCGCCGTGGGAGGAGGGCGGCGTCCCGCTCGGACGCTGCTTCCCCGCGGACTCGGGACGGCCCGCGCGCGTCGTGGTCTACCGGCGCCCGGTCGAGGCGCGCGCGATCGACCCGGAGGACCTCGAGGACCTGGTCCACGACGTCGTGGTCGAGCAGGTCGCGCACCTGCTCGCGCGGTCGCCGGAGGAGATCGACCCCCGCTACGGCGAGGGCCGCTGACCTTCGTAGGTCAGCGCCCTCCGAGACCGGCGGTGTCCGACGCGCGGACCCCGACCTCGCGAGCGACGGAGCCGTCGGTGACCGGCAGCAGCACGGACACGAGGCTCGGCGTCGTGTCCCCCTCGTCGCCGTTCGGCGGCCCGGCCTCGACCAGCACCGACCAGGCGGCTGCGAGCCCCTCGTCGGCCTCGACGACGTCGACCGCGACGACGGCAGGGGCCTGCTCGGAGCCCTCGGGGACGAGCGAGGGCGGGTCCAGCGTCGTGGTCGTCCCGGTCCCGACGGACACGGTCTGCTCCCCGAGCGGCGACCCGTCGGCGGCGTACGCCTGCACGACGAGCTCGAGCGACCCCGTGGGGTCGCCCTCCTCGGCCGTGACGGGCAGCGCGGCCAGCGACAGGCTCGCCGAGGTGGCGGGGACGAGCGCGACCTGGCCCGCGCGCGCGGTCCCGGTCTCGACGAGCGGCCTGGCCGCGAGCCACGCACGGTCGTACTGGCGCTCCTCGTGGAGCAGGTCCGGGTCCACCGGGCCACGCCGGTCCGTCGAGGCACCGGCGACGACGGGCACGTCGGCGTGGACGGCCACCCCGTAGCGACCTGCGGGCAGGCCGCCGAGCGAGACGTCGCTGACCACGCCGGGCGTGAGCGCGACCTGCTCGAGACCGCGCACCGTCACGGGTCCGTCCGGACCGTGGACGACGACGCGCGCCGTCCCCGGCTCGTCACCGGGCGCGAGGAGGCGCAGCTGGGGAGCGTGCGGGTCGTCGACGGCCTCGCCCGCGCTCACGACGCCGGTGAGGGCGAGGTCGCGGGCGGGCTCGGCGCCGGGCACGACGTAGTCGACCCCGAGCGGGACGAGCCCGTCGAGCGTGTTCTGCTGCAGGTACGCCGACACGAGCCCGCCCGAGGACTCGACGTGGACGACCGTGCGCCGCTGCTCCGGCGCCGCCGCCTCGAGGAGCTGGACGACCTCCGTGCCCGGCCCCACGAGCTGCTGCCCCCCGCCCGCGAGCACGGCGCGGCCGTTCTGACCCCAGACGCTGACCTGCACGGTCGCGGGCGTGCGGCCGGCGTTCTGCAGGACGAGCTGGGCGCTGCTCCCGATCTCGGTGCTCCCGCCGACGAGCCACTGGCTGACACCGGGGCGGCCGCAGCTCGCCGCGGCGAGGCCGCGCAGGTCACCCTCGGTCGTCACCGACCCGACGGATGCGGCCACCCGCGGCGCGTCCCCGTCGCCCGGGCGGACCGTCAGCGCGGAGCCGGCGGTCGGGGCGTCGACCCCGAGCGTCGCCAGGCCGTCGGCGACGCTCGGCGTCGCCAGGTCCTGCGTGTCGCTCCCGTCGAGCGCGCCGAGCGACGCCGCCGACGCACCGCCGACTGCGGCGCGCAGGGTGCTCGCCGTCCCGACGGGCGACGGCCCGAACTGCGCGTCCCCGACCGCCTCCGGGTCCGTCAGGCGTGCAGGCCCCGGGCACACGACGACGTCCTGCGCCGGCGTCACGGTGACGTGCTCGACGGGCTCGGCGAGGTCGCGGTCGGGCAGCCGCCCGGCCACGTCGCCGCCGAACGCGGCGACCGCGCCCAGGGCGACGATGCCGACCACCCCGGCGCTCGTCGTCGCGAGACGCCCCACGACGCGCCGCCGGTCCCTGGCGCCACCCTGCTCACCTCGCGCGTCCCGTCGTCGCTGCCGCGCGTCGCGGCGTGCCCTGCCCGTCACGTCGTCCGCCATCTCTTCGTCACCTCGCCGCCGGGCGCCGGCGTCGGACCGGTACCGCGAGCAGCACGAACACGAGCAGGACCGCGCCGGCGACCGTCATCCACGCCGAGCGGTGGTCCGCGGCGTGGTACACCGCGAGGTGCCCGCCGTCGGTGCCGAGCTCGAAGGCCTGCAGGCCGCCGCTGACCGCGGGGTCGACGGGCTCGAGCGTGCGGCCGTCGAGCGTCGCGCGCCACCCGGGCGCCGCGTTCTCCGCGATCACCACGACACGTCCTTCCGGTCCGTCGTCGACCCGCACGTCCACGGGCCTCAGCGCGGCGCGGTCGGCGTCCAGCGCCACGACGGACCCGTCAGGCGTCTCGACCCGGGCGTACGCGGGCTCGACGCCGTCCGGGGCGACACGCCACGTCAGGCCCGCCTTGCCCTCGGTCATGCGCTCCAGGCCGGGCACCATGTCGAGACGCGCGACCAGCTCGGCGCGCGCCTGGTCCTCCGGGGCCGACGCCGGCACGAGCACCGCGCCGACACCGAGCCCGACCAGGCGCGACGCGACGTCGTCGGACGTCCCCGCGGTCAGCTCGGCGACCACCTGGGGCAGCGCCCCTTCACCGGCCGCCGGATCACCGGCCCGGACGCCGTGCACCACGGCCGAGGAGTCGACCGCCTGCGGCCCGTCCGCGCGCAGCGCCGCGTACTCGACGACGCCGTCCTCGGCGAGCTCGAGGCTCAGCACCCTCGACTGCGCGGGCGAGGACTGCATCTGACGCCCCACGGGCGGGACGACGGGCTCCGACGTCGCACCGAGCGCCTCGACCCGGGCGTCCGAGCGGTCGAGCACGTGCGCCGTCCACGACGCGGCGCCGCCGAGGGGCGCCAGCGTGACGAGGACCGCGACCGCGACGACGCAGCCCGTCCGCCACGGCGCGGCACTACGCCGCGGCAGGGCCGGGACGCCGGTGAGCGCGGCACCCAGGAGGGCGAGCAGCACCAGCGAGACGCCGGCTCCCGGCCAGCCCGTGACGGGCGCACCGGCGACGGACGGGGCCACCGTCGTCGAGGCAGCGAGGACCGCGGCCGCGAGCCCGATCGCTGCGACGAACCAGGCCGCGACCGCGACCCGGCGGCCGCGCAGCACGGCCACGACCCCGAGGACGACGAGGAGGCAGCCCGTGAGGAACGGCGCCCACCGGGCGAGGAGGTCGAGCGCGCCGTCGCCGTCGAGCCCGAACCAGGGCGCGGGCACGGCCGGGGCCCCGAGGAGGAGCTGCCACGGCTCGGCGGGCGACGACGCGACGGGGGCGCCCGGGTCGGCCAGCAGGAGGCGCCAGCCCCCGTCCGTCCACGTCTGCGCCACGTGCACGAGGAACGGCGCGAACACGGCGACGGCCGGCAGCGGGACGAGCGCGAGGTAGCGCCGGTGGCGGGGCGCGACGAGGGCCACGACCAGCAGGACGAGGAGGCCCGCGGGCAGCAGCACCGGGGCGCCCGCCACCACCACGGCGAACAGGAGGCCGGCGGTCGCCGCGGCGACGAGCGATCCGCCCGGGTGCCGGGACGCGCGAGGGGCCGGGTCCGGCGTCGTGGCGTCCGGTGTCGTGGCGTCCGCCGCGCTGTCACCGGCCGTGGCCGGGGCGACGACGTCGACCCGCTGGAGCCCCAGTGCGCGCACCACGGCGAGCGCCGCCCACGGCAGCGCGGCGTGCACCAGGACGGCGCCGACCCGCCCGGAGCCCACGGCCGCGAGGAGCACGGGGGCGCCGACCCAGACGAGCGTCGCCCAGGCCCGCAGCGGGAGGGAACGCGTCGCCGCGCCCGCGGCGAACCACGCGCCGAGGCCGGCCGCGAGGAAGCACGCGGGGACGAGCACGTTGACGGCGGTCTGCGTCGAGCCGCCGGCGAGGAGGCTCGCGGGCAGCAGGGCGAAGACGAACGGGTCCGCCGGGGCGGGTGAGCCGAGCCCGGTGGTGACCCATCCCGTCGTGGCGGCGCGCCACACGTCGCCCAGCGTGCTGCTCGCCGGAAGCAGGCTGCCTCCCACGAGGCGTCCCCCGGACAGGAGCCCGCCGACGAGCGGGCCGAAGACGACGGCCGTGAATGCCAGGAGCACGAGCGACGTGGCCGCGAGCCCGGCGCGGCGACGGATCGCGAGCGCCCGGAGCTCGCGCCGCTCGATGTCGGTCGGCGCCCACGCCGTCCGCCGCTGCTCGGCGCGGGCGAGCCGGCGGTCGCGCCGCTCGGCGAGCACCTGCCGCCACGTCCCGCGCAGCGGGC
>NZ_LWGL01000055.1 GCF_001722485.1 Cellulosimicrobium cellulans | reverse complement strand
CGCGCCCGCGGTCCGGCGGGCGCTGGGCGTGGCGCACGAGCTCGTCGACGTCGCGCGCGCGGGGGAGGGCGCCGCGCTGCCGCCCGAGCCCGGCCCCGACGACGAGGCCGCCGTCCTCTTCACCTCCGGGTCGACGGGCCCGGCCAAGGGCGTCGTGTACTCGCACGCCCGCCTCTCCGCGCTGCAGGACACGCTCGCCGAGCACTTCGACGTCGGTCCCGACACCGGGCTCGTCACGGGCTTCGCCCCGTTCGCGCTGCTCGGGCCCGCGCTCGGCACCCGGTCGGTGACGCCGAGCATGGACGTCTCCTCGCCGCGCACGCTCACCGCCCGGGCCGTCGCCGACGCCGTGCGCGCGTCGGACGCCCGCATCGTGTTCCTCTCGCCCGCCGCGATCCTCAACGTGGTCGCGACCGCCGACGCGCTCGACGCCGCCGACCGCGACGCCCTCGAGCGCGTGCGCACGTTCCTCTCCACGGGCGCGCCGATCTCGGCCGAGCTGCTCGGCTCGGCCGCCGACCTCATGCCCGCGGCCACGGCGCACACCCCGTACGGGATGACGGAGTGCCTGCTCGTCACCGACGTCACGCTCGACGGCATCCGCGACGCCGCCGCGGCCCCCGACGCGGGCGTGTGCGTGGGCCGCCCCGTGCCCGGGGCGGAGGTGCTCGTCAGCGCGCTCGACGACGACGGCGCCGCGATCGGCGCGCCGTCGGCGACGCCCGGCGTGCTCGGCGAGGTCCTCGTGCGGGCCGGACACCTCAAGGAGCGCTACGACCGGCTGTGGCTCACCGACCAGGCCGCCGAGCGCGACACCCCGCCCGGGCGCTGGCACCGCACCGGCGACGTCGGACACCTCGACGCGCAGGGCCGCCTGTGGATCGAGGGGCGGCTCGGGCACGTGCTCCGCACCGCCGACGGACCGATGGCCCCCGTGGGGCCGGAGCAGCACGTGGAGCGGGTGGCGCAGGTGCGGCGGGCCGCCGTCGTCGGCGTCGGACCCGCGGGGCTGCAGCAGGTGGTCGCGGTGGTCGAGACCGTGCCCGGCGTCCGGCGCCCCGGGCTGGCACCCGAGGCGCTCACCGCCGCCGTGCGCGCCGCGTCGCCCGTGCCGCTCGCGGCCGTGCTCGTGGTGCCGCGCATGCCCACCGACGTGCGGCACAACTCGAAGATCGACCGGGCGCGCCTCGCCGCCTGGGCGGACGGCGTCCTCGCCGGCGGGCGGGTGGGGCGGCCGTGACCGTGCTCGTGACCGGGGCGTCGGGTCTGCTCGGAGGCGCCGTCGCCCTGGCGCTCGTGGCCCGCGGCGACGAGGTCCGCACGCTCCAGCGCCGCCCTTCCGGCGTGCCGGGCGTGGAGGACGTCCAGGGGTCGGTGACCGACCCGGCGACCGTCGCGCGTGCCGTCGAGGGGGTCGACGCGGTCGTGCACCTCGCGGCCAAGGTGTCGCTCGCGGGTGAGCCCGCGGAGTTTCACGCCGTGAACGTCGAGGGCACCCGAGCGCTCCTCGACGCGGCCGAGCGCGCCGGGGTCGAGCGGTTCGTGCAGGTGTCCTCGCCCTCCGTCGCCCACCTGGGCTCGTCCCTGGTCGGGGCGGGCACGACACCGGCCGACCCCCGGCACGCTCGCGGCGAGTACGCGCGCACGAAGGCGGCGGCCGAGCTGCTCGCCCTGGACCGCGACCGCCGTCGCCGACCGGACGGGTCGGGTGGGACCGGGCCGAGCGTCGTCGCCGTGCGCCCGCACATCGTCTGGGGGCCGGGCGACACCCAGCTGGTCGAGCGGGTGCTCGAGCGGGCGGCGGGCGGGCGCCTGCCCCTGCTGGGGCACGGTGCGGCGCTCATCGACACGCTCTACGTGGACAACGCTGCGGACGGCATCCTCGCCGCGCTCGACCGCGCCCACGACGTGCACGGCCGCGCGTACGTCCTGACCAACGGCGAGCCGCGCACCGTCGCCGACCTGCTCGCGGGCATCTGCCGCGCGGGCGGCGTCGAGCCGCCGCGGTGGCGCGTGCCGGCCGGGGTCGCGCGAGCCGCGGGCAGCCTGGTAGAGGCCGTGTGGCGCGTGCGCCCGGGCGCCGACGAGCCGCCGATGACGCGCTTCCTCGCCGAGCAGCTGTCGACCGCGCACTGGTTCGACCAGCGGGCCACGCGCCGTGACCTGCGCTGGCGGCCCGCCGTGAGCGTCGACGAGGGGCTGCGGCGCCTGGCCGCGCACTACGGCGGCACGGCCGCCTGACGCCGGTCCATGGCGCCCGTGACCTGAACGCGCCCGTGACCCGCACGCGCCCGTGACCCGCACGGACGACTGCGGACCCGGCACCGTGCCCCCGGGGAGCTCAGACGGAGAAGTACTTCGCCTCGGGGTGGTGGAGCACGAACGCGTCGGTCGACTGCTCGGGGTGCAGCTGCAGCTCGGCGGAGAGCTCGACCCCGACGCGCTCAGGGCGCAGCAGCTCCACGACCTTGCGGCGGTCCTCCATGTCCGGGCACGCGGGATACCCGAGCGAGAAGCGCGCGCCGCGGTACTCGAGCTTGAACATGCCCTCCGCGGAGTCCGGGTCCTCGTCGGCGAACCCGAGCTCGGCGCGCACGCGCGCGTGCCACATCTCGGCGAGCGCCTCGGTGAGCTGGACCGAGAGCCCGTGGAGCTCCATGTACTCGCGGTAGTGGTTCCCGGCGAAGAGCCTCGCGGTGTGCTGGTCGACGCTCGCGCCCATGGTCACGAGCTGGACGGGCAGGACGTCGTACCGGCCGGTCTCCTCGACCCACGACCGCGGCCGCACGAAGTCGGCGAGGCACAGGTGCCGGTCGCGTCGCTGGCGCGGGAACGTGAAGCGCAGGCGCTCGGTCCCGGGCTCGCCGCCCGACCCGCCGTCGGGCGCCCCGATGCCGGCGAGCCCGGCGCCGTGGTGCGCGACGACGACGTCGTCGCCCTCCGACCACACGGGGAAGTACCCGTACACGACCGAGGGGTCCACGACGCCCTCCGTGCGGATCCGGTCGAGCCACGCGTTGAGCCGCGGCCGGCCCTCGGTCTCGACGAGCTCCTCGTACGACGCGCCGGACTCCCCGCGCCCGGGCTTGAGACCCCACTGGCCCATGAACGTCGCGCGCTCGTCGAGGAACGCCGCGTACTCGGACAGCTGAAGACCCTTGACGAGCCGCGTGCCCCAGAACGGCGGGGTCGGCACGGGGTTGTCGGCGGCGACGTCGGACCGCGCGGGCAGGTCCTCGACCGGCGTCTCCGTCACGGTGACCACGGCGTGGCGGCGCTTCTTCAGCGCGGGCAGCCCGACGGCGTCGGGCGACTCGCCCCGCGCGACGCGGACCAGCGGCTCCATGAGCCGCAGGCCCTCGAACGCGTCGCGCGCGTACCGGACGACGCCCGGGAACTGGCCGGCGAGGTCGTCCTCGACGTACGTCCGCGTGAGCGCCGCGCCCCCGAGGAGCACGGGCCAGCGCCCGGCGAGGCCGCGCGACGCGAGCTCCTCGAGGTTCTCCTTCATGACCACCGTCGACTTCACGAGCAGCCCGGACATGCCGATGACGTCGGCGTCGTGCTGCTCGGCCGCCTCGATCATCGCGCCGATCGGCTGCTTGATGCCGATGTTGACGACCGTGTAGCCGTTGTTCGTGAGGATGATGTCGACGAGGTTCTTGCCGATGTCGTGCACGTCGCCGCGCACGGTCGCGAGGACGATCGTGCCCTTGCTGCCCGTGTCGGCGCCCTCGGCGCGTTCCATGTGCGGCTCGAGGTAGGCGACGGCCGTCTTCATCGTCTCGGCGGACTGCAGGACGAACGGGAGCTGCATCTCGCCGCGGCCGAACAGGTCGCCCACGACCTTCATGCCCTCGAGCAGGTGCTCGTTGACGATGTCGAGGGCCTTCATGCCATTGGCGAGCGCGGCGTCGAGGTCCTCCTCGAGCCCCTTGCGCGCGCCGTCGACGATGCGCCGCTCGAGGCGCTCGCCGATCGGGAGCGCGGCGAGCTCGGCGGCGCGCGCGTCCTTGAGGGCGGCGGAGTCCACGCCCTCGAACAGCTCGAGCAGCCGGGCGAGCGGGTCGTGCACGAGGTTGCCCGCGTCGTCGTACCGGCGCCGGTCCCACACGAGGTCGAGCGCCGCCTCGCGCTGCTCGTCGGGGATCTGGGCGAGCGGCAGGATCTTCGCCGCGTGCACGATCGCGGAGTCCAGCCCGGCCGCGACCGCCTCGTGGAGGAAGACGGAGTTGAGCACGGTGCGCGCGGCGGGGTTGAGGCCGAACGACACGTTGGACACCCCGAGCGTGGTGTGGATGCCGGGGTAGCGGCGCGTGATCTCGCGGATCGCCTCGATCGTCTCGATGGCGTCGCGCCGGGTCTCCTCCTGGCCCGTGGCGATGGGGAACGTCAGCGCGTCGACGATGATGTCGTCGACCCGCAGGCCCCAGTCGCGCGTGAGCGTCTCGACGAGGCGCGTCGCGATCGCGACCTTCGTCTCCGCGGTGCGCGCCTGCCCCTCCTCGTCGATCGTCAGCGCGACGACGGCGGCGCCGTGCTCGACGACGTGCGGCATGATCCGGGCGAACCGCGACGTCGGGCCGTCGCCGTCCTCGAAGTTCACCGAGTTCACGACGGCGCGCCCGCCGACCAGCTCGAGTCCCGCCGCGATGACGTCGGGCTCGGTCGAGTCGATGACGAGCGGCAGCGTCGACGCCGACGCGAGGCGCGAGACGACCTCGCGCACGTCCGCGACGCCGTCGCGACCCACGTAGTCGACGCACACGTCGAGCAGGTGCGCGCCGTCGCGCGTCTGGGCGCGCGCGATCTCGACGCACTCGTCCCAGCTCTCCGCGAGCATCGCCTCACGGAACGCCTTCGACCCGTTCGCGTTCGTGCGCTCGCCGATCGCGAGGAACGACGTGTCCTGGCGCAGGTCCGTGTGGGAGTACAGGCTCGCGACCCCGTTCTCCCGCTGCGGGTGCCGCTCGGCCACGGGCCGCGCGCGCACCGCCTCGACGACGCGCCGCAGGTGCTCGGGCGTCGTCCCGCAGCAGCCGCCCACGAGCCCGAGCCCGAACTCGGTGACGAACTGCGTGTGCGCCGCGGCGAGCTCGTCCGGCGTGAGCGGGTACGTGGCGCCGTCCGGGCCCAGCACCGGTAGCCCTGCGTTGGGCATGCACGTCACGGGGATCTCCGCGTGGCGCGACAGGTGGCGCAGGTGCTCGCTCATCTCGGCCGGCCCGGTCGCGCAGTTCAGCCCGATCGCGTCGACGCCGAGCGCCTGGAGCGTCGTGAGCGCCGCGCCGATCTCGGAGCCCATGAGCATGGTCCCGGTGGTCTCCACGGTCACCTGCGCGATCACCGGGACGGAGCGCCCCACCGTGCGCATCGCCGCGCGCGACCCGTTCACCGCCGCCTTCGTCTGGAGCAGGTCCTGGCTCGTCTCCACGAGGAGCGCGTCCGCGCCGCCGTCGAGCAGCCCGGCGGCCTGCTCCGCGAACGTGTCGCGCAGGTGGGCGTACGTGGTGTGCCCGAGGCTCGGCAGCTTCGTGCCCGGGCCCATCGAGCCGAGCACCCAGCGCGGGTGGTCGGGGGTCGTGAACGCGTCGGCCCGCTCCCGCGCGATCCGCGCGCCCGCCGCCGCGAGCTCGCGGATGCGGTCGTCGATGCCGTAGTCGGACAGGTTCGACCAGTTCGCGCCGAACGTGTTCGTCTCGATCGCGTCGACGCCGACCTCGAGGTAGGCGTCGTGCACCGCGGCGATGATGTCCGGCCGGGAGACGTTGAGGATCTCGTTGCAGCCCTCGAGGCCCTGGTAGTCCTCCAGCGACGGGTCCTGCGCCTGGATCATCGTGCCCATCGCGCCGTCGGCGACGACCACGCGCGTGCGCAGCGCCTCGGCGAGGGCCCGGGAGCGGGCGTCGGCGAGGTCCGGGGGAGCGGCGGTGGGCATGGGGGCAGCGTAGATCGCCGACGACGCGCCCGGCCGAGCCGTCTCTCGGGTCGGTCACGGCGCTCGCGGAAATGCGTGTGCCCGACGCCGGACGGTCCCCTAGCGTGGTCCCCATGCCCGCCTCCCTCCCGGCCGACCCGGCCGCGCCCGCGCCCGCCACCACGCTCGCCCCGATCGCGGAGCGCGCCGCCGCACCGGCGACCCTGCCGCCCGTTACCGCGGGCGACCTCACCTGGCGGCCGGCGACGGCGGACGACGCGCCCGCGCTGCTCACCCTGAAGAACGAGATCGCCGAGGCCGACCGCGAGCCCTACCGGGAGACGCTCGCCGAGGTGCAGGACCTCTTCACCGCGGGCTGGCGCACGGTCGAGACGGACTCGCTCATCGGCGTCGACGCGGACGGGACGCTGCGCGCGTGGGCCCTCGTCGACACCGCGCCCGGCGACGTGACGACCGTGCGCACGTTCCTGTGGGGCGGCGTCCACCCGTCGCACCGCGGGCGGGGCATCGGACGCGAGCTCCTCGCGTGGGAGATCGGGCGCGCGCGCCAGCTGCTCGCCGCCAGCGGCAAGGAGATCCCCGCCCGCATGGCCGTGTACTCCGAGGACACCGACCCCGAGACGAAGACCCACCTGTACGAGCGGTTCGGCTTCGTCGCGCGCCGCTTCTACTCCGACCTGCGCCGCGACCTCGCGCAGCCCGTGCCCGACGTCGCGCTCGACGGCTCCCTGCGCGTCGTGCCGTGGTCGGCCGAGCTGGACGAGCCCGCGCGGCTGGCCCACAACGACGCGTTCCGTGACCACTGGGGGAGCGAGCCCCGCTCGCGCGAGGCGTGGACACACGGGCGCAGCGAGTTCGCGCCGCAGTGGTCGTTCCTCGTCGTCGACGACGCCCCGGACGTCGACGCCCTGCTCGCCGACCCGCACACCGACCCCGAGACCGCCGCCGCGCTGCGCGCCGGCGAGCCCCTCGTCGTCGGCTACGAGCTCGCCGGCCGCTTCGACGAGGACTTCCCCGTTCGCGGGTACTCGTTCGGGTACACCGAGCTGCTCGGCGTGCGCCGCGCCTACCGCGGGCGCCGCGTCGCCGTCGCGGCGCTCGCGGCGGGGATGCGCGCGTTCGCGGCCGACGGCATGCAGTACGCCGCGCTCGACGTCGACACCGAGAACCCGTCCGGCGCGCACGGCCTGTACGCGAGCCTCGGGTACGAGAAGGTGTCGGGCTCGCGGATGTACTCGATCGAGCTCTGAGGCGGCGCGCCGCGCAGCGCGGTCGGAGGAGGCGCGGTCAGAGGGTCGGGGCGCTCAGCGCGTCGCAGTCCCGCAGCGAGCCGCCCTCGTAGCCGATCGTGAACCATCGCTGCCGCTGCTCGCTCGACCCGTGCGTCCACGCCTCGGGGTTCACCTGGCCGGTCGCGGACTCCTGGATGCGGTCGTCCCCGACGGCGGACGCGGCCGACAGCGCGTCCGCGAGCTCGGCGGGCGTGATGTCCTCGAGGAACGTGACACCGGTGTCGGGGTCCACGGTGCTCGCGGCGTGACCGGCCCACATGCCCGCGAGGCAGTCCGCCATGAGCTCGATCCGCACCGAGTCCGACTCCGGGCCCGTCGCGCCGCGGTCGGCGGCGTCCATGGCGCCGATCTGCTGCTCGACGTGGTGGCCGAACTCGTGCGCGACGACGTACATCTCCGCGAGGCTGCCGCCGCTGCTCCCGAACCGGGACGTGAGGTCGTCGTAGAAGCCGAGGTCGATGTAGACCGACCGGTCGACTGGACAGTAGAACGGTCCGACGGCGCTCGTCGCGGCGCCGCACCCGGTGGACACCTGTCCAGCGAAGCTGACGACACCGGGCTCGACGTACTCGACCGACGCCTGCTCGGGGAGCGCCTCGGCCCAGTAGGCGTCGAGGGCCTGCACCGTGGCGTTGAGCCGGCACTCGCGCGTCGTGTTCGCCTGCTCGGCGGTGCACTCGTCGACGTACTCGGCCTGGCCCTCGCCGAGCGCCCCGGGGTCCGAGGCCCCGCCGCCGGTGAGCCCGCTGAGGTCGATGCCGGTCTGGCCGCTGAGGAACGCGACGGCGAGCGCCACCAGCACGGCGCCGATGCCGCCGCCCGCGATCAGCGGTCCGCGGCCCAGGCCGCCTGCCTTGCGCACGCGCCCGCCCTCGAACGAGCCGCCCTCCTGGAACGACACCGCCTCACGCTAGCGCCGAGGGCGGTGGCTCACCTGGGGAGCGGGCCGCGGTCAGAGGTCGACGAGCGCCTTGAGCACCCGCGCGAGCAGCGCGTGGTCGGCGACAGCGCCTCCGGCGCGCGACCGGCGCTCGCGGCGGCTCGTCGGGGCGGGCGGCGCGACGTCGTCGTCGGCGACGAGCTCACGGCGCGGCAGTGCGCCCGAGGCGTCCCCGCCGGCATTGGCGGACATTTCCTCGAGATAGGCGTCGACGAATTCGACGAGCAATTGTTCGGTGCGTCGTCCGGTCAGTGCGATGTTCCAGTCGGAAGGGCCGACGAGAATGACCGAGAGGTCTTTTCCGAGGCGATAGACGAAGACGCAGTTCTCCGACGTGTTGAGAATGCACCGCGCGGAGTCGCCGGGGATTTCCGGGCCCGCCGACAGGGCCGCGGCGATCGTGCGGGCGAGCGCGACGATCCCCGCGGCGTCGACCCCGGAGCTGCCGATCGGCTCACCCCCGGGTCCCAGGGCCAGGACGTGCGCGACGTTCTCGAGCGCGTCGTCGATGCGCTCGAGGACGTCGCGCACGCTGCGCGCGCCGGCCGGTGCCGGGGCGCTGCGGGGTGGGCTGGCAGGCATGCGTCAGAGCGTGATCGTCTCGTCGAGGGTGGCGAGGCCGCGGCGCGCGAGCGCGAGATTGGCCCGGCCGCGCTCGAGCACGAGGTACGTGAAGGTGCCGCGCAGGGTGTCGCGCTGCGAGAGGCGGATCAGGTGGTACTGGCCGCCCAGGGTGATGAGGATGTCCTCGATCTGGTCGTTGAGGCCGAGCTGCTCGATCGCCCGGAGCTTCGCGCGGATCACCTCGGTGTTCGCGGCGGCCGCCAGCTCGAGGTCGAACGGCACGAGCTGCTTCTGGACCAGGGCGAGCCCGCTGCCGTAGTCGACGACGGCGACGGCCATCGCGCCGTCGAGCTCGAGGATCTTGCTGAGCGCCTCGTCGGCAGTGCTCATGGTTTTCCTTTCCGAGTTTCCGGCGGGGGTCGTCGGGACCGTATCACGTCCCCTCCGAGGGCAAGAAAGGTGCCCGGAACCGATTCGACGGCCGTCGGCGAGTCCCCTTCCGGTGACATTTGTGCGTGCATTCACGAGGGTGAAGCCGTGACGTTCCTGTTCAGCCGGTCGACGGGCGCGCGCCCCGCCCGGACGGCCGCACCCGTAGGATCGTCGTCGAGCCCGCGCGGGCCCGGGACCGACGTGGCGCACACCACGGGAGCAGGTCCGGCCGCGTCGGGCGTCCCCGCACCACCGGAGAGGACCCTTCCGTGATCACCGCCCACGCCGTCGAGCTGCGCGTCGGAGCCCGCGTCCTGCTGCACGAGGCCACGTTCCAGATCGCTGCCGGCGACCGGATCGGCCTCGTCGGGCGCAACGGCGCCGGCAAGACGACGCTCACCAAGACCCTGGCGGGGGAGACCCAGCCCACGGCGGGGAAGATCACGCGCGGCGGCGAGATCGGCTACCTGCCGCAGGACCCGCGCACGGGCGACCTCGACGTCGTCGCGCTCGACCGCGTGCTCTCGGCGCGCGACCTCGACAAGATCGTGCGCCAGATGCGCGAGACCGAGGGGGCGATGGCGAGCGCGGACCCCGAGACGCACGAGGCCGCGATGGCCCGGTACCCGAAGCTCGAGGCGCGCTTCCTCGCCGCGGGCGGCTACGCCGCGGAGAGCGAGGCGCACCGCATCACGAGCAACCTCGGCCTCGACGACCGTGTCCTCGCCCAGCCGCTCGGCACGCTCTCGGGCGGTCAGCGACGGCGCATCGAGCTCGCCCGCATCCTGTTCTCCGGCGTCGAGACGCTGCTGCTCGACGAGCCGACGAACCACCTCGACGCCGACTCGATCATCTGGCTGCGCGACTACCTCAAGGCGTACTCGGGCGGCTTCGTGGTGATCTCCCACGACGTCGAGCTGCTGCGCGCCACGGTGAACAAGGTGTTCCACCTGGACGCCAACCGGGGCGAGCTGGACCAGTACAACCTCGGCTGGGACGCCTACCTCGAGCAGCGCGAGACGGACGAGCGCCGTCGTCGCCGCGAGCGGCAGAACGCCGAGAAGAAGGCGGGCGCGCTGCTCGCGCAGGCCGAGAAGATGCGCGCCAAGGCCACCAAGGCCGTCGCCGCGCAGAACATGATGCGGCGCGCCGAGCGCATGATGTCCGGCGTCGAGGGCGAGCGGCGGAGCGACCGCGTGGCGAAGCTGCGGTTCCCCACGCCCGCGCCGTGCGGGCGCACGCCCCTCACCGCGAGCGGGCTGTCGAAGGCGTACGGCTCGCAGGAGGTCTTCGCCGGGGTCGACCTCGCGATCGACCGGGGGAGCAGGGTCGTCGTGCTCGGGCTCAACGGTGCCGGCAAGACGACGCTGCTGCGCATCCTCGGCGGCGTCGAGCAGCCCGACACGGGCGAGGTGCACGCCGGCCACGGGCTCAAGCTGGGCTACTACGCCCAGGAGCACGAGACGCTCGACATGGACGCGACCGTCGTGGAGAACCTGCGCCACGCGGCGCCGGACCTCACGGACACCCAGGTGCGCTCGGTGCTCGGCTCGTTCCTGTTCTCCGGGGACGACGCCGAGAAGCCGGTGCGCGTGCTGTCGGGCGGGGAGAAGACGCGCCTCGCGCTCGCGACGCTCGTCGTGTCCTCGGCGAACGTCCTGCTGCTCGACGAGCCGACGAACAACCTCGATCCCGCGTCGCGCGCCGAGATCCTCGGGGCGCTCAAGACGTACGAGGGTGCCGTCGTCATGGTCACGCACGACGACGGCGCGGTGGAGGCGCTCGAGCCCGAGCGCGTGCTGCTCCTGCCGGACGGCGACGAGGACCTGTGGAGCGACGACTACGCGGAGCTCGTCTCCCTCGCCTGAGCCGGGTCAGCGCGCGCCGTCGCGCCCGTCCGGGCCGGGGCCGAGCTGGGCGTCGATGAGCGCGTCCTCCTCGTCCTCCGCGGTGGGGCGCCGGTTGCGCGGCTCGCGGCGGGGCCGCGGGGCCTCCGGGTCGTGCTCGGCGAGGAGGTCGCCCGCCGTGAGCGTCCCGTCCTCGCCGCGGGCGTCGCGGCGGTCGCGGCGGACCAGCAGCCAGAACCCGACGACCGCGCCGAGCGCGAACACGCCCCACTGGAACGCGTAGGACAGGTGCGACCCCGGGTCGGTGTCCGGCTTCGGCAGCGCCCGGAGCGGCTGCGCGGGCGCCGGGTCCTCGGACCGCAGCTGGCCGTACGCGCCCACGGTGCGCCCCGCGGCCCAGTCGCCGCCCTCGGGCCCGGCGTCGAGCACCTGGGCCGTGGCGATCGCCTGGACCTGCCCCGGGGGTGCCTCCCGGTCGGACGCCGGCTCGTCCGCCCGCAGCGTGACCGTCGCCTCCACGGTGCCCTCGGGCGCGGCGGGCACGTCGCCCGGCGTCACGGCGTCGGTGCCGAGCGGCACGAAGCCGCGGTCCACGACGACGACGAGGCCGTCGGGCGCCGTCGTCGTCGGCTCGGTGACGAACGGCACGAGGACGTGGAACCCCGGGCTCCCGCCGACGGGACGGTTGCGCAGCAGCACGGTCGACTCCGTGGCGTACCGGCCCTCGAGCGTCACGGGTCGCCACACGTCGGCGGGCCCGAGGTCGGCACCGGGCTCCGGGAGCACCTCGTCCACCGGGACCGGCGCGGCCGCGTAGTTGGCCTCGATGCGCTGGATCTCCGCCTCGCGGTCCACGTAGCGGTTCCACTGCCACCGCGCGGCCACGAGGCACAGCGCGACGAGCAGGACGACCCCGACGGCGAGCGTCGCCCACTCGCGGGGCGTGCGCGGTTGGTGGGCGTCCGCGGTGGTGCGCTCCGGCGTCGGCACCCGCGGCGGCGGGCTCTGCGTCGGCGGGCTCTGCGTCGCGGGGACGGGCGCCTGCGTCACGGCGCCGCCTGGCGCTCGAGCTCGTCGACCGGGACCGTCGTGCGCCAGAACGAGCGCGCGCCGAGGAACGTCTCGAGGTGCGCGCGGTGCTCGTCGCACGCGAGCCACACCTTGCGGCGCTCGGGCGTGTGGATCTTCGGGTTGTTCCACAGCAGGCCCCACGCCGCCGCCGCGCGGCAGCCCTTCGCGCTGCACACGAGATCGTCGTCGCCGACGGGGTCGGCGATGCCCAGCACGTCCGTCACCGGTCCTCCTCGGGTCGGTCCCCGGGGCCGAGGCCCTGCGCGCCCGGGGCGCGGCCGGGCGGGAGCTGCGGGTGCTCCATCGGGGAGGTGTCGTAGTGAGCCTGGTCACGCCCGGCGTTCGCGAACAGGACGGCGCTGTACGGCAGGACGACCGCCGCGACGGCGAGGACCAGCGTGAGCCACGGCAACCAGGCGTAGACCGCGATCGCCCCGAGGAAGCACACGACGCGGATCCCCATCTGGACGAGGTACCTGCGCGTGCGGCGCGCCTGGTCGTCCGCCAGCGGCTCGGGCGCGGACGTGATGCTCGGGACGGGTTCGTCCGAGCGTCCTCCGGCGCGTCGTCTGCTCACCCGCCCAGTCTACGTTTGTGCGGACCCGACAAACGGTCCGGCGCAGGTGTGACGGTCCGTGCGCGCACCGCGGCGCGGGCGCAGGGTAGGTTCGGCACGACCCCCCACTCGTCCCACCGAGGAGCCCACGTGTCCGAAGCCACCGCAGCCGCCCCGCGCACCGTCGTCGTCACCGGCGCAGCCCGGGGGATCGGACGCGCCGTCGCCGAGCGGTTCGTGGCCAACGGCGACCGCGTCGCCACGGTGTACCGCGGCGGTGACCTGCCCGACGGCGTCCTCGGCGCCGTCGCCGACATCACGGACACGGCCGCGGTCGACGCGGCCTTCACCGAGATCGAGGACGAGCTCGGCCCCGTCGAGGTCCTCGTGGCGAACGCGGGCGTGACGCGCGACCAGCTCCTGCTGCGCATGACGGACGAGGACTTCGAGTCCGTGATCGACGTCAACCTCACGGGCACCTTCCGCTGCGTGCGCCGTGTGACGAAGGGCATGATCCGGCAGCGCCACGGCCGCATCGTCCTCGTCTCCTCCGTCATCGGGCTGTACGGGGGCGCGGGCCAGGTCAACTACGGCTCCTCCAAGGCCGCGCTCGTGGGGATGGCGCGCTCGATCACGCGCGAGCTCGGCTCGCGCGGCATCACGGCGAACGTCGTGGCGCCGGGATTCATCGACACGGCGATGACCGCGGCACTGCCGCAGGAGCGCCAGGACGCCTACAAGGCGCAGATCCCGGCGGGCCGGTTCGCCCGGCCCGAGGAGGTCGCCGGCGTGGTGCAGTTCCTCGCGTCCGACGCCGCGGCGTACGTCTCCGGCGCCGTGATCCCGGTCGACGGCGGCCTCGGCATGGGGCACTGAGCGGGTCTCCACGGTCCCGCGGCCCGGCCGCCCACCTCTCTCCCCGCACGTTCTTCAGTACGCTCGCCCCAGCGCGCCCGCCGACCGGGCGCACGACGGAAGGAAACCGATGGGTCTGCTCGACGGCAAGAAGCTCCTGGTGACCGGGGTCCTCACGGACTCCTCGATCGCGTTCCACGCGGCGCGGCTCGCCCAGGAGGAGGGGGCCCAGGTGGTGCTGTCCTCGTTCGGCCGGCAGATGAAGCTCACGCAGGCGTTCGCCAAGCGGCTGCCCACCGAGGCGCCCGTGGTGCAGCTCGACGTGACCGACGACCAGGACCTCGCGGACCTGGCCGACAACGTCCGCGAGCACGTCGACTCGCTCGACGGCGTCGTGCACTCCATCGGCTTCGCGCCGCAGTCCGTCATGGGCGGCAACTTCCTGTCGGCCTCGTGGGAGGACGTCGCGACGGCGCTCCAGGTCTCCACGTTCTCCTACAAGTCGCTCGCGACGGCGGCCAAGCCCCTCATGACGAACGGCGGCGCGCTCGTCGGGCTCACGTTCGACGCGCAGTTCGCGTGGCCGGTGTACGACTGGATGGGCGTCGCGAAGGCGGGCCTCGAGTCGGCGAACCGGTACCTCGCCCGCGACCTCGGCCCCGACGGCATCCGCGCCAACCTCGTCTCCGCGGGCCCGATCCGCACGACCGCCGCGAAGTCGATCCCCGGCTTCGAGACGATGGAGGACGCGTGGCCGCGCCGCGCCCCGCTCGGCTGGGACCAGACGACGGCCGAGCCCGCCGCGCGCGCCGTCGTCGCGCTGCTCTCGGACTGGTTCCCGGCCACCACCGGTGAGATCGTGCACGTCGACGGCGGCGTGCACGCCATGGGTCAGTGACTGACGCGACGCACGGCACGGACGGGGCGGTGCGCCGCCTCGTCCTGCTGCGCCACGCCAAGGCCGAGCGGGCGGGGGCCGTCGACGACGTCCTGCGCCCGCTGCGGCTCGACGGGCGGCGCCAGGCCGGCCGGGTCGGCACGGCGCTGCGCGAGAGCGGCCTCGTGCCGGAGCGTGTCCTGTGCTCGTCCGCGCTGCGCACCCGCCAGACGTGGGAGCTGCTGGCGGCGCACCTCGGCGACGTCGAGCCCGAGGTCACGGTCAGCGACGCGCTGTACGCCGCGGACGTCGACGACGTGCTGGGGCACGTCCGGGCGACGGACGCGCGCGTGCGCACGCTCCTCGTGGTCGGGCACGAGCCGACCATGGCCGCGACCGCGTCGTTCCTCGCGGACCCGGCGTCCGACGGCGGGGCGCTCGCCCAGGTGCAGGTCGGGGTGCCGACCGCGACGTACAGCGTGCTGGAGTCCGCGGCGGCCTGGCAGGAGTGGGGAGCGCGCGGCGCGCTCCTGACCTACGTGGGGCGTCCTCCGGCCTGACGCCGTGCGGCGTCCGCGCCGTCCACGACGTCGAGCACCGCGTCGAGCCGCGGACCGTCGACCGTGTAGGGCGCCTGCTCGCGCACGAGCGGCTTGGCCGCGAAGGCGATGCCGATCCCGGCGGCGGCGATCATGTCGAGGTCGTTGGCGCCGTCTCCCACCGCGATGGTGTCCTCGCGGGGCACGCCGAGGCGCGCGGCGAACTCGAGCAGCGTGGTGGCCTTGGCGGCGCGGTCGACCACCGGTCCGACGGTGCGGCCCGTGAGCCGGCCGTCGGACGCCTCGAGGCGGTTGGCGCGGTAGAGCGTGATGCCGAGCTCGGCGGCCAGGGGCGCGACGACCTCCTCGAACCCGCCGGAGACGAGGCCGACCTCCCATCCGCGCCGGCGCGCCTCGGCGACGAGCTCGGGGGCGCCGGCCGTGAACGTCGCGCGGGCGCGCACGTCGGCGAACGCCTCGACCGGGACGCCCGCGAGCGTGGCGACGCGCTCGCGCAGCGAGGCGGTGAAGTCGATCTCGCCGCGCATGGCCCGCTCGGTGACGGCGGCCACCTGCTCGCGCGTGCCGGCGTGGTCGGCGAGGAGCTCGATGACCTCCTGCGCGATGAGCGTCGAGTCGACGTCCATGACGAGGAGGCGGGCGGGCCGGCCGGACGGCCCGGCGCCGGAGGGTGCCACGTCGGGTGCGACGTCGGCCGACGGCGTGCTCACTCGACGACCGTCCCCTTCGGCACGACGGTGATGCCGCTCTCGGTCACCGTGAAGCCGCGCGCGCGGTCCTGCTCGGGGTCGAGGCCGATGCGCGCCTGCTCCTTGATGACGACGTTCTTGTCGATGATCGCCCGGTGCACCTGCGCGTGGCGGTGGACCTGCACGCCGTCCATGAGCACCGAGTCGGAGACCGACGACCACGAGTGCAGGTAGACGCCGGGGGACAGGACCGACCCGACGGCCGTCGCACCGGAGATGATGACGCCGGGGGAGACGATCGAGTCGGCGGCGTGGCCGAGGCGGCCGCGCCCGGCGTGCACGAACTTCGCCGGCGGCAGGCCCGTGTAGCCGGTGTGCAGCGGCCACTCCTCGTTGTAGAGGTTGAACACGGGCGTGACCGCGATGAGGTCCTTGTTCGCCTCGTAGTACGAGTCGATGGTCCCGACGTCGCGCCAGTAGTCGCGGTCGCGGTCCGTCGAGCCGGGGACGTCGTTGCGGATGAAGTCGTAGACCGCGGCCGTCCCCTTCTCCACGAAGGCCGGCACGATGTCGCCGCCCATGTCGTGGCGGGAGTCCACGTCGGCCGCGTCCGACGTCACGGCGTCGACGAGCGCGTCGGTGTCCATGACGTAGTTGCCCATCGAGGCGAGGATCTCGTGCGGAGAGTCCGGCAGGCCGACCGGGTCCTTCGGCTTCTCGCGGAAGGCCGCGATCCGCGTGGGGTCGGACGGGTCGGTCTCGATGACGCCGAACTGGTCCGCCATGGAGATGGGCTGGCGGATGCCCGCGACCGTGAGCTGCGCACCGGACTCGACGTGGGCGTCGACCATCTGGGAGAAGTCCATGCGGTAGACGTGGTCGGCGCCGACGACGACGACGATGTCCGGGCGCTCGTCGTCGATGATGTTGAGGCACTGGTAGATGGCGTCCGCGCTGCCGAGGTACCAGTGCTTGCCGACGCGCTGCTGCGCGGGGACCGGGGCGACGTAGTTGCCGAGCAGGGCCGACATGCGCCACGTCTTCGTGATGTGCCGGTCCAGGCTGTGCGACTTGTACTGCGTGAGGACGACGATCTTCAGGTAGTGCGAGTTCACGAGGTTCGACAGCGCGAAGTCCACGAGGCGGTAGATGCCGCCGAACGGCACGGCCGGCTTCGCCCGCGACTCCGTGAGCGGCATGAGGCGCTTGCCCTCGCCCCCGGCGAGGACGATGGCGAGGACTCGAGGTGCGGCGGCCATGCCCGAACCGTAGTCCCTCGGGTGGCGGGCTCGCAGCACGACCCGCATGCCGGTGCGCGGGCGGCCGAGCGGCGTCGTCGGCACGGTTCCGGTGGCTCGCGCGGCGCGGTGGGCTAGCGTGTGCCGCGTGAGAGTCGACCTGCTGACCCGCGAGTACCCGCCGCACGTCTACGGCGGGGCCGGCGTGCACGTCGCCGAGCTGTCGAACGTCCTGCGCCGCCACGTCGACGTGCGCGTGCGCTGCTTCGACGGGCCGCGCGGCGAGGACGGCGTCACCGGGTACACGGTGCCCGGCGCGCTCGCCCGGGCGAACGCGGCGCTCGGCACGTTCGGCGTCGACCTCGAGATGGCCGGGGACGTCGCCGGCGCCGACCTCGTGCACTCGCACACGTGGTACGCCAACCTCGGCGGCCACCTCGCGGGGCTGCTCCACGGGGTGCCGCACGTGCTGTCCGCGCACTCGCTCGAGCCCTTGCGCCCGTGGAAGGCAGAGCAGCTCGGCGGTGGGTACGCCTTGTCGTCGTGGGCCGAGCGCACCGCGTACGAGGGCGCCGCGGGCGTGATCGCCGTGTCGGCCGGGATGCGCGACGACATCCTGCGGGTCTACCCGCAGGTCGACCCGGCGAAGGTGCACGTAGTGCACAACGGGATCGACCTCGACGGGTGGCGGCGTCCCGAGCGCGAGACCGACGTCGCCGTCGCCGAGCGCGTGGTCCGCGAGCTCGGCGTCGACCCGGACCGTCCGGCGGTCGTGTTCGTCGGGCGCATCACGCGCCAGAAGGGCCTGCCCTACCTCCTGCGCGCCGCGCGGTCGCTGCCGCCCGAGGTCCAGCTCGTGCTGTGCGCCGGTGCGCCCGACACCCCGGAGATCGCCGCCGAGGTCAGCGGCGCCGTCGCGCAGCTCCAGGCCGAGCGCACGGGCGTCGTGTGGATCGAGCAGATGCTCCCGCGGGCCGAGCTCGTGGCGGTGCTCGCCGCCTCCACCGTGTTCGTGTGCCCGTCGGTCTACGAGCCGCTCGGGATCGTCAACCTCGAGGCCATGGCGGTCGGGCTCCCGGTCGTCGGCACCGCGACCGGCGGCATCCCCGAGGTCGTCGACGACGGCGTCACCGGGGTGCTGGTCCCCATCGACCAGGCGGACGACGGTACCGGCACGCCCCTCGACCCGGACCGCTTCGTCGCCGACCTCGCCGACGCGCTCACCCGCGTCGTGGCGGACCCGGCGCGCGCCGCCGAGATGGGCGTGGCCGCCCGCCGCCGCGTCGAGGAGCACTTCGCGTGGGACGCGATCGGCGAGCGGACGCTCGAGGTCTACCGGACGGTCCTCGATCGGGCGTAGCGGGCGGGTCTCAGGCCGGGGGACCGGCTGCCGTCGCGTCGTCGACCCACAGCGTGGCGGCGCCGACCGCGCGGCGGGACGCCCGGTCGACCTCGCGGAGCGCGGTCGAGCGCTGGTCCGCCTGCCACAGGTTCACGGCGCCGCCGTCGTCGACGGACGCGAGGTCGACGATCGCGCGCAGCCGGACCGCCTGCTCGAGCACGCGCACCGCCCGGGGGTCGAGGTCGTGCGGCAGCTGCCACCCCGGGGCGCCGCCCGAGCGCAGCCCCGCGATCGCCTCGGCCGCGTCCTCGCGCCAGCGCGCGACGTCGAGCGTGTCGAGGGCCTGCGTCGCGACGACCAGCGCGGTCCGCAGCTCGCGCTCGGCCTCGGCCAGCGTGCCCGCGGCGCCCAGCACGCGCGTCGTCCACGGCGGGACCGCGGTGACGTGCCACGTGACGAGGTGCCCGGGCTCGAGCTCGCTGCCGAACTCGCTCACGTCCGGCACGAGCGCCCACGAGCCGGCCGGCGTCGTGACGAGGACGCACTCGCCCACGTCGGTCGCGGCGGCCGCGGCCTCGGGCGGCACGCCGCCGACGTCGCCCGGGACGGGCGCGAGGGCCGCGACGGCTC
>NZ_LWGL01000054.1 GCF_001722485.1 Cellulosimicrobium cellulans | reverse complement strand
GACCGCAGGGCGGGCAGCCGTCGCGGCGCCGTCCCCGGGGCGAGGAGCAGCCGGCCCGCGACGTGCACGTCGAGGACGGCGTGCGCCTGCAGAAGGTCCTCGCGTCGGCGGGGCTCGGCTCGCGCCGCGCGTGCGAGGAGCTCATCGCCGCCGGGCGCGTCGAGGTCGACGGCGTGCGCGTGCGCGAGCTCGGCGTGCGGGTCGACCCGACGCGCGCGGTCGTCCACGTGGACGGCATGCGCCTGCAGCTCGACTCCTCGCGCGTCACGCTCGCGCTGAACAAGCCGCGCGGCGTCGTGTCGACGATGCACGACCCCGAGGGCCGGCCGTCGCTCGCCGAGCTCGTCGCCGACCGGTCCGAGCGCCTGTTCCACGTGGGCCGCCTCGACGCGGACAGCGAGGGCCTGCTCCTCCTGACGAACGACGGCGAGCTCGCGAACCACCTCGCGCACCCGTCGCACGAGGTGCCGAAGACGTACCTCGTCACCGTCCGCGGCCGGGTGCCGGGCAACGTCGCCAACCGGTTCCTGCACGGCATCGAGCTCGAGGACGGGATCGTGCGCGCGGACTCCTACCGGGTCGTCGACCAGGTGCCGGACATGGCGATGGTCGAGGTCGTGTTGCACTCGGGCCGCAACCGCGTCGTGCGCCGCATGTTTGAGGAGGTCGGGCACCCCGTGACGCGCCTCGTGCGCACGCGGATCGGCCCCGTCGCGCTCGGGGACCTGCGCCCCGGCACGACGCGCGTGCTCGGGCGCACCGAGCTCGGGAGCCTCATGTCCGCCGTCGGCCTCTGACCCACGGCACCACCGACGCCCCGGCCGGGAGGCCGGGCCGTCCCGCACGAAGGAGCACCACCCATGCCGGTCCGGGCGATCCGGGGCGCCACGCAGCTCGACGCCGACGAGCGCGACCACCTCTTCGCGCGCACGCGCGAGCTCGTGCAGGCCGTGCTCGACGCCAACGACGTCGACACCGCGGCCCTCATCTCGATCATCTTCACGTGCACGCCGGACCTCGTCGCCGACTTCCCGGCCGCCGCGGCGCGCGAGATGGGGCTCGGCGACGTGCCGCTCATGTGCGCGACGGAGATGGCGGTCCCGGGCGCCCTCCCGCGCGTCGTGCGCCTCATGGCGCACGCGGAGCTCGACGTCGCGCGCGCCGACGTGCAGCACGTCTACCTGCACGGCGCGACGGCGCTGCGCAAGGACCTCGCCCAGTGAGCGCCGGCGCGGCGGCGGGGCCGCTCACCGTCGCGATCGACGGCCCGTCGGGCTCGGGCAAGTCCAGCGTCTCCAAGGGCGTCGCGCGCCGGCTCGGCCTCGCGTACCTCGACACGGGCGCGATGTACCGGGCGGCCACCTGGTGGTGCCTGCGCCGCGGCGAGGACCTCACGGACCAGGCCGCGGTCGCGCGCGCCGTGCGCGTCATGCCGCTCGCCATGGGGCTCGACCCCGCCGCGCCGACCGTGCACGTCGACGGGCAGGACGTCGGCGAGGAGATCCGCACGACCGCGATCTCCACGGCCGTCAGCGCCGTCGCGACGAACCTCGCCGTGCGCGCCGAGCTGCGCCGCCTGCAGCGCGCGGTCGTCGAGGCCGAGCGCGCGCCGGGCGGGTTCTCCGGCGGCCGCGGTGTCGTCGCCGAGGGCCGGGACATCACGACCGTCGTGGCGCCCGACGCGGACGTGCGCGTCCTGCTCACCGCGAGCGAGGAGGCGCGGCTCGCGCGCCGCTCGCTCGACGTGCACGGCACCGCGGACGCGGCCGCCGTCGAGGCGACCAAGGACCAGGTGCTGCGGCGCGACCGCGACGACGCGACCGTCTCGCAGTTCCAGCAGGCGGCCGACGGCGTCGTGACCGTCGACTCCTCCGACCTCGACCTCGAGCAGACGGTCGACGCTGTCCTCGCCGTCGTCGCGCAGGTGACCGGGCGGGCGGTGGCCCCACGCCCCACGCCGTGAGCGCACCGCACGTGCCGTCGACCGCGGGACCGGCCTGGTCACGCTGGGTCGGCCGGTTCCTCGCCCGCGTCGTGTGGGACACGCAGGTCCTGGGTCGTGACAACGTGCCCGCCGACGGCCCTGTCGTGCTCGCCGCGAACCACACCGGGGTGGTCGACGGGCCGGTCGTGCTCGGCGTCGCGCCCCGTCCGCTGCACGTCCTCGTCAAGGAGGAGATGTTCACCGGTCCCGTCGGGTGGGTCCTGCGGGCCGCCGGGCAGATCCCCGTCGACCGCGGCGGCGGCCGGGGCGCGCTCGCCACGGCGCTCGCGGTCCTGCGCCGCGGCGGCGCGGTGGGCGTCTTCCCCGAGGGCAACCGCGGGCGCGGCGACGCGACCTCGGCGCGTGCCGGCGTGGCCTGGCTCGCGCTCAACTCCGGGGCCCGGGTCGTGCCCGTCGCGGTGCTCGGCACGCGGCGCACGGGCGAGGGCGTGAACCACGTGCCCGGGCCGCGACGGCGCCTCGTCGTGCGGTTCGGCGAGCCGGTCGTCGTCGAGCGGGCGCCCGGGACGAGCGGCAAGCGGGCGCTCGAGGACGCCAACGAGCGCATCCGCACGGCGCTCGCGACGCTCGTCGCGGACACGGTCGCGACCACCGGCGTCGCGCTCCCGCTGGACGCCCCGCGCCGCGACGACCTGCCGGCCGCGCAGGACCCGGGACGTCCTCCCGCGTGACGCCGGGACCGGGCAGGAGTAGGTTCCGGTAGCGCCGGGCCGTGGACGTCCCGGCACCGTGCCCCGCCGTGAGGCGGCACGGCCGGACGCGGAGGGACCTGCCATGCCCGACAAGCCGAGGACCGTCGACGAGTACGTGGCCGCGCTCGCCCCCGACGCGCGCGAGGTCGTCGCGCACCTGCGCCAGGTGATCCACGGGACCGTGCCCGGGCTCGGGGAGCGCATCAGCTACGGCATCCCCACGTTCACGCTCGACGACCACGACCTCGTGTACCTCGCGGGGTGGGCGCACCACGTCTCCCTCTACCCGGTGCCGGACGCGGACGAGGACGACGAGCTCGCGCGGCGGATCGCGCGCTACCGCGACGGCAAGGGGACGCTGCGCTTCTCGCTCGCCGAGCCGGTCCCGGACGACGTCGTGCGCGCCGTCGTGGCGCGGCTCGCGGCCGAGCGGCGCGGGCTCGTGCGCTGAGCGTTCGGCGCGGGCGCCGCGACCTGGGAGAATCGTCGGCATGACCACACCCGACCAGGCCCAGCCCGGCACCCCCGACGAGACCGACGCCGCCGGGTCGGCGACCGACCCGCAGGTGGCGGTCGCGGACTCCGCGGACGACCTCGCGGACTCCGCGGACGACGAGGCGCGCGAGCGGGCGCTGCGCGCGGGCCTGGCCGACTACGAGCTCGAGGAGACCGACCTCGCCCTGCTCGACGCGGACGACGAGGATCTCGACGGTGCCGAGGCGCCGGAGATCCTGCCCGTGCTAGCGGTCGTCGGGCGCCCGAACGTCGGCAAGTCCACGCTCGTCAACCGCATCCTCGGGCGGCGCGAGGCCGTCGTGGAGGACAAGCCGGGCGTCACGCGCGACCGCGTGAGCTACCCCGCGGAGTGGTCGGGCCGCCGGTTCACGCTCGTCGACACGGGCGGCTGGGAGGTCGACGTCGCCGGCATCGAGTCCAAGGTCGCCGAGCAGGCCGAGGTCGCGATCTCGCTCGCCGACGCCGTGCTGTTCGTCGTCGACGCGACGGTCGGCCCCACCGCGACCGACGAGCGCGTCGTGCGGCTCCTGCGCTCGTCCGGCAAGCCCGTGGTGCTGTGCGCGAACAAGGTCGACGGCCCGTCGGGCGAGGCGGACGCGGCGGCGCTGTGGAGCCTCGGCCTCGGCGAGCCGATGCCCGTCTCCGCCCTGCACGGGCGCGGCACGGGCGACCTGCTCGACGCCGCCATGGCGGCGCTGCCCACCGAGTCCGCGCACGGCGAGGCCCGGCCGACCGGCCCGCGCCGCGTCGCGCTCGTCGGGCGTCCCAACGTCGGCAAGTCGTCGCTGCTCAACAAGATCGCCGGGTCCGAGCGCGTGGTCGTCGACGAGCTCGCCGGCACGACGCGCGACCCGGTCGACGAGCTCGTCGAGATCAAGGGCGTGCCGTACGTGCTCGTCGACACCGCGGGCATCCGCCGCCGCGTGCACCAGACGAAGGGTGCGGACTTCTACGCGTCCCTGCGCACGCAGGCCGCGATCGAGAAGGCCGAGCTCGCGGTCGTGCTCGTCGACGCGTCCGTGCCGCTGACCGAGCAGGACACGCGCGTCATCTCCCAGGTCGTCGACGCCGGGCGCGCGCTCGTCATCGCCTACAACAAGTGGGACCTGATGGACGAGGACCGGCGCCCCTTCCTCGAGCGCGAGATCGAGAAGGACCTCGTGCAGGTGCAGTGGGCGCCGCGCGTCAACGTCTCGGCCCGCACGGGCTGGCACACCGACCGGCTCGTGCCCGCGATGGAGCGTGCGCTCGACTCGTGGGACACGCGCATCCCGACGGGGCGGCTCAACGCGTTCCTCGGCGAGCTCGTCGCGGCGCACCCGCACCCGCTGCGCGGCGGCAAGCAGCCGCGCATCCTCTTCGCGACGCAGGCGTCCACGCGCCCGCCGCGGTTCGTCATCTTCGCGACGGGCTTCCTCGAGGCCGGCTACCGCCGGTTCGTGGAGCGCCGCCTGCGCGAGACGTTCGGCTTCGAGGGCACGCCCATCGAGATCAGCGTGCGCGTCCGGGAGAAGCGCAAGCGGTGACGGGCGGCGCGGCGCGCGGCGTGACGTCGGGTCCGGGCGGTGAGTCCGGCGCGACGAGCCACCGCGCGCCCCGGCGCGGCGTCGCGGCCCGAGGTCGCGGACTGCGCCTCGGGGTCGTGCGCGACACCGCCGCGACGCGTCACCTCGTGACGTTCCTCGTCGTGACCGTCGCGACCGTTCTCCTCACGCGCTTCTACCTCGCCGCGTCCGGCTACCCGCAGATCGGCGGGGGAGACCTGCACGTCGCGCACGTGCTGTGGGGCGGGTTGGGCATGGCGCTCGGCGTCGTCGTGCTCCTGTCCTTCGTCGGGCCGGCGCTGCGCTCGCTCGGCGCGGTGCTCAGCGGCGTCGGCTTCGGGCTGTTCGTCGACGAGATCGGCAAGTTCGTCACGGCCGACAACGACTACTTCTACGAGCCGACGGCGGCGCTCATCTACGCGACCGTCGTGGTCCTCGTGCTCCTCGTCGAGGCGCTGCACGGGCGGCGCCGCCACCACGCCGCGGAGTACCTGGCCGTGGCGACGGACCGGGCGGTCGCCGGCGTGGCGGGCGGCTTCACCGACGAGGCGCGCGCGGAAGCACGGGAGCTCGTCGCGCTGGGTCGGGGCGAGCCCGCGGCCGCGGAGGTGGCGGCGCTCGTCGAGGCCGTGCCGCGCGACGACGTCGACGTGCCCGACCCGGTGCGCAGGCTCGTGCGCCGGGCGTCGGCGTGGTTCACCACGGCGCTGACGCGGCGGTGGGCCGCGGTCGTGGTCGTCGTCGCGGTGCTCGGCGTCGCCGCAGGGTCGGTCGCCGTCGCGGTGCGCGTCCTGACGCGGGACGTCGACGTACCCGCGTGGGTCGGGGTCGGGATGCTCGCCGGCGTCGCCGCGACCGTCGCGTGCGTCGTCGCCGGGGTCGTCGCCGGCCGCGGCGACCGCCGGGCGGGGGCGGTGTGGGTGCGGCGCGGCGTGCTCGTCTCGCTCCTGCTCACGCAGCTGCTCGTGTTCCGCGCGGTCCAGTGGGTCGGCGTCGCCGGTCTCGCGGTGGACCTCCTCGTGCTCGCCGCGCTCGGCGCGGCGCTCGGGCGCGACGACGAGCGTCGCCAGGCGCGCACCGTGCACCCGGCGGGCCGCCGGGTCCAGGGTTAGCCTGACCGACGAGGCCCCGCCGCCTCTCGCGTGCAGCAGCCCGCGCGTGCCCGCCGCACCGGCCGCCGGCCGGTCACCCCTCGGAGGCCGCCCGTGAGAGCCGTCACGAAAGTCGTCGCCCTGTCCGCCGCGGCCGCCGGCGCCGCCGCCTGGTGGTCCCGTCGGTCCGCCGCCCAGCACGATGACGCGCACGTGCTCGCCGTGACCGTGCACCGGTCCCACGACGAGCTGTCCGCCGACCTGGCGCGTCGTCGTCCCGCACCGCTCGCCGACCTCGGTGACGGCGTGCGGCTCGACACGGCGCCGGCGCCCAAGGACTTCGGCTCCGAGCTGCGCCTGCGCGTCGAGCCCGGTGCGGACGTGGACGTCCACGACGCCCGGCAGGCACTGCGGCTCACCAAGCAGCTCCTGGAGACCGGGACCGTCATGCCGCCCGACGAGCCGCTCGTGCGCCGCCGGACGCTCACGTCGCTGCCCCTGGAGGCGGCGATCCGCAAGGCCGGGACGGAGGGACGGCTGTGAGGGCGCTGCAGTGGATGGGCGTGAACGACCTCGCGGTCAACGACGTGCCCGACCCGGTCCTGCTCGACGACCGCGACGTGATCGTCAAGGTGCGGCGGACCGTCACGTGCGGCTCCGACCTGCACCTGCTCGGCGGCTACATCCCCTTCATGCGCTCCGGCGACGTCCTCGGCCACGAGTTCCTCGGCGAGGTCGTCGAGGCCGGGTCCGCGGTGACGAAGCACCGCGTCGGCGACCGCGTCGTCGTGTCGTCCTTCGTCGCGTGCGGGCAGTGCTGGTACTGCCGCCAGGAGCTGTACTCGCTGTGCGACAACGGCAACCGCAACCCCGCCGTCACCGAGCACCTGTGGGGCTTCGCGCCCGGCGGCTGCTACGGCTACTCCCACGCCATGGGCGGGTACGAGGGCTCGCACGCCGAGTACGTGCGCGTGCCGTTCGCCGACGTCGGCGCGTTCACCGTGCCCGACGACGTCGCGGACGAGCGGGCCGTCTTCGCGTCCGACGCCGCGTCGACCGGGTGGATGGGTGCCGACCTCGGCGGCGTGCAGCCCGGCGACGTCGTCGCGGTCTGGGGAGCGGGCGGCGTCGGGCAGATGGCCGCCCGCGCCGCGATGCTGCTCGGGGCCGAGCGGGTCTTCGTGATCGACCCGCTCGCCGAACGGCTGCGCATGACGCGCGAGTTCGTCGGCTGCGACACCCTCCAGGAGGGCACGGACGACGTCGGCGCCGCCCTGCTCGAGGCGACGGCCGGCCGGGGACCCGACGTGTGCATCGAGGCCGTCGGCATGGAGTCGGGCGGCGGGGCGCCCGTGGAGCAGGTGTACGACCGCGCCAAGCAGTACCTGCGGCTGCAGACGGAACGGCCCACCGCGCTGCGGCACGCGATCTACCACTGCCGCAAGGGCGGCACCGTGTTCGTGCTCGGGGTGTTCGCGGCGCTCGCGGACAAGTTCCCGCTCGGCGCGGTGATGAACAAGGGCCTGACGCTGCGCGGCGCGCAGATGCACGGGCAGCGGTACATCCCGATGCTGCTCGAGCGCATGGCACGCGGCGAGCTCGTCACGGAGCACCTCGCGACGCACGTCATGCCGCTCGAGGAGGGCCCGCGCGGCTACGACCTGTTCAAGTCCAAGGAGGACGGCTGCATGCGGTCGGTGTTCCTGCCGCACGGCTGACCCGTCCCCGAGTCGGCCGAACCGGAAGCGACCGAACCCGGGGTCGCTCGGCGTCCCGGAACGGGAACGGCGCACGACCCCGGGTTCGGCACCGGGGCTGGACGGGTCAGCGCATCGACGTGACGGGGAAGCCGTCCATGTCGTCGAACGACTGGTTCTCGCCGGCCATGGCCCACACGAACGAGTACGCCGCGGTCCCGACGCCCGAGTGCACCGACCAGCTCGGGGAGATGACGGCCTCGCGGTCGCCGACCACGAGGTGGCGCGTCTCCGTGGGCTGCCCGCACAGGTGGATGACGCGCGCGTCGGCCGGCACGTCGAAGTACAGGTAGCACTCCGTGCGGCGGTCGTGCGTGTGCGCCGGCATGGTGTTCCACATGCTGCCCTCGTGCAGCGACGTGACGCCCATGACGATCTGGCAGGACTTCACGCCGTTCTCGTGGATGTACTGGTTGAGCGAGCGGCGGTTGGACGTCACCTGGTCGCCGAGCTCGCGGACCGTGCCCTGTCCCGGCAGCGTGAGCACCGTCGGGTAGGCGGTGTGCGCGGGCGCGGAGAACAGGTAGAACGCCGCGGGACCCTCCTCGCCGGAGCCGGCGTTGGCGAACACGACCTCGCGCACGCCCCGGCCCACGTACAGGCACGCGCCCTTGGGCAGCTCGTGCACCTCGCCGTCGGTCGTCACGGTGCCCGTGCCGCCGACGTTGACGATGCCGACCTCGCGGTGCTCGAGGAAGTACTCGCTGCGGATCTCGTCGTAGGTCGGCAGCGGCAGCGGCGCGTCGCCGGGGACGGCCCCGCCGAGCACGACACGGTCGTGGTGGGTGTAGGTGACGTTCACCTCGCCCGGCACGAACAGGTCCTGGACGAGGAAGCGGCTGCGCAGCTCCTCGGTCGTCGCTCCGGTGATCTGCTCGGGGCTGGTGGCGTAACGCTGTTCCACGGTTCTGCTCTCCTGGTGGTGCGGGGTCAGGTGCTTCGGTCGGGTCGTGAGGTCGGTCGGCTCAGCGCACGAGCCAGCCGCCGTCCACGGGCAGGATCACGCCGTGGACGTACCGGGCGGCGTCGGACGCGAGGAAGACGAGCGCGCCCGCGAGGTCGTCCGGGGTGCCCCACCGGGCGGCGGGGATGCGCTCGGCGATGGAGCGCTCGCGCGCCTCGTCGGCGCGGATGGGCGCGGTGTTGTCGGTCGCCATGTAGCCCGGGGCGATCGCGTTGACGTTGACGCCGCGCGCGGCCCACTCGTTGGCGAGCGCCTTCGTCAGGCCCGCGACGGCGTGCTTGGAGGCCGCGTACCCGGGGACGAGGATCCCGCCCTGGAACGACAGCATCGACGCGATGTTGACGATCTTGCCGCCGCCGCGCTCGAGCATGCGCCGGCCCACCGCCTGCGAGAGGTGGAACACCGCGTCGAGGTTCACGGCGAGGACCGCGTCCCAGTCCTCGACCGGGTGCTCGGCGGCCGGCGCGCGGCGGATCGTGCCCGCGTTGTTGACGAGCACGTCGACGGCGCCGAGCGCCTCCTCGACCTCGGCGACGGCACCGTGGAGCTCGTCGGGCTTCGCCGTCGTCAGGTCGCGCTGGACGGCGTGCACGCGCCGGCCGAGCGCCTCGACCTTCGCGATGGTCTCGGTCGGGACGCTGCGGTCGAGCAGCGCGACGTCGGCGCCGGCCTCGGCGAGCGCGACGGCGGCGCCCTGCCCGAGGCCGCGGCTCGTGCCCGTGACGAGCGCGACCTTCCCGTCGAGACGGAACTGGTCGAGGATCATGCGTTCGCTCCTTCGTTCGGTGCGGTGGCGTCTGCGGTGCCGGCGAAGCGCGTCGTCAGCTCGCCCAGGCCCGCGACGCGGATCGTCACGGCGTCACCGTGCGCCAGGGGTCGGTGGGCGGCGAGGGCGTCGGGCAGCTTCTGCGGCGTCCCGGTCGAGATGACGTCGCCGGGCTCGAGGGTCATGACCTGGCTGAGGTAGCTGACGAGGTGCGGCAGCCGGAAGACCATCGTCGCGGTGCTCTGCGACACGGTGACGACGCCGTCGCGCACGACCTCGACGGTCAGGTCGTGGAAGTCCGCCACGTCGTCCGCCGTGACGACGGCCGGCCCGAGCTGGCCGAACCCGTCGAAGCACTTGCCCATGGCCCACTGGCTCTGCCGGCGCTGCCACGACCGGTCGGAGACGTCGTCGAAGAGCGTGTACCCGGCGACGTGGTCCATGGCGTCCTCGACGCTCACGGCGTGCGCGCGGCGCCCGACGACGACGGCGATCTCGCCCTCGTAGTCGACGTCGTCCGCGACGGCGGGCAGAGCGACGACGTCGTCCGGCCCGCTCAGGGTGTTCGGCGTCTTCACGAACACGTCCGGGAACTGCGGGTCGTTCGTCGTCGGGTCCTCGCCGTCCGGGACGTGCCCGCGGTAGTTGTACCCGAGGCACAGGATCTTGCCGGGACGGACCGGGGGAGCGAGCCGCACCTCGGCGGCGTGCGGCAGCCCGGCGAGCGCCGCGGCGTCCGCAGATGCCTGCTCGACGGCGTCGCGCGCGGTGGCGGCGAGCGCCGGGTCGGCGAGCACGTCGGTGACCGTGATCCCCTCCCCGAGGACCGGGGCCAGGTCGAGCAGGCGGTCGCCCGCGGCGTCGGCGACGAGCGCGCCGGGGCGCTCGGCACCCGGCCCGTCGCCGGCCGCGGCCGGCGACGGGCCGGGGACGTGGGAGACGAGCCTCACCAGTACTTCACCCAGCCCGGGAGGGTGTGGCGCACGAGCGCCTCGAGGTAGAAGTAGTCCCCCCACAGGCTGCCCTCGTCGACGCCGACGTTCTTCGGCGCGTCGTAGACGGAGTGCAGGAGCAGCGCGTCCGACTCCATGCCCTCCGCCTCGGGCGTGTACCCGGCGACGAGCGCGCGCAGCATGTCGAGCGACGCCGCCGCGTAGCGCTCGCGGCGCTCCGGGTCCGTCTCGACCGCGGCGAGCTCGTGCAGCCCGCACGCGGCGATCGCGGCCGACGAGCTGTCGCGCGGGGCGTCGCTGCCGTCGGTGTAGACGAGGTCCCAGTAGGGGACGCCGTCCGAGGGCAGGTGGGCGAGGAAGTAGTCGGCGCAGCGGCGCGACGCGTCGAGCAGCGCCGGGTTCCCGGTCACCTGGTGGTTCATCGCGAAGCCGTAGATGCCCCACGCCTGGCCGCGGGCCCAGCACGAGTCGTCGCCCGCGCCCTGCTCGGTGCCGCCGCGCAGCGGCTCGCCCGTGACCGGGTCCCAGTAGAACGTGTGGAACGTCGTGTCGTCGTCGCGCACGATGTGCGTCGCGAGCTGCGTCGTGTGCCGGCGCACGGCGTCGGGGAAGCGCTCCTCGCCGGTCTGCTCGCCCGCCCACGTGAGCAGGGGCATGTTCATGAGGCTGTCGACGATCGTCCGGCCGCGCTGCGCCGGGTCGGACAGATCGCCCCAGGCCTGGAGGATGCCGGCCGGCTCGAGGAACCGCACCATGAGGTGGTCGGCCGCCGAGAGGGCCGCGCGCCGCGCGGTCTCGTCGCCGAGCAGACGCCACGGGGCGACGCAGGACAGCGTGTAGAGGAAGCCGAGGTCGTGAGTCTGCAGGTCCTCGCCCTGGTCCACCCGGCGGGCGAAGTCCGCGACGTGCCGCTCGCCGGCGGCGCGGAACGCCACGTCGCCCGTCAGCTCGAACGCGAGCCACTGCATGCCCGGCCAGAAGCTCGTCGTCCAGCCCCGGTTGGCGCCCTCGGCGAACTCGGGGGTCGCGGGGCGCGGCGGGTAGAGACCGTCGCGCGTCGTGTCGTCGGGGTAGCGGTCGCCGAACGCGGCGATGTTGCGACGAACAGTCGCGAGCGCGGCGTCGACGGCGGGTGCGAGCTCGGTGGCGAGCCCGGTGGCGAGCGTCATCGGAGAACTTCCTTCTGCTCCGGCGCGCGCGGGCGCCGGACGGTCGGTGGACGGGCCGTGGTGGACGGCGCGCCGGTGGACGAGTGGTCGGACGGGTCAGCGGGGCGCGTCGGCGCGTGCGGGGACGGTGCCGAGCGCGGAGTGCAGCGCGAAGCGTGCGCCGCCCCACGCCGCGAAGAGCAGCGGTGCGAGGCCGAGGCCGAGCCCGACGGCGGGCTTCGCCGCGACGAGCGACGCGAGCAGCCCGAGGACGAGCAGGGCCGGCACCGTGAGGTACCAGCGCCGCACCGCGGCGAAGAGGGACGCCTTGAGGAGGTCGCGCAGGCGTGCCGCCGGGTGGTCCGGGAGGGCCGCTGCCGCCACGAGGGCGGTCAGGGCGGTGAGCACGAGCAGGGTGGCGAACACGGGGATCGCCACCGCGCCGATCGCGTGGCCCCAGACGGCCCGGACGTCGACGGCGAGCACCACGGCGAGCGCCGTGGTGAGGGCGCCGAGCGTCGCCGCCCGGCGCCACTGCGCCCGGTAGGTGCGCCACCAGGTGCGCACGACCTGCGTCGAGGCGTCGGCGCTCACCGCGCCGAACACCCCGAACGCGGCGACGACGGCGGGCGCGCACAGCGGGGCGACCAGGGCGAGGGCCGGCCACGACGCCGCGGGGTCCGTCGTCACGAGCAGCACGACGAACGGCAGGCACCCGAGGACGAGGAGCAGGTTCGTCACGAGGCCGGCGTAGACGGTGGCGAACACCAGCTCGTACGTCTCCTGCGAGACGAGCCGTCGGCGCGGGGACGCGCCGCTGCGGGTCACGGCCGGGTGGATCGAGGTGGTCACGGGGTCACCCCTTGAGCCCGGTCGACGCGACGCCCTCGACGAAGTACCGCTGGCCGAGGAGGAAGATGATCGCGATCGGCAGGACCGACAGCACGGACCCGGTCATGATGAGCGCGTGCTCGGCGTTGTACTGGCCGATGAACGACTTGAGGCCGAGCTGGATGGTGCGCAGCTCGGGGCTGCGGAGGTAGATGAGCGGGCCGAGGTAGTCGTTCCAGGTGTTGACGAACGTCAGCAGCGTGAGGCTCGCGATCGCCGGGACCGAGAGCGGCATCATGATGCGCCGCCAGATCCCGTACTCGCTAAGGCCGTCGAGGCGCGCCGCCTCGCTGAGCTCCTCGGGGATGGTCTCGAAGTACTGCTTCATGAGGAACACGCCGAAGGCACCGAACGCCTGGAGCGCGATGATCGACCACAGCGTGTTCGACAGCCCGGCCTCGGACAGCATGATGAACTGCGGGATCATGTACGACTGCCACGGCACGGCGATGGTGCCGATGTAGAGCAGGAAGAGCACGTCGCGGCCACGGAAGCGCATCTTCGAGAAGCCGTAGGCGGCGAAGCTGCCCGTGAGAACCTGCAGGACGGTGACCGTGACCGACAGGATGAGCGTGTTCTTCAGCCACGACGTCATGTCGGACTTCGCCCAGATGTCGAGGTAGTTCTGCCACACGACCGGGTCCGGCACCCACTGGATGGGCACGGTGAAGACCTGGTTGTTGTTCTTCAGCGACGAGATGACCATCCAGAAGAACGGCAGGAGGATCGCGGCGGCGGCGACGGCCATCGCGACGTAACCGGCGACGCGGCCCGCGCCGGAGGACACGCGGCCGCGGCGCTGGCGCGGCTCGGGCGTGATCGCGACGGGCGCGGCGGCAGGGGTGGGGGTGTCGAGCGTGGCCATCACGCCTCCCTCCTCTTGTTCACGAGGAACTGGACGACGGTCACCGAGATGCAGATGAAGAACAGCACGACGGCGACGGACGACGCGTAGCCGAATTGGTTCTCGACGAAGCCCTTCTGCCAGATGTACTGGCTGAGGACGAGGGTCGACTGCCCGGGGCCGCCGTTGGTCATGACCAGGATCAGGTCGAAGATCTTGAAGCTGCCGATGGTGAGCATCACCGTGACGAAGAACATCGTCGGGCGCAGGCCGGGCAGCGTGACGTTCCAGAACCGCTGCCACGCGTTGGCGCCGTCCATGCGCGCCGCCTCGTAGAGCTGCGCGGGCACGGTCTGCAGGCCGGCGAGGAGCAGGAGCATGTAGTAGCCCATCTCGCGCCAGACGCTCACGAGGATGACGGCGGGCATCGCCCACGCGCTCGAGGTGGTCCACCCGGGAGGGTTGTCCACCCCGACGGCGCGCAGGAGCTGGTTGATCGGGCCGAACTCCGGGCTGAAGAGCATGTTCCACACGACGGCGATCGCGACGATCGACGTGATGTAGGGGAAGAACGCGACGGTGCGGAAGAACGCCACGCCGCGCAGCTTGCGGTTGAGCAGGAGCGCGAGGCCGAGCGACGCCGCGAGCGTCAGCGGGATGTGGATCGCCGCGTAGTACAGCGTGTTGAGCAGCGCGGTGCGGAAGCTCGCGTCGGCGAAGAGCCGCTCGAAGTTGTCGAGGCCGATCCACTGCGCGACGCCGAAGACGTTCCAGTTCGTGAACGAGATGTAGAAGAGCGTGATCACCGGGATGAGGGTGAGCAGCGCGAAGCCGAGGAAGTTCGGGAGGATGAAGCTCCACCCGATCAGGGTGTTGCGCAGCCTGAGGCGGCTGCCGGCGCGGCGGCGGCCGGTCGGCGGCCGGGTGGGCGCGTCCGGCCCGTCCGTCCGAGGCTGCGACCGCTCGTCGGCGGCGATGGTCGACATCGTGGGGACTCCTGTGTCTGGAAGGTCGTGAGGTGCCGTGCGACCCGGGGCGCCGCGTCGTAGCGGTCGCGGCGCCCCGGGGCGTGGTGCGCGGCGGGAGGACCCGCGAGGGTCAGCCGATGCCGGCCTCGGAGGAGGCGCGGGACTCCGCCTCGGAGATCGCGTCGGCGATCGGCGTGGACTCGGACATCACGGCCGTGTGCAGGTCGTTGAGGATGTTCTGCACCGCCGCCGTGCTCGGGGCGACCGGGTTCTCCGGCTTGGTGTCGTGCGTGGCGAACGCGAAGCGCGACAGGTCGTCGGTCGGCACGCCCTCGAGCGAGAAGAAGGTCTCGACGACCGAGTCGGAGAACAGCGCCGGCGTGATGCCGATCTCGGCGAGCGCCTCGGCGCCGCCCTCGCCCGCGGCGAACGCGAGGAAGTCCTTGGCAGCCTGGACCTTGCTCTCGTCGATGGCCGGGTTGATGCCCAGGCCCGTCGGGTCGCCGAACGTCACCGGCGTCGAGTCCGTGCCCGTGGTCGACTCGTCGGCCTGCGGGATCGGGGCCATGCCCCACGCGAACTGGTCGGCGGAGCCGCTCTCCTGCTCGGAGATGAGCGTCGCGGCGTACCACGTGCCCATCGGCATCATCGCGGCCTGCTGCGTGCCGAACTGCGCCTGGTAGGTGAGGGAGTTCGTCGTCACGGTGCCGTAGCTCGGCTGCGCGCCGGACGACTGGAGGTCGAGCGCCCGCTCGTAGAACGGCTCGAGGAACGAGTAGTCGCCGCTGTCGAGCGCCGCGTCCTCGCTCTGCGCGAGCGCGAAGCCCTGCACGGTCGACTGCCACGAGTGCTGGTAGGTCCCGGTCGCCGTGGACCCGGAGCCCTGGAACGCGGTCGTCAGGTCCTTCGCGGCCTGGGTGTAGTCGTCCCACGTCCACGAGCCGTCGGGCTGCGCGACGCCGGCCTGGTCGAACAGCTCCTGGTTGTAGTACAGGACCCACGAGTCCTGGCGGTAGGGCACCGCGTAGTGCGCGCCTTCCGCCTCGTACGCGTCCAGGCCGCCCGTCTCGGGGTCGAGCTCCGAGGCGACGTCGGAGACGTCGAGGAGCTGCTGGCCCGACTGGTACGTGTAGAAGTTCTTGAGGTTCTTCAGCACGTAGATGTCGGGCGCGGTGCCGGCCGCGAGGTCCGCGGTCATCTGCGTGTCGTAGTCGTTGCCTGCCGCGTACTCCTGGACCTCGACCGTGACGTCGGGGTTCTCCTCGTGGAACGCGTCGGCGAGGGTCTGGAACTCCGGGGTGGAGGACAGGCTCCAGCCGGCGAGCGTCAGGGTGACGGGGCCCTCGGCGGGCGCGGCGTCGCCGGACTCGCCTCCGCCACCGCAGGCCGTCAGCGTGAGTGCGACGACGGCGGCGGTGCCGATCGCGATCGGGGTCGTGCGCTTCATTCCTTGCTCTCCTTCGAGTTCGGCGGCCCGTCGTCGGGCCTGTCCGCTCGCCCGGGGCGGGTCCGGGCTCGTGGGTGGGTCAGGGCAGGTCGGTGAGCGTGCGCTCCCCGTCCGGCCACTGCACGGCGGCAGAGCGTCCTGCCCCCGTGAGCTGGATCTCCGGCGCCGCGGGGCGCGGCGCCGGGGTGTCGGTGTCGCCGGGCGCGGGCCGGGCGAGGGTGAGGAGCACCGCGCGCCACGTCCCGGTCTCTGCCGGGAGGTCGACGACGTCGACGCTCGACCGGTCGCCCAGGGGCGACGCGTCGTCGCGGTGCTCGGTGGCGACGACGCCGTCCTCGCCGAGCGGGACGGCGCCCGCGACGAGCCCGTCGCCGTCGACGACGGGCCAGCCGCCGACGCGCAGGCGGACGGCGTCCGCCTCGACGCCGTCGGCGAGCTCGTCGACGCGCACGAGGCGGACCTCCCACGGGCCGCGCACGAGCGAGACCGTCGTGAGGGTCCCGGCGTCGGTCAGCGTGCCGGGCAGGCCGGAGCCGTGGTCGCGGCCGCCGAGCTCGGGCTCGAGCCAGCGCACGCGGGCGACCGATGCGGCGACGCCCACCGGGACCTCGCCGGGGGACTGCGCGACGCGGGCGCCGAGCGCGCGCCACCCTGCGCGGTGGGTCGCGCGACCCGCGGCGTCGACGAGCGCGACCGTCTGCTCGACGGGCGAGACCCGGCTCGCGACGTCGGACCACGGTGCGGTGGCGGTCGAGTAGCCCAGGCGCGCGTACAGCGGGGCGTCGCCGACGCGGTCGCCTTCGTGGGCGTGGTCGGTGCCGTGGTTGACGACGCGCACGACGCCGTCGGCCCGCGTGCCGCTCACGACCCAGCCGGGGGCCCGCACGGCGCGCAGGACGTCGCCGCGCTCGACCGGGAGCGGCTCCTCCGTGGCGCTCCACGCGGGGTGGTCGGCCGGCAGCGCGAGGCCGATGAGGCCCTTGCTCGCCCAGTAGGGCGAGCCCGGCCCGGTGTAGGCCTGGGCGATCGGCAGCCACTCGTGGTGCCAGCCCTGGGTGAGCAGGCCGCGCGCGTCCGGCGCGCCGTGGTCGGCGAAGTGCTTGACGATCCCAGACGCGGCCCGGCGGAGCGCGCCGGGGGAGTGCGACGGCACCTCGGCCATGGCGCCGACCCAGAACGGGGCGGACGCGGCGAAGCGGTAGGTGAGCGAGCGGCCCTGCAGCAGGGGCGAGCCGTCGCCGCCGACGAGCGCGAGCGCGTCGTCGACGAAGCGGTCGAGCAGGCGCACGTCGCGCTCGCGGCGCGGGACAGCGAGGTCCTCGGCGCCGCGCATGCGCGCCCAGAGCGTGGGGTACAGGTGCAGGGCCCAGCCGGCGTAGTGGTCGTAGGAGCGCTCGTCGCCGTCGGCGAGCCAGCCGTCCTCGCGCTCGAACGAGTCGTGCGTCGCGAGGTCCTCGGCCATCTCGTCGAGGGAGTGCGGGCCGCCGACGGAGCGCAGGAACGTCTGGACGACGAGCCGGAACCAGACCCAGTTGATGCGCGGGTAGGTGTCGTCCCCGACCGCCTCGGCGAGGTAGTCGACGAGCTGCTCCTGGACCAGGGGCGTGAGCCGGTCCCAGATCCACGGGCGCGTGAGGTCGAGCACGAGCGCGAGCGACGCGGCCTCGACCTTCGCCTGCGCGTGCTCGGACATCCGCAGCCAGCGGTCGGGCGCGTGCGGGTCGGAGCCGGCGGCGAGGCCGTCCGCGTACCACTGCGCGTAGCCGTGCGGGTCCTCGCCGCGCTCGCCCGCGAGGCGGAAGCCGGCGAGCAGGAACGTGCGGGCGAATCCCTCGAGGCCGTCGACGGCGCGGCCGTAGCCGCCCTCGGGGCCGGGGAGCGTGATCCGCGCGTGCCCGGTGGAGGCGTAGGGTCGCACCGCGGCGAGGAGGGCGTCGCCGAGGGCGACCCACCGCGCACGGTCCCACCCGGTCAGCGGGCTCGTGGCGAGCGCCGCGGTCGGCTGCGACCTGGTGCCCTCGAGCGTCATTGCGTCCTCCGTCGTGCTGTGCGGCGCTCCCGCGCGCCGCCCCTGTGCTGCTGCGTTGCTGCTGATGAGGTGCTCGTGACCACCGTCACCATGACGGAACGCTCACCGAACAGTTCCGCAGTCAACCGTTCAGAAACAGACGCTGTCAAGCGCGACACTCTTCTGTTATGATCGGTTGTGATCGATTCTTCGCCCGATCACGCCACCGGTGACGACGCCGGGCCCATACCTCGACGGAGAGAGATGCCCACGACCCTCGCCGGCTTCGCCGGCCCGCTCGCCGCGGCCTTCGACGCGCGGCTCGCCGCTGCGCCCGACCGCCGCGCCGCGATCGCGTCCCTGCTCGTCGACCCGGACCGCGCGCTGCCCGTCGCGCCCGCGACCGACCGCGCCGTCTGGTCCACGACCGGCTCCGTCGACCGCGCGACCGTCGTGGACGTGCTCGAGCGCGCCACCGTCGACCGCGGGACCGCGTGGCCGCTGCCGCTGGCGAGCACCGCCGCGCGCCTGCACCGCGACGGCAACCGCACCGAGCACGAGGCGCTGGTGTTCACCCGCCAGCACCGGCTCTCGTGCGCCGTGGTCGCGGCCGCCGTCACGCTCGAGGACGCGTGGGTCGACGAGGTCGCGGACGGCGTGTGGGCGCTGTGCGAGCAGAGCACCTGGTGCTGGCCCGCGCACGACGACGCGCGCGCGGAACGCGGCTGGGCGCTCCCGGACGTCGGCCGACCGTTCCTCGACCTCGGCGCCGGCGAGGTGGTCGGCCAGCTCGCGTGGACGGACCACGTGCTCGGCGACGTGCTCGACGCGCGCTACCCCGGGCTGCGCGAGCGCGTGCGGGCGGAGGCGCGCGCGAGAGTCGTGGACCCGTTCGTCGAGCGACGTGACTGGCACTGGCTGGGCCTCGACGGCGACGTGCACAACTGGAGCCCGTGGATCCACGGGAACGTGCTCGCCGCGGCGCTGCGCCTGCTCGACGACCCGGCCGACGCGGCGCTGCGCGCGCACGTCGTGGACCTCGTGGTCGAGGGCCTGGACCGGTACGTCGCCGTGCTGCCGGACGACGGCGCGATCGACGAGGGCTACGAGTACTGGTGGAACGGCGCGTGCCGCGCCATCGAGGCCCTCGACCTGCTCGCGCACGCCACGGGCGGCGCGCTCGACGCGCTCGACCCGGCGGACCCCGTCCCCGCGCTGCGGGCGACGGTGGCGTTCCCGCACCGCATGCACCTGGGCGGCGACTGGTACCTCGACCTCGCCGACGGGCGCGCGCGGCCGCCGGCGGCACAGCCGTGGCACGCGCTGCACCGCGCGGCCCGCC